>JAYQQG010000005.1:0-44349 GCA_038145765.1 Verrucomicrobiales bacterium
CCAAGCGTTGAACCACCCACCCGGGGAAATCGACGTTCACGCGTTGGGTGGCTTTGCCGGGGCGCTTGGCTTGTGCCGGATCAAAATAATCCAGCACCTCTTCGCCGGCTTCAAATTTTGTTTCCAGATTATTTTCAGTCGTCCTGTTGCTCATCATAAAGGGCCTTTTCACTGTTACGAGCGCACCGCACGCTAATTAATCGAGTGATGCCTTGGCGTTCCGTCACGATCGCCGTCCAAATCCGATCCTTCGCCCGGCCAATGACGAGTTGCCTTGGCTCATCGGGATAACGCGAGGGGATCTCCAATCGATCCGGATCCCGCCAAATCAACTGTGCTTGCTCGAAATTGATTCCGTGCTTGGCCGCATTCGCTTCACTTTTGAACGGATCAAATTCAAACTGCACAGACCAATCTAGCTTAGTTAAGGTATAATTACAACGCTGTAACTATACTTTTTAGGTGAACTGAGTTTTACCCGGAATCGCCACGGGCGGTTCGGGCATTTTTTGGTCCCACGTGTAGCTGGGCGGGGTGAGGTCTTCTTTACTGTTGAGAATTTGATCCCAAGTGAGGGCTTTACCGGTGTAAGCACTTTGGCGGGCCATGATGGCCATCAGCGTGCTCTTGGCCATGTAATCGCCGTTGTTGATGTAACTGCCATCGCGGAGCGCGGCAAAAAAGACATCGTGTTCCAGCTGATGCATGACCGTGCGTTGGCCGTCCCATTTCCAGGGGCGTTTGCCGAGCATGGTGTAGCCCATGAGATTGCAGCGCCCTTCGGTGCCGTGGGCGAGATCGAGCCGGGCCCCGTCGCAACCCGGCTGATGGCGCGTGCCGGCGTAGAGTTTGGTGCCGTTGGCGTAGGTGTAGATGGCGTTAAAATGATCGTACACATGGCCGTAATGCGGCTCGGTGCGGGCGATGCGGCCACCGCTGGCGATGCAGTGCACGGGATACTCATCGCGCATCGCCCAGGCCATCTTGTCCAGTTCGTGCACAAACATCTCCACTATAAAGTCGCCGGAGAGCCATGTGTAATAATACCAGTTGCGCATCTGGTATTCCATGTCGCTCCAGCCGGGTTGGCGCTGGGCGAGCTTGGCCACGCCCCGGCCGTGCCGGGTGGTTTCCAGGGCCTGCAGGTCGCCGATCTGGCCGCCATGCAAACGCTTCATCACCTCCTGCATGCCGGTTTCATAACGCCAACAGAGACCGCTGACCACGAAGGTGCCCTGCGCCTTGGCCCGGGCGGCACTGGCGAGCACACGGCGCACCCCGGGCGAATCCACCGCCACGGGTTTTTCGGCAAAGACATGTTTCTTGGCGGCTACGGCGGCCTCTAGGTGCAACGGACGAAACTGAGGCGGCGTGGCCAGCAGCACGACATCGCAGGATTCCACCACCTTTTGGTAGGCATCCCAACCGACATGTTGACGGCTCTTGGGCACATCGACCTTGGCGGGCTGCACGGTTTGCAGGGTTTTCAGACTTTTTTCCAGAGACCCCGGAAACACGTCGCCGAGGGCGTGGAGGGTCAGATTACTGTCGGCGGTGAGCGCCTGATTGGCGGCGCCGGTACCGCGTCCTCCACAGCCGACCAGACCGATCTTGAGCTTTCGGCTGTCGGGTTTGCCGAAGTTGATGGCCGGCAACGCCAATGATGCCGCGGCGGAGGTTTTGAGAAAAATTCGCCGGTTCGGGGGAGTCATGAATGGAGCTTAAAAGGCGCTCGGATGGCGGCAATAAAAAAGCCGCCCGATCACGGATGGTTGAGGTTATTCCATCGACTCTTCCAGAAAACGCATCAGATCATCAAATCGGGATTTTTCCATGTTAGTGATTTCATCAACCGCAAGGATCGATTGGAAAAAGGCCCGGCCTTTGGACTTTAATGCAAACCGATCGGTGGGCGACAAGCGTTGGACCATGTCATGCAGAACAGAGAATTGTTCCGTCCAATTCATCATGTGGAGGCGTTGGATAAACCGTTCGCTGGTGCCGGGGCCAAAGTGTTGATCTACCAGTTCTTGTTCCTCGGGGGTGAATTGCTCATCCAAGGCCACGAGGTACAGTGTGCAGAGTTCATAGACGGCGTTGAGGTTTGAGTGTTCGGGCTCTTCCGGGACAGGATCGGGGGCTAATCGGGTTGCCGTGGGTGTCGACGATGGGGCGATGGGTTGATCTAGGTTTGGTTTGTTTTGAAAACGGTAAAATAGGAAGAACAGAGTCGAGGCCCCCAGTGTGAGCGGTGTGCCGATCCGGAGCGGTTCATACTGAAACCAATATCCGCCGATGACGAGCAGCGTCAGCCCAAGTGCCGGTATGGTATAAGGGATCATCAGTGACCAATTCCAACCTTCCCACCAATAATGGGTATATTCGGTCCAAAAACCATCAAGGGTGTTCCATTTAGCAAACATGAAACAGACTCCAACCCACATGAGCACCCATGCAATTCCACGACTGTACCAAGCATTTGATAGCCTTTCCGTGAGACGGGATTCCATCATTTGATCGATACTCAATTGCCCCGCGTTCAACTGAGCGATCGAGTCGGTGCCTTCCTTAACGGTAACGGTATGCGGAATGAGAGTGTTGCCGCTTTGTTGGCCAATGGCAGTGCTGAGTTGAGGAAGCACGACCATAAAATGAACTCGGTAATCACCAACCTTCGGGGTATCCGGGTTTCCGGAATAGAAGTAGTTATCGCGTATGTTCCAATCTTTATATTGATTCCATGGGAGGTTGGGGTGCGGTTTGGATAATTTGAGCCGTTTTTCTTCTAGATTGGCATTCTTCAATAAATGTTCTGAGACGGTGTAGGCCCCAATTTGGGCAGATACATTAATGAAGGATTCACTGCTGAGTTGAAATTCATCCGGGTTTTTAAAGGAATAACTGTGGTAAGAATCATCAACTAGTTCTTTGGACCAGATGCGTTTGTAATTCGAGGCCGGTTCCAGAATTTCAACTTCCAAACCGTTAAACTGGTTGTCCACATTTACAATTTGATCCCATTGGCACAGCTCAACCTTTCGCGAGAGCATTACCCCGTTGGTTAAGGATGCTGCGGTAAATTTGGAATCGGTAAGAATGGTGCCGGGATCGGTTGTCAGTTGGCCTGAGATTAAAACCAGTTTCCCTTCATTATCCGGCGATACCGCACTGGCCTCTGCAATGGTGGCGGTTTGATTCCCAATGCGAGTTGAGTTGTAAGATTGGTTGACGCAAGATTCAGTCAGTAACAATAAACCAGTACCAGCGATAATCAGGAGTACTCCGATTACGGTGATGATGGCATCGGCAAATTTCCGAAAGAATCCTTTGACCGACTCCCACTGTCTCTCCGTTTTTGTGAATCGACGTGCCATTATCCTTGGGAAATATTTATATGCCCGTGATTCATTAACAAATGTATAGTGGGCGGCAATAAAAAAGCCGCCCGATCACGTGACCGAGCGGCGGTGAGAATGGATTTCCTTAACTCCAGCCGTGCGGCTTGAGTGCCTCATCGCGGCCGGCATGGCGGACGGCGCGCGGGGGGAATTTCATGTCGAAGCTGATCTTGTCCGGCACGAGTTGTTCCTTGGAGTTGAGCATCATTTCCTTGGTGACCTTTTTGCCGGTGTAAGCGGCGGTGCGTGCCATCATGGCGGTGAGGGTGGTCTTGATCATGCGCTCGCCGGTGTTGAGCGGTTTGCCGTCGCGAATGGCGGCGTACATCTCGTCATGCTCGGTTTGATAACCGTTGTTGCTTCGTTCGCCGTTGGGGCCGGCATTCCAGCGCCAGAGGAGGCCGTCTTTGTTGGAGAATACATGGAGTTTGCGGCCGGATTCTCCGGTGTATTTGCCCTTGGACCCGTAGACGCGGTCCCAGACGCCGTTCTCGCAGTTATCCATCTGGCGGCAGAAATGGTAGCCCTGCGTGCCATCGGCCCAGGCGAATTCGACACCGAAGTGGTCATAGATGTTGCCTTCTTCTTCGCCGCGGTTTTGGCGGCCGCCATTGGCCACGGCGTAGGCGGGCACTTCGTCGTTTTTGGCCCAGAGCATTTTGTCGATGCTATGGACGGCCTGCTCGACAATGTGGTCACCGGACAGCCAGGTGAAGTAGTACCAGCGCCGGAGCATATACTCGACATCGGTCTTGGTATTGTGCCGGCCGAAGTCGGGGTAGCGTTTGCGGGCGTTGTTGTTGTAGCTGGAGTAAATCGCCTGCAGTTCGCCCAGATCGCCGCCGAGGATTTTCTCGTAGGTATCGCGCTGAGCGTAGGTCCAGCGCCAGACAAAGCCGTCCACAATGGAGGTACCCTGTTTCTTGGCTTTCTCGATGGATTTCAGGACCGAATGCACGCCGGGCGCATCGGTGGCCATGGGTTTCTCGGCGAAGACATGTTTGCCGGCATCGACGGCGGCTTTGATGTGTTGGGGGCGGAAGCCCGGAGGGGTGGCGAGCAGCACGACATCCACGCCGCTGTCGATGACCTTCTGGTAGGCATCGAGCCCGACAAAGATGCGGCCTTTGTCGACGTTGATTTTGCCGGGATGATATTTTTTGATGCGCTCGAGGCCGGCATCGGCCTTGTCCTGAAACGCTTCGCCGATGGCGTACAGCTCGACATTGGAATCGGCGGACAACGCCTGATTAATGGCGCCGGAACCGCGGCCGCCGCAGCCGATCCAGCCAATCTTCAGCTTGGCACTGTTCGGCTTGCCAAAGGTGACAGTGGGAAAGGCAATGGCCGCCGCACTGGCAGTGGCAGTGGAGGCCTTGATAAAATTGCGTCGAGTGGAATCGGTGTGCTTACTCATGGTGAAAAACGGTGGGTCAGGTTAGGCGCGGGCTCGCATGGGGTCAAGTGGCGCTTTGGGCCCTGTATTTCTTGACATATGACAAATATTCACGTTTAACCTTCTCGCAGGGGGAGGCAGATTGCCTCGGCAAACAAGAGGAGGGACGTTCCCAACTTTCAAACGCGTAGTTTCACGCAACAATCAGACAACATGGACAAGAATATCTATCTCATTCCACTGGCCGGAGTGTTGGCCTTGCTGTTCACCTATCTGCGCGCCCAATGGGTGGCCCGGCAGGAGATCGGCACCGACCGCATGAACCGGATTTCCACCTACATCACCGACGGCGCGATGGCGTTTCTGCGGGCGGAATATTCCAAGCTGGCCTACTTCGTGGTCGCCGTGGCCGTGCTGCTGGCGCTCACGCAGGGCAGCCAATCGAGCCCGCTGATCGCGCTGTCATTCGTGGTCGGCGCCACGTGTTCGGCTCTGGCCGGATACATCGGTATGAAGGTGGCCACCAAGGCCAACGTGCGCACGGCCAACGCCGCCCGTACCGGTCTGAATCCCGCACTCAACGTCGCCTTCCGCGGCGGCTCGGTCATGGGCATGGGCGTGGTGGGACTCGGAGTGTTGGGGCTTTCAGTTTTGTGGATATTCTATTCGGGACATTTTAATTTGGCAGGAGCCGCAAATGATCCCACCACATATAAAACCACCCTTAGCACCATCATCAGCGTGCTCACCGGCTTCAGTTTTGGCGCCTCCTCCATCGCGCTCTTTGCGCGTGTGGGTGGCGGCATCTACACCAAGGCGGCTGATGTGGGTGCCGATCTGGTGGGCAAAGTGGAGGCGGGCATCCCGGAGGATCATCCGCTGAACCCGGCGACCATCGCCGATAATGTGGGCGATAACGTGGGCGACGTGGCGGGCATGGGCGCTGACCTCTTTGAGAGCTACGTGGGCTCGATGATCGGCGCGATGGTGCTCGGCGCCCTGTTTGTGGCGTCCTTCGGCCAGATCGAAGAATACGAGGTATTCAACGGATTGGGCGCGGTATTGCTGCCGTTGTTCCTCGCGGCCATGGGCATCATTGCCTCGATGATTGGAGCGCAGTTTGTAAGTGTGGAAGAAGGCGGCAATCCCAAGAGCGGGTTAACGCGCGGGGAACTGATTGCCGCGGTGATCATGTTGGTCGGGGCGTTTTTCCTGATCACCAATCTGTTGCCCGAATCATGGACGTATAACGGCAAGGAATACACCGCCTTGGGGGTCTTTTGGGCGAGCCTGATGGGCTTGGCCTGCGGGATTGCGATTGGTTTGGTGACCGAACATTTCACAGGGATCAATACTGGGCCAGTGACGGAGGTAGCACGGCATTCGGTGACCGGCAGTGCCACGAACATCATCGCGGGCATCGGCTGCGGCATGCGGTCGACGACCTTCCCGATCATCTTTATCGCGATTGCGATTCTGGGTGCGTACTCATTCGCCGGTCTGTACGGCATTGCGATTGCCGCGGTGGGCATGCTGGCGAACACCGGCATTCAGCTGGCGGTGGATGCCTATGGGCCGATCGCCGATAATGCCGGTGGCATTGCGGAAATGAGCGAATTGCCCAAGGAAGTGCGCGAACGCACCGACAGCCTCGACGCGGTGGGCAACTCCACCGCGGCTATCGGCAAGGGCTTCGCCATCGGCTCGGCGGCATTGACCGCGCTGGCCTTGTTCGCCGCGTACATGGGCGTGGCCGATATTGATGCCATCAACCTTTCCGATCCCAATGTGATGGCCTGTTTGTTTGTGGGCGCGATGTTACCGTACCTGTTTTCCGCCATGGCGATTGACGCAGTGGGACGCGCGGCGATGTCGATGATCCAGGAAGTGCGCCGGCAGTTTGCCAATATCCCGGAACTGAAGGCCGCCCTCGGTAAGATGCAGGATAATGGCGACAAGCCGATCGAGGAGTGGAGCGAGGAGGATCGCCAGGTGTACGAGGCGGCTGATGGCAAGGCGGAGTACGCAAGCTGCGTGGCAATTTCCACCGACGCGGCCATTAAGGAGATGATTAAGCCCGGCGTGCTGGCAGTGTTGACGCCGGTGGTGGTGGCCTTCGGCTTCAAGTACGCCACCGACGCGGCGACTGCGGCGCAAGCGCTGGGCGGATTGCTCGCGGGCGTGACCGTCAGCGGTGTCTTGCTTGCACTGTTCCAGTCCAACGCCGGTGGTGCGTGGGATAATGCCAAGAAGATGTTTGAAGTGGGCGATGGTGTGGAAGTGGACGGCGTGTACCACAAGAAAGGTAGCGAGGCTCACAAGGCCGGGGTGGTTGGCGATACCGTGGGCGATCCGCTCAAGGATACTTCCGGTCCGTCCCTGAACATTCTGCTCAAGTTGATGAGTGTGATCGCGCTGGTAATTGCGCCGTTATTGGTGGATGGCGCGTCGGATTCGGTGGGCGGAGCGGCTGCTGCGGATGGAACCGAAGCCTGCTGCGCGCATCACTCGGATGATGACACGGAGACTGCCGTGGATGAAAACGGTACCACTGATGACAATTCTGAAGACGCCAACAATGAAAACGGTGTCGACAATTCCAATGGAAACACCACTCCGGATGAGAACAACGGCCAGGAGCAGCCCGAATCCGGTGGAGGCAGTTAACCCCAAGAATCAACCTCTCTGAAGAGGGCCGCCCTTCGGGGCGGTTTTTTTTATGGCTAGTCCCGGTTCTTCCGACCGGCTTCCTGCGCGGCACTATGACAGGCGTCGGCGACCTTGGCGAGTTCCTCCAGAAAGGCATCGCGGCGTTCGGCGGGGAGGGTGGTTAGCAGTTCACCCTGCAGATCGGCGGCACAGTTGCGCAGTTCAGCGTATTTCTCCCGGCCGGCGGGCAGGATCAGGATCCGCTTGGCCCGGCGGTCCGTCTCGTGGGGTTTGCGTTCGAGCCAGCCATTGTTTTCCATACGCTCCAAAAGGGAGGCAACGGTATTGGGATCGCTGCTCATGGCACGGGTCAGCTCGCTCTGGGTGAGGCCGACTGTGTCGCCTTCGCACAGGGTGCGCAGGGCGGTGAATTGATCGGGCGTGGCCCCGGCGTGGCTGATTTGGCGGCGGAACGCCTGGTTCAGACCGTACCAAGCGCGCCGAAGCAGGAGTGGCAGGCGTTTACGCTCGGGAGAGTCGATGGGTAAATCTTCGTTGAATTCTTCGTTGGCCATGCGTCGTCAAAAATCGTACGTACAGGTACGATTTCTGCCTTGCAATTACCAGCGAGTAAAGCCATTGATTTCCGCGGCCCTGTGAACAACGGCGCGTTTTTACGTAATGGTCGGCATGTGTAGGGGGCGCAAACCTTGTTGAAACATCATGAAGCTGAATAAATTTGCCGCACTGGCGGTGCTGGGTGCATTCGCCCTTTTCTCTTTCTCCTCTCAAGCTGCGGTGAGCGGCTGGACCAACTGGCGCGGCCCGCACCAGAACGGCACCACTGATGAGAAGGGGTTACCGGACCAGATCGACCCGGCCAAAAACCTGTTATGGAGCTACGACATTGCCGGCCGAGGCGCGCCGGTAATCGCCAACGGCAAAGTGTACGCCTGGGGATACCGCGGCAAGGGTCCGGATTTGCAGGAGGTCCTGCTCTGTCTGAATGAGGCCGACGGAAAACTTCAATGGGAGCACGCCTATAACGATTACCTGAGCGACACGGTATACAGCCGGTACTCCGTCGGCTCCCCCACAGTCGATCCGGCCACCGGTTGGGTGTACCTGATGACCACCAACGGCGGGGTGAAATGCTTTAGCCCGGACGGCAAAATGCAGTGGGAATACTCGCTGATGGAGCGCTTCGGCCGGTTGACCTTCCCCAACGGCCGCACGGGGGCAGCAGTCATTGACGGGGATCTGGTGATCGTGCGCGGGGTGACCAGCTATTGGGGCAAACAGGGGCCGGCCCGTGACCGCTTTTATGCCTTTAACAAGAAAACCGGCGCGCCGGTTTGGGCCAGCACCCCCGGGGTGAGCCCGAAAGACAGCTCCTTTTCCACTCCGGTGCTCGCCAATGTGGGTGGCCGCCGCGTTTTTTACGCCGGCACCGGTGACGGCAACGTGGTGTGCGTGGACGTTCGCACGGGCCAGGCACTGTGGCGCTTTCAATCCTCACAAGGCGGCGTCAACTCCAGCGTGGTGATTCATGACGGCGTGTTGGTGAGCATTCACGGCAAGGAAAACATCGATGCGGCCGAGGAAGGCCGGATGATTGGCATCAAGCTGCCGACTAAGCTTCCCGCTCCCGGCGAGGCTCAGACGATTTTGAAGGACAAGGATCTTACCCTGGCCGACGGTAAGGATTGGGAGTTGTGGCGTCATCCGTTTGCCATGTTCACAAGCAGCCCCGTGCTGGCCAACGGCCGCGTGTATCAGGTCACCAAGACCGGCGTACTCGTGTGTGTGGAGGCCAAGACCGGCAAACTGATTTTTGAAGAGAAACTCAATAACGAACAGATTCATTCCTCACCGCTTTACTCGGATGGCAAACTGTACCTCGGTTTCCCGAACGGTCGGTTCCTCGTGGTGAAGCCCAAGGACGACGGCGTGGACATCCTCAGTGAAGTGGAGCTGGAAGGCGGTATTTTGGGCTCGCCCGTGGCGTGGAACGGCAAGGTGTACATCCACACCATGAGCAAGCTCTATGTCTTCGGTAAGGCCAACGGCGAGAAGCCGGATGCCACCCTGCCCGCGGCCGCGGCCAAGCCGGCTGATTCCAAGGCTGTCGCACTGCAGATTGTGCCCGGCGATATTCTCCTGAAGCCCGGTGAAAAACTGGAGCTCACCGTTAACAAAATTGATCAGTACGGCAACGTGGTGGAATCCGGAGTCAAAGCGGACTTCGCCAAATTCATTCCGCCCACCGCCAAGGTGAAGACGCAGATGAACGCCAGTGTGGCGAACAATGCGATCACCGCCGATGCCGGCAACGTTTCCAGCGCCGGCGCCTTCAAGGCCACCAGCGCCGACGGCCTCACGGGCCTGCTGCGCGGCCGGATTCTGCCGCAGATTCCCTACGAGCAGGATTTTGAGGGCTACGACCTGACGATCGATCACCCGGCTGACGGCGAGAAATATGCCTTCCCGCCGCTGGCTTGGACCGGGGCCCGCCTCAAGTGGGAGGTGCGCGATCTGGACGGCAATAAGGTGTTTCGCAAGACGCTGGACCGCGTGCTGTTCCAGCGCGCGATCACCATCTTCGGCGATCCCAGCTCCAGCAATTATACCGTGCAGGCCGACGTGATGACCGACGGCAACCGCCGCATCAAGGGCAACGTCGGCGTGATTAACCAGCGGTATTTCATCACGTTGATCGGCAACCAACAGATTCTTGAAGTCAGCTCCAATCACGAGCGCGTGAAGGAGAGCGTGCCCTTCAAGTGGTCCCCGAACCAATGGTACACCCTCAAGAGCCGCGTGGATGTGGCGAAAGACGGCTCTGGCGTGGTCCGTGCCAAAGCCTGGCCCAAAGGCGAACCCGAGCCCGAGGCTTGGACGATTGAGGTCAAACACAAGAACGCCCACAAACTGGGCGCCCCCGGCATCATCGGTTTCTCACCGCAGAGCCTGAAGCCGGTTTACATCGACAACATCAAGATCACCCGGAACTAATCAAACTCAACCCACGATTTTAAACATGAAAAGCAAATCCTTCTTCCTGATGGGCGGCGTCAGTCTGCTGGCGGCCTCCAGCATCATCATGACGCAGACCAACTGCGGTTCGACTGACTCCGACGCCGATGCCACCGTGGTGCCGGCCACGAATGATCAGGCACCGCAAGCGACGGTCTCCACTCCTTCGGCCACCAGCACCGCCACGGCGCCGGCTTCCGGCGGTCAGGACTGGCCCGTGTGGTCCGGCAACGGGGACGGCAACCTTTACTCCCCCGAGAAAGGCATCGCCGCCAGTTTCGACCCGGGCAAATTTAAGAAAGGGACCGAGGAAGTCGACCTCTCCACCACCAAGAACGTGAAGTGGGTGGCCAAGCTCGGTTCGCAGGCCTACGGCAACACGACCGTTTCCAACGGTAAAGTGTACGTGGGCACCAACAACGAGAGCCCGCGCGACGAGCGCCACATCGGCGATCGCGGCATCGTGTATTGTCTCGATGAAAAAACCGGTGAACTCGAGTGGCAGTTGGTTGTGCCCAAGCTGGGCGCCGGCAAGGTGAGCGACTGGGAATACCTCGGCATTTGCTCCAGCCCGGCCGTGGAAGGCAATCGCGTTTACGTGGTGGCCAACCGCAGTGAGATTCTCTGTCTCGATACCGAGGGCATGAAGAACGGCAACCAAGGGTTCCAGGGCGAAGCCAAGTTCATGGTCGACCAAGGCAAGGAACCCTTGGAACCGACCGCCAAGGACGCCGACATCATCTGGCGTTTTGACCTTCGCGAAGAGTTGGGTGTGTTCCCACACAACATCGCCAGCTCCTCCATCCTGATCGTGGGTGACCTGCTCTTCTGCACCACCTCCAACGGCCAGGATTGGAGTCACCTGAACATTCCTGCCCCGCAAGCCCCGTGCATCGTGGCCTTGAACAAGAAGGACGGCACCCTCGCCGGCGAGGAAGCCGAGGGCATCGGCAAAAACATCATGCACTGTAACTGGTCCAGCCCCTCTAAGGGCAAGATCAAGGGCAAGGATGCCGTGTTCTTCGCGGCGGGTGATGGCGTGCTCTACGCCTTCGACACCAAATTCGAGAAAGACGAGGACGGTTTCGACCTGTTCAAGGCCCACTGGAAATTTGACTGTGTGCCCGACGCCTACAAGAAGGATGAGGACGGCAATGAGATCAAGTACCCGGCTGCTGAAGGTCCCAGTGAGTTGATTGCCACCCCCACCTATTACAAAGGCAACGTGTACGTGGCCATCGGTCAGGACCCAGAGCACGGTGAAGGCGTGGGCTGCCTGACCTGTGTGAACGCGGATACCGGCGAGAAAATCTGGGACTACCGCAAGATCCAGCGCACCATTTCGACCTGTGCCATTGATCCGGAGAGCGGCCTGTTGATTGCCTCCGACTACACCGGCTACGTCTACTGCCTCGACGCCGCCACCGGCAAGGAACACTGGGTGTACGACTGCAAGGCTCACATGTGGTCCAGCCCCTTCGTGGCCGATGGCAAGGTGTACATTGGCGATGAGGACGGCGACCTGACCGTGCTGCCGTTGAAGGCGGATTTCGATCCCAAGAAAGACGATCCCATCTTCGAGACCAACATGCTCGTGCCCATCTACTCCACGCCCGTGGTGGCCAATGGTACCCTGTATGTCGGCACGCAAACACACCTGTACGCCATCGAGGCGCCGAAGAAATAATCAGCACCCCCGCCCAGACGCGACCCTGCTGAGATGAGATATTTCATCGTTGCCCTCGTGGTGTCCCTTGCTTGGCTCCACCAAGACTGGTTTGTTTGGCCATTCTTGGAGGAACGCAACGAGCTGCAGGATTTTGTGCCGGCATATGTCAGCAATCTTCCTGAAGCCGAGCGCCTGGCTTATGAGGCGGCTTTTGCCCATCACCACGAACATGAACTCGTGATGGGTCTGCCGTTGGGGGTGCATTATCAGGTGGTGATCTCCCTGGCGACAGCCTTGGTGGCCCTGCTGGCCGTCTGGAAGGCGTGGCCGACAGAGCTGGAACGTTGGGCGGAAGCCGGCAGTCACCGCGACCGAGGCGGGCGTAATCGTGGCGGTGGCCGCAATCGGGGTGGCCGCAATCGCTCCCGCGGCGAAGGCGGCGATAATTCAATGCGTTCCGGCGAAAGGAAATCCGATTCCGGTAGGGCATCCGCTCAATCGTCCGGTACCGATTCCTCCGATCGGCCTCGTCGGCGTCGTCGTCGGGGTGGCCGTGGTCGTGGCGGATCCGGCGGAGGTTCCAATGAGGGTCATGCCCCATCTCAACCAAAGGCAGGCGAATGATGTTACTAGCCGACGCGGCGCAGTCCAATTTACCGCTGTTCATGGTGGGCGCTTATTTGGTGGTCCTGCTTGGGCTGGGTATATTCAGCAGCACCCTGTTTCGCGGTACGAGCAAAGATTACTTTGTTGCGAGCCGTTCCATTGGGCCGTTCATGCTGTTGATGAGCGTGTTCGGCACCACCATGACCGGCTTTGCTCTGGTCGGTTCCACCGGTAAAGCTTTTATCACCGGGGTGGCTACCTTCGGGGCGGTGGCCGTGTGGAGCGGGATTGTCCATTCCACGGTATTCTTTGTGATCGGCACCCGCCTGTGGGCCATCGGCAAACGGCTCGGGTACGTGACTCAGGTGCAGTTCTTCCGCGAACGCTTCCGGTCACACACTCTCGGCACCGTGCTCTTCGTCTTGCTCGTCCTGTTTATTATTCCGTATCTGCTGATTGGCATTATTAGTGCCGGTAAATTTATGCAGGGAACCGCCGGCCTGGATCCGGCTTTGACCGGTCTGGTGATTTGCGGCGTGGTGCTCACCTACGTTTTCTTGGGCGGCGTACGCAGTGCGGCTTGGGCGAATACGTTTCAAACCCTCGTATTCATGCTCACCGGCGTGGTGGCCTTTGCCATGATTGCCAAGGGTGTGGCGGCCAAAACCGAGGAAGGAGCCGGTGCCTTCCAGCAAAATGTGAAGCGCGCCACCGAATATGTGGAACAACACAAACCGGCCCGCTTGGCCCGGGGAATTCATCCTGCCACAGTTGAAAAATACGACGCACATCAAGAACAGGTGAAAGCGTTCGAGGAATATGAAGATAAATTGCTGATGTGGAATTCAATGGGTGGCGCGGATTCCGGGATGGAAAAACCTGATGAAGTCCAAAAACCAGAATCAAAAGGCCCTGTAAAACCCAAGCCGTCGATGTCTAAGCTGCTTTGGATCACCTACCTGTTTATTCCGTTGAGCATCGGAATGTTTCCGCACGTTTTTCAGCATTGGTTGACCGCCAAATCGGCCAAGACCTTTAAATTGGCCATTGTGGCCCATCCGGTTTGCATTGCCGTGGTCTGGCTGCCGTGCGTAATCATTGGTACGTGGGCGGCCGGTTTGTATGCCGACGGCGAATTGACGCTGCCGGTCGTTCCCGGCACTGACAAACTGGATGTTAATGCGGTGTTGGGAGCGATGGTGAATCAACTGGTAGATAATCCCTGGCTTACGGGCTTGTTGATGATCGGCGTGTTGGCGGCGATCATGAGCAGTCTGGATTCACAGTTCGCCTGCTTGGGGACCATGTTCACCAACGACATTATCGTGCCCTGGAAGGGCAAGGATTACTATAGCGACGCCGATACCGTGAAGATCGCGCGCGGCTTTGTGGTGGGCGTGGTGGTGGTGGCTTATCTGCTGTCCTTGACGCTGATGAAATCGGCCAGTGTATTCCAACTGGGCATGTGGTGTTTCAGCGGCTTCACGGCCCTGTTTCCGATTGTGTTCGCCGCGCTATACTGGAAACGCGCCACGGCATGGGGCGTCTATGCGTGTATTGCGGTGACCGTGGTACTTTGGATCGTGTGGTTCAAGGAATCCGGTTATGGAGCCGACAAGGGCTTCACCGTGTTGGGCATGCTGCCCATGGCCCCGATGACGATGGCTTCCTCAGTGGCCTTGATCGTTGGCTCGCTGGTGAGCCCGGCATTGGAGGAACGACAGATTAACAAATTTTTCCCGAACAACGCGCGTTAGGTGACTCGACGTTTGACGGGAATGAACCCATGGGCGAGGCTGTACCTCTGCCCGACAGGAAACATTTATGGCTGAATTGGATCAACAAGTGCAGGAGGCAAAGGCGCAACTCGACGCGCATGCCGTGGAAATTGTGAAGTGGCATTTTTCGCCCGAGACCGGCAGCCCGTTCTGGCTCGATTGGGCCAAGGAAGCGGGCTGGAATCCGGCGGAGGAAATTACGTGCTTTGATGACATCGTTTCGAAATTCCCCCATTTTCAGGATGAATGGCTGCGCGATTTGCCGAATGAAATCTGGCGGCCCAAGGCTTTTGACGGCAAGCCGTTCAGCATCTTCGAGACCGGCGGCACAACCGGCATGCCCAAGCAGCGAATTGGCTGGGAGGATTACAAGATCGATTATAGCGCGTTTTCCGAGACGTTGAGTGACGATCATTTTCCGCGCGATCATTACTGGATGATGGTCGGCCCCACCGGCCCGCGCCGCCTGCGTCTGGCCATTGAGCATTTGGCGAATGTGCGCGGTTGTTCATGCTACTTTGTGGATCTCGATCCGCGCTGGGTGAAACGGTTGATTGCCTCCAAGCAGTACGATCAAGCACGGGCGTACATGGATCATGTGATCGATCAGGCCACCACCATACTCAAGCACCGCAGCGTGAGCGCGCTCTTCACCACGCCCAAGCTGCTGGAAGCGATGGCGGAGCGGATGGATCTCATCAAGGCCGGTATCAAGGGCGTGTTCTGCGGGGGCACCACGATGGACAAGCAGTACACGCGCTTTCTCGTGGAGGAGATTTGCGAAAACCAAATCGGCTTTGTGCCCACTTATGGCAACACGCTGATGGGGCTGGCGCGGCATCGGCCGTTCGGTGCGGATAACGATTACTCGATCACCTATCACGCGCCGCAACCGCGCGCGGTGCTGCGGGTGGTGAATCCGAAGCAGACGGAAACCCTTGTGGACTACGATGCGTGGGGCCGCGTGGAGCTGACGACGTTGACCAAGGAATTCTTCATGCCGCGCTTCCTCGAGCGCGATGAGGCCATCCGCCGGGCGCCGTGGGCCAATGACCCTTGGGACGGCGTGGCTGAAGTGCGGCCGTTCGGTGCCATGGAGAAGAAGATCGTGGAGGGAGTCTACTAAAATGGCCATTCCGCACATCCCCTGCCTGCGCCTGGGCGAACCGTACGTGAGCCTCAATCAGATTGAGGTGACCGATTATCGTGATGGTGCGGTGAAGGCCTCCGTGAGTCAGGTGAATGCCGGCGTGATCCGGCGCGACCTCAAGCGCATTGATGAGGCGCGGGCGGCGTTGCGCAAATTCACCACCGCCGAACTGATTGCGATCGGCGCCAAGGCCGGCGAGGTTTTTCTCAACGGCGCCGTACAGATCGGGGTTGATGGGGAAACGCAGTCGCCGGAGCAATACATCGAGACCCTATCCTCCACCAGCGGTTTGCCGCATGTGATGGTGAAGCGCAACATGGACAAGATTCATTACGCGCTGACCCACATGGATGTCGTGCTCAACGGCCTCACGCGCGGGATCGATCTCTCGATTCTGGATGAAGGGGTGGGTGAGCAATTCGGGACACAGGTGTGTTTTTATCCTACATCCAAGGCGCTGGGCCTCGTGATGCCCAGCAATTCGCCGGCGGTGAATTCGCTGTGGTTGCCGGCAATTGCACTGAAAACGCCGATCATCATGAAACCCGGCCGTGACGAGCCGTGGACGCCGATTCGCTTGATCCAATCTTTTATTCAGGCCGGTTGCCCGAAAGAGGCGTTTGGGTTTTATCCGACAGATTACGAGGGAGCGGCGGATATTCTGAACCGCTGCGGCCGGGCATTGATCTTTGGGGACAAGAGCACGACCGATCAATATGCGAACAATCCGGCCATCCAGATTCATGGGCCGGGTTGGAGCAAAATACTCATTGGGGAAGACGAAATCGAAAATTGGCAGGATCATATTGACCTGATTGCCGGCTCCATCGCCGACAACGGCGGGCGTTCCTGTGTGAATGCCTCGGCGGTGGTGGTGCCCAAGTATGGCCGCGAGATCGCGGATGCGTTGGCGCAAAAGCTCGGCCCGGTCAAACCCACCACGGTGGACGATCCGGAGGCCAAGCTTTCCGGATTTGCCAATCCCAAAATGGGTGAATGGATTGATGGCGCGATTGATGCCGATCTCGAGGAGCCCGGTTGCGAGGAGATGACCGCCCAGTATCGCGATGGCGATCGCAAGGTGGTGACCGACGGCGGCACCTATTTGCGGCCAACAATTGTTTACTGCGAATCCTTCGAACATCCGCTGGCCAACCGCGAGTTCCTTTGCCCGTACGCCAGCGTGGTGGAAGTGCCGCAGTCGGAAATGCTGAATCAAATGGGCGAATCGCTGGTGGTCACCGCGATCACCAAGGATCAGGCATTTCACGCCGATCTGCTGGCCTCGCCGCTGATCGAGCGCCTAAACCTCGGGCCGATTTCCACCATGAACATTTCATGGGATCAACCGCACGAAGGTAATATGTTCGAGTTCTTGTATAAACGCCGTTCCATCGGTTTGGCTGCGTGATTGAACACCACCCCGAACCCCGGCGTCCGATTCACCCATGAGCACTCCCGCCGAACTGGCTGACCAAGCGAGCTTTGATGCCACGCTGCATTTGCGGCTGGTGTTCGGCAACGGTACGCTTTGCCGTTTGGGCGAACTGGCCTCGGAACACGGCGCCGGCAAGGTGTTGCTGGTCACCGATCCCGGTATTCGTGCCGTGGGCCATGTGGACCGCGCACAAGCCAGCCTTGAGGCTGCCGGTTTGTCCGTGGCCATTTACGATCAGGCCAAGGAAAATCCCACGACCGAATGCGTGGCCGAGTGTGTGGATTTGGCCCGGAGCGAGGGGATCGATTTTATCGTCGGCCTCGGTGGCGGCAGCTCGATGGACACCGCCAAGGGTTGCAATTTCCTGCTCACCAATGGCGGTGAGATGAAGGATTACTGGGGGGTGGGCAAGGCCTCCAAGTCGATGCTGCCGCTCATTGCCATCCCCACCACCGCCGGCACCGGCAGCGAGTGCCAAAGTTTTGCGCTCATTTCCGATGCCGTCACCCACGCCAAGATGGCCTGTGGCGACCCCAAGGCGATGGCCAAGGTGGCGATCCTCGATCCCGAACTCACGCTTTCCCAACCGCCGCGCGTCACCGCCTGCACGGGCATTGATGCCGTGGCACACGCCGTGGAATCGGCCGTGACCCGCAAACGCAACGATACCTCGCAGCAGTACTCGCGTGTGGCCTTCGGTTTGCTCAGCGAAAGCCTGCCGCGTGTGTTGCAAACGCCCGATGACCTCGAGGCGCGCGGTCGGATGCTGCTGGGGGCCGCTTTTGCCGGCACGGCGATTGAACACAGCATGCTGGGGGCGGCGCATTCGGCGGCGAACCCGTTGACGGCGCATTTTGACGTCATCCACGGCCAGGCCGTCGGCCTGATGCTGCCGCACGTGGTGCGGTTTAACGGAGAGGATGAAGTGATCGCTGAGGCGTATGCTCAGTTGGTGAAGGGAACGGCTGCTGATTCGAAAAATGGAGATCCGGCTTATGAATCTCTGGCCGGCTTGCTGGAGTATTTCATGGATGCTGCCGGTATGCCGCAAGATTTGGCGAGTTGTGGCGTAGATGCCTCCAAGATCGATCTGCTTTCCGAGGAGGCAGCTGCCCAATGGACGGCTAGCTTCAACCCGCTAGATATAACCGCCTCAGATTTTACAGGTCTCTACAGTAGGGCTTTTGGCTCCTAACTCATGTGTGGTAAACTGGATTTAATGACGGCTGATTTCTCTGATGATGCGCTCCTCTTGATTGCCCATGGGAGCACAGTTAACGCCCAATCTAGCGAACCAACTCGTCGTCTGACGAAGGAATTGGACTCAAGAAAGCTCTTTGCTGAGGTTGCCTGCGCTTTCAAATTAGAAGAGCCTTATATTTCTGATACACTTAAAGAGTTGAGTTCAAAACGCGTTTTTGCTGCTCCAATCACGATCAGCGAAGGACAATTTACCGAGGAAATAATCCCATTCCATTTGGGTTTGTGTACCAAAGGACAGTGTGATTGTCCGGTAGGGGAGTGCAACTATCCGAGTCAAGCTATGGTGAACGGCAAAGAGATTGTCTACTGTAGGCCAATTGGAACGCACAAAAGCATGACAGATGTACTTCTTGGGAGAGCTAAGGAGATTGTCCAAAAATACCCATTCCCCAAGCCGCCGAAACCAGAGGAAATCTGCCTGATCATCGCGGGTCATGGCACAAAACGAAATTTAAACTCCCGCAAAGCGATTGAAGCGCAGGTTCAAGCGATCAAGGAACTTAACGAGTACGCTGACGTGCAATCAGCCTTCATGGAAGAGACGCCGCTCATAGCTGACTGTTACGAGAACGCTGAAGCTCGCCACATTGTAATGGTCCCTTTCTTTATTGGTGATGGCCTTCATACTGTAGAAGATATACCCGTATTGCTTGGGGAGACCGAAAAACAGGTCAAAAAACGTTTGGAGGCAAATCAAGTTACATGGCGAAACCCTACCGAACGCAAAGATAAACTCGTCTGGTACACCGAAGCAATTGGCAGCGAGCCACATTTGCCAGAGGTGATCCTCGAACGTGTGCGCGAAGCCGCGGCGTAACTTTCCGCTTTGAGAACGGCGTGCTCCGCCGCATGATCACCACCCCGTGACAATTCCGAAAATCACTATCATCGGAGTCGGCCTGCTGGGCGGTTCTATAGGCATGGCGGCCCGCCAACGCGGTGTGGCAGGGCGGGTAACGGGCCTCGTGCGTCGGACGGAGAGCGTGCAGGAATGCCTAGACGCTGGCGCGGTGGACGACGCGACACTGGATCTAGCCGAGGCAGTGGGCGGGGCCGCGCTGGTGATTTTATGCACGCCGGTGGGCGGCATGAAGGCGCTGGCCGAAGAGATTCAGCCCCATTTGGCGCCGGACGCCGTGGTGACGGATGTCGGCAGCGTGAAATCCTCAGTGGTGGCGGAGGTAGGACCGGTGCTGCCGCGGTTTGTGGGGAGCCATCCCATGGCTGGATCCGAGCAAACGGGTGTGGCCAATGCGCGCGCGGATTTGTTCGAAAACACTGTGTGCGCGGTGACGTCTACAGACCAAAGCGATACGGCGTGTGTTACCCGCGTGAACGAATTTTGGACGGCGCTTGGCAGCCACGTGATTTCGCTGCCTGCCGCCGAGCACGATACGATCGTTGCCCGCACCAGTCACCTGCCGCATGTGCTGGCCAGCGCACTGGTCAACGCCGTGCTCGGCCGGCCACGCGAAGGCGAGGCGGCTTTTCTGGGCACGGGCTTCCGCGACACCACGCGGCTGGCGTCCGGTTCGCCCGCCATGTGGCGCGACATTGCGATGGATAACGCGCCGGCCATTGAGCAGGCCATTGATGATCTGCAGGCCGAACTGGCGACGTTGAAGACCGCGTTGAACGCCCGTGAAGCGACAGCGCTGGAAACGTTTTTTGCCAAAGGCCAGGAATTTCGCCAGCAATGGGTTACCGGTTTGGAGGACGGGGAACGCAAGTAATGGGCCTGCCCGACCTTATCGAGATTGTGCCCCTGTCCGGGCCCGTTCATGCGCACATCACCGTGCCCGGTTCCAAGAGCATCACCAATCGCGCGCTCATTCTCGCCGCATTGGCCGACGGAGAGACCACACTGACCGGCGCATTGTGGAGCGAAGACACACAGATCATGGTCGCCGCGCTGCAGGCGATGGGGTTTGAGGTGACGGTGGCGAATGATCCCGCTGAGCCGGGCAACCGCACGATCACTGTTCAGGGCGCAGGTGGGCGGATTCCGCAGCTTCCTGAAGAAATATTCGTGGGCAATGCCGGCACTGCTGCGCGATTTCTCGCGGCGTTTGTGTGTCTGGGTGAAGGCGCGGTGAAATTGCACGGCATTGATCGCATGCATGAACGGCCCCAGGGCGAGTTGTTTCAGGTGCTGCGCACCATGGGCTACCAGGTGGATTCCCCCAATGACAAGCTGCCCGCCACCATCCACGGCAGCGGCCCGCGTGTGGCGGAAGGAACGGTGAGCCTGGGCGAGAGTTCGCAATTTGCCAGTGCCCTGCTGCTGGCCGCGAGCACGAGCGGTTGGCGGGTGAATATGGCCGGGGCGAGCCTTGACGAAGCGCCGTATGTGCGCATGACACAGGAGTTGATCGCGGAGTTTCCCAAAACGGGCGGCACGTTTGGCATCGAACCGGATGCCTCCAGCGGCAGTTATTTCTGGGGGGTGAACGCCTTTGCCGAGGGGGTGGAGGTGGCGAATTGGCCGTTGAGCGGCTGGCAAATTGATGCGCAGTTCACGCGATTCATTTCCGCGCCCCGCGAGGTATCGCGCCGAACCGATCTCGGCGACAGTATCATGACCGCCATCGTACTCGCACCGTTGGCGGATCGGCCGACCAGTTTTACCTATCTCGGCCGCCTGCGCGTGCAGGAATGCGAACGCGTCGAAGCCCTGCGGACGGAGCTAACCAAATGCGGCGCGCGCATCACCGAGGACAGCGACACGTTGCACGTCGAGCCCTCGCCCGACCTGCACGGCGCGGAGATTGACACGTATAACGACCATCGCATGGCCATGTGTTTTGCCATGCTGGGCCTGAAAGTGCCCGGCATGCGCCTGCGCGATCCGGCGTGTGTGCGCAAGACGTTTCCCAACTTTTTCCAAAAACTCGCCGCGGCGCCGCCAGACGGTCTGGGCGCGAAGATATGTGATGGTGAAGGCGGGCAATTGGCTGGGGAGGAGTTGTTCGCCGGATAAAATGGGGCAAGGTGGAACTTGCCCTTCCCGAGGGAGCTGCTTGTAACAAGCCAAGTGTTCCCGTTCTTTCGTGGATACATCCGGGAGGGCGAAGCTCTTGCTGAGCCATGGCGCATATTTGTGCGTCGGTGCGCACATACAGCGATCACATCTCCGGAAACATGAGGATGGCTTTGCCATCCTTCGGCTCAGCGGGAGCTTCGCCCTTCCATTGTGCGTGCGGGAGAAGGGAGGGATCAGTTCCATCTCGTCCGTGTTTTCTGATGGAGTTGATGCGTGGCCATTGATTCAGGGTGTGCGATTGGCTACCTTCGCCCCGTGAGTAACCCGATTGTCATCGCAATTGACGGACCGAGTGCCAGTGGCAAGAGCACGAATTCCAAGATCATCGCCGCCAAGCTGGGCTATGTGTACGTCGACACCGGCGCCATGTATCGCACGCTGGCCTGGCACGCGCTGCAGTCCGGCACGGATGTGACCGATGCGGAGTCGGTGGCGGCATTGTGCCACGATTGGCCGGCGGAACTGGTGCGGCGCGGCGACAGCGTGTGGCTGGAGGTGGACGGTTATTTTCCCGAGGAGGAAATCCGCTCCGCAGAAGTCAGTGCCGTAGTGAGTCATGTGGCGCAGGTGCCGTTTGTGCGCGATTGGATGAAGGATCGTCAACGGTCCTGTGTGCAATTTGGAAATCTGGTAATGGAAGGACGCGACATTACCTCTAACATTTTTCCGGATACGCCGCATAAATTTTATCTCGATGCCTCAGCCGAAGTACGACAGGCGCGGCGCGATGCCGATGGCGTGGAGGAGAATCTCGCGGCCCGCGATCAACGCGACAGCACTCGTAAGGCTGCCCCGCTGAAAGTGGTGGAAGGCGCCACGGTCATCAACAATTCCGGCGAGTCCCCCGAGGAAACCAGCGCCCGCATCATTGCCTTGGTGCAGGGCGGTTAACTTTGGCCAATCACCTCCGCCAGCGAGCGGACGCCTTCTTGTTCCATGCGCGCCTTAAGACCGCGCACGATATCGCCCGCGATGGCGGGGCCTTCATAAACCAGACCAGTGTACACCTGCAACAGACTGGCGCCGGCTGTGATTTTTTCCCAAGCATCCGCCGCGGTGAAAATGCCACCCACCCCGATGATCGGCAGTTTGCCCTCGGTGTGCCGGTGGATATGCGCGATGACTTCCGTGCTGCGCTCGTGCAAAGGCGCCCCGCTCAGGCCGCCGGTTTCGGCGTAGATTTTTTTACAATCTGAATCGCTCGTGTCCGGCCGTTCGATGGTGGTATTGGTGGCGACGATGCCGGCGAGGTTGTGGGCATTAGCCAACTCGAGCACATCATCAATGGCTTCCCAAGTGAGGTCGGGCGCAATCTTGATGAACAACGGCACGGTGGTATTCACCTCGCGCAGGGTCTTCAGGATTTCATCCAGCGCACGCTTGTCCTGCAGCTGCCGCAGGTTGGGCGTGTTGGGAGAGCTGACGTTGACGACAAAGAAATCCGCCAAGCCCTGCAGGGTGCGAAAAGAAAATGCGTAATCCGCGGCAGCCTCTTCCAGCGGGGTGACTTTGGATTTGCCGAGGTTCATGCCGACGGGGTGCGCCGGCCACAGGTCGCGTTCGCGCCATTGATTCAAAGCCGCCGCCACCGCTTCGGCTCCGGGATTGTTGAACCCCATGCGGTTGACCAGCGCGCGATCGTTGACGGCGCGAAACATGCGCGGTGTATCATTGCCCGGTTGTGCGTGCTGCGTTACGCCGCCCAACTCGGCAAAGCCGAACCCAAGCCGTTCCCACATCGGCACAGCGGCCGCGTGTTTATCCATTCCGGCTGCCAGACCAATGGGATTGGGAAACCGCAGGCCACCCACAGTGACGGGAAGGTCCGGCGCTCCATAGAACGCATCAGTGAGCATGGGTACCAACGGCAGCCGCCCGGCCCACGAGAGCCCGCCTATGACACGGTTGTGCGCGGCCTCGGAATCCTGCAGAAACAGCAGCGTCTGCAGGCAGTTACGGTAGATCCAACCCATCGGCGGGTTGATTTAGCGGGGCATTGGGGCAAGTGTCGAGTGCACATTCCTGAATCAATGAAAAATGAAATCTAACAGAAACATGAAAATTTATTTTTCAAAAAATCGGATTCTCGGTGGACATGGATTCGCAGGTTGTTAACATCACCTCGCAACCTGTTACGCGAATGAAGCGCATTGATGCCATTATCCAACCCTTCAAACTCGACGACGTGAAAGCGGCGTTGACGGAGCTGGGCATCGTGGGCATGACCGTAACCGAAGTGAAGGGCTTCGGTCGGCAGAAAGGCCATACGGAGATTTATCGCGGCAGTGAGTACACCGTGGATTTTTTGCCCAAGCTCAAACTGGAGCTGGTGGTGGCTGAGGAGCAGTGTGGAGATGCCGTAAAGGCGATCCAGGCTGCGGCCACAACCGGGAAGATTGGGGATGGCAAAATATTTGTGTCCGCCGTGGAAAGCGCCACGCGCATCCGCACCGGGGAAACCGGCGCGGAGGCTTTATAAATCTTCCGTCCTTTCGTTCGGGCTTCATCGTGGAATATATTTTGTAAATTTAATAGTGAGTATTTTTATACCAAAACGTCACGAAACCGTTTCGCGCGTTACGGTCCTGTCAAGCGGGAAGCCGGCGTGTGAACAAATCGTGAACAACAGTTAATAGGTTCACGTGGAACGACTATGGCCATTTGCTTACACATTGCCCCGCGTCCCAGCAAACCCGAGCCTTGCGGCTCATCGCTGTGATGTCGTGTCTGGTGCAGGTTGTGAGAAAGCAGCCTGTGGACATGTTGGCGGATTATCCGTCACCTCCTTTGGGGGGAGCCTGACCTGGTGCCTTTGGGCCGAGTCGGAGGAAGACCGACACTATATTGGAACGAACAATTTTGAACTTTGATGCTTTGAACTGAAACGATGCAGGCAACTGTTGATAAAATTTGGACACAAACCACGGATCAGATCCGCACCCTCCTCAACACCGAGACCTACAACCTGTGGTTCTCCTCGGTGCAGCCGGTGTCCCTGAACCAGTCTTCCATCACCCTTGAGGTGCCGAATGAATTTTCGGAAGTCTGGTTGAAGGACAATTACTTGGAACTCTTACAGGACGCATTGGCTTCCGCCAGCGGCCGCAAGCTGAACATTAAATTCAAGGTGGCTGAAGGCAACGGCGCTGCGCCGGCCCCGGCCAAACCTGCCCGCGGCAATAAAGCTGCCGCCACCAAAAAGGCCAGCGATGGGGATCTGGTGTTTAACCCGCGCAACACGTTTGACACCTTCGTGGTGGGCAACAACAACAGCTTCGCACACGCCGCCGCTATGGCCGTGGCCCAGCAGCCGGGCAAGGCGTACAACCCGCTCTTCCTTTACGGCGGCACGGGGCTCGGCAAGACGCACCTGCTGCACGCGGTGGGTCAGCACGTGGCCGGTGCCAAGAAGGGCGCGAAGGTATCCTATGTCTCCTCCGAGAAGTTTACCAACGAATACATTGCGGCCATTCAGGAAAACCAGCTGGTGAAGTTCCGCAAGAAATACCGTCAGGCCGATGTACTGTTGATTGACGACATTCAGTTCCTCGCCGGCAAAGAGCGGATTCAGGAGGAGTTCTTCCACACCTTCAATGCACTGCACGAGGCCCACAAGCAGATCGTGCTGACCTGCGATCGGCCGGCCAGTGAGATTCAAAACCTGGAGCACCGTCTGGTGAGCCGCTTTGAGTGGGGCTTGGTCACTGATCTGCAGCCGCCCGATGTGGAAACCCGTCTGGCCATCCTGCGTAACAAGGTGAAGACCATGGGCGTGGAGATTCCCGAGGATGTGTTGACCTTCCTCGCGAACCGCATCCGCACCAATATCCGACGTCTGGAAGGCGCGCTGATCCGCGTGGCTTCCTACGCGCATCTCACCGGCAAGGAACTCACCAACGACGTGGTGGAAAATCTGTTGCGCGAAATCCTGCAGGAAGAAGGCCGCCACACCATCACCATCGAGGTGATCCAGAAGAAGGTGGCCGAGAAATTCGACCTGCGCATGGCGGACATGACCAGCAAGCGTCGGCCGGAAAACATCGCCTTCCCGCGTCAGATCGCCATGTTCCTCAGCCGCCAGCTCACCGAGCATTCGCTCAGCGCGATTGGCGAAGCTTTTGGTGGTCGCGACCACGGCACCGTGCTGCATGCCTGCCGATTGGTGAAGGATCGCATGGAGATTGACGCCAACGTGCGCCAGACCGTGCATTACCTTGAGAAACAGCTGCTCCGCTAGACCGGCGAAGCAAACAAAAGTTCAGGAGAAAGGGCTGGGGAAACTCAGCCCTTTTTTGTGTGCGTGACAAACCGCGCCATCCGTTCCATGGCCTCCTCGATCTGCTCGAAGCCGGCCGCAAAGCAGCACCGGAGAAATCCTTCGCCACATTCGCCAAAGGCGCCGCCGGGAACCGCCGCAACATTCTCGGTTTGCACGAGGCCGGTGGCGAATGATTTGGAATCGAGCCCGGTCGATTGCACGCCGGGAAAAGCATAGAACGAGCCGCGGGGCAAATGACACTCAAGGCCCATGTCGTTAAGGGCGTTCACCATGAAATTGCGGCGCTGGCGATAGGCTTCCCGCATTTCGAGCATGGGTTCCTCGCCATTACGCAACGCCTCAAGAGCGGCTTCCTGACTGACAATGCTGGCACACAGCATGGAGTACTGATGAATCCGCGTCATGGCGCCGACCAACGGCTCGGGGCCGCAGGCGAAGCCGATGCGAAAACCGGTCATGGCATAGGCTTTGGAAAAACCGTGCAGAAAAATCGTGCGCTCCTGCATGCCAGGCAGGCTGGCGATGCTGACGTGTTCGCCCTCAAAGGTGAGCTCGGCATATATCTCGTCAGTAATCACGATGAGATTATGTTTCACTGCCAGATCCGCAATGGCCTGCAGTTCTTCGCGGGTCATCGTGCCGCCGGTGGGGTTGGTGGGGAAATTCAGGACCAACACCTTGCTTCGGTCGGTAATGGCCGCTTCGATGGCCGGGGCGGTAACACTGAATTTCTCCTCGGCCCGGCAGGCGACCGGTACGGCCACCCCGTGGGCCAGTGCAATGGAGGGGGAATAGCTCACGTAACACGGCTCGTGATAAATCACTTCATCACCCGGATCGATTAATGCGCGTAAAGCGAGGTCGAGAGCTTCACTGACGCCGACGGTGATGAGGATTTCATTGTCCGGCCGGTAAACCGGGCCGAACAGGCGGGCGACATATTTGCTAATCTCCTCGCGCAGACTCATCAGGCCGAAGTTGGAGGTGTAGCTGGTCCGGCCGCGTTCGAGGGCGTAAATGGTGGCCTCGCGAATGTGCCAGGGTGTGGAAAAATCGGGTTCACCCACGCCTAGCGAGATGATGTCCGGCCGGCCCTGCACGAGTTCGAAGAACTCGCGGATGCCCGAGGGAGGCAAGGCGGCCACATGGGCAGCCAGGCGATCGGGGATGGGCGGGGTGTCGGACATAAGGCGTGGAACGTAAGGGAAACAGGGTTCTCCCGGCAAGCCAACGGTGTGGGCCGGAACGAGCAGGGATCAGGCGGCGGCCTGCTTGGGCTTGCGCTGGGTGACGGGCTTGATCTTGCCCTGCACGGCGTCGCGGGTGATTTTCACCGACTCGATTTCGTCTGAGCCGGGAATTTCGTACATGAGATCGAGCATCAGTCGCTCAAGTTGACCGCGCAATGCCCGTGCGCCGGTGCCCTTGGCGATGGCTTGGGCGGCGAGTTCCTGCAGGGAATCCTTGGTAAATTCCAGCTCCACGCCCTCGAGCCAGAGCAGTTTCTGGTATTGCTTGGTGAGCGCGTTCTTGGTGTCGGTCAGGATGGCGACGAGTTGTTCCTCGGTCAGTTCCTCCAGTGCCGTGATCATCGGCAGACGTCCAATGAATTCAGGAATGAAGCCGTAGCTGAGCAAATCCTCCGGCTCCACATGCTTAAGGGCTTCGCGGCTCTTGTGCATGGCATCGACCTGTTGTTCCTGCGCGCCGAAACCGAGCACATGATTGCCGAGCCGCCGTTGGATCACCTTATCCAGATCGACAAAGGCGCCGCCGCAAATGAACAGAATGTTGCGGGTGTTGACACGGATGTATTCCTGCTGCGGATGTTTGCGCCCTCCCTGCGGCGGCACCGCGCAGATGGTGCCTTCCAAGATCTTGAGGAGCGCCTGCTGTACGCCTTCGCCGGAGACATCGCGCGTGATGGAGACGTTCTCGGTGCGGCGGGTGATTTTGTCAATTTCGTCGATGTAAATGATGCCCATCTCTGCGCGTTTCACGTCGTAGTCCGAGGACTGCAACAAACGCAGGATGATATTTTCCACATCCTCACCCACATACCCGGCTTCGGTGAGCGTGGTGGCGTCGGCGATGGCGAAGGGCACGTCGAGCACGCCGGCCAAGGTGCGGGCGAGCAGGGTTTTGCCGGTGCCGGTGGAGCCGATGAGCATGATGTTGGTCTTCTCAATCTCCACGCCGGCATGCGGGGCATCT
The DNA here is from genome assembly GCA_038145765.1 of Verrucomicrobiales bacterium. Taxonomy (GTDB): domain Bacteria; phylum Verrucomicrobiota; class Verrucomicrobiia; order Limisphaerales; family UBA1100; genus UBA1100. The sequence goes on from JAYQQG010000005.1 coordinate 27,920, forward strand.
TCGGCCTCGGTAGTGGCTTCGTGCAGGATGCGCTTGTAATGGTTGTGCACGGCAACGGACAGGGTCTTTTTCGCGGCGTCCTGTCCGATGCAGTGATGGTCCAGCTCGGCCTTGATCTCGGCGGGCTGTTTGATGGCCAGTTGTGGCGCCTCCGTCTTGGGGGCTTCCTCGGCCAGTTCCTTGTCGAGCACCTGTTTGAAGGTCTCGACGCAGCCGTCGCAGATGTACACCCCGGGGCCGGACACCAGCTTGCGGACTTCGGCGTGTGATTTGCCGCAGAAGCTGCAGAGGGTGAGATTGCGCGGGCGGGCCATGGGGAAAGCGGGTTATTTTTCGTCCACGGAGGATTTGTCCGGGAGCGTGGTGACATCCTTGCGGGAGGACACCACTTCATCGACCAGACCGAAATCCTTGGCCTCTTCCGCCGTGAGAAAATTATCGCGCTCGCAGGCTTCGTAGACTTCCTCATACGGTTTGCCGCTGTGTTTGGCGAGGATTCCGGTGAGGGTTTTCTTGAGTTCCAACATGTGTTTCACGTGAATCTCCATATCGGTGGCCTGTCCCTGCGCCCCGCCGAGAACCTGATGGATCATCACGTTGGCGTGCGGGAGGGCGAAGCGTTTGCCGGTGGTGCCGCCACTGAGCAGCACGGCGCCCATGCTGGCGGCCTGACCAATGCAGTAGGTGTTCACGTCGCACGTGAGGAACTGCATGGTGTCATAGATCGCCAGACCGGCGGTAACGTGGCCGCCGGGGGAATTGATGTAAATGTGGATGTCCTTCTTCGGGTCGCTCATCTGCAGGAACAGCATCTGGGCGATGACGGTGTTGGCCACCGAATCGTCGATGGCGGTGCCGAGAAAGATGATGCGGTCCACCAGCAGGCGCGAGTAAATGTCGTACCCGCGCTCGCCGCGACTGGTCTGCTCCACCACGTGGGGGATCAGGTAATTGTTCTGAACTTCGCTGTTGGCCATATTAAAAAAGCTCGGTGAACCTACGGGAAAGCAGAGGTTCGGGTCAATTTTAAAGGGGTGTTAAGCTTTGCCTTGAGCGCGCAATGCCTCAATGGCGGCCCGGGCGGCGGCCATCTCAGCGGTCTTCTTGCTCTTGCCTGATCCCCGTGCCAGTTCACGGCCGCTGTGGCGCACGGCGCAGATAAACGAGCGGTCATGATCCGGCCCTTCCATCTCTAGTAACCGGTACTCTGGGGACACGGCATTTTTGCCCTGTAATATTTCCTGCAACTCCCCTTTGGGATTGCCCGTGTGCCGGCCGATATCCGCGTCAGTCAGAACATCCTTGAATCGAGTACGGATGAATTTTTTCGCCTGGGTAAAACCGCCATCGAGATAGATCGCACCGATCAATGCCTCAAAGGCATCGGCCAGAGCCGAAGGACGTTCGCGGCCGTTATTCTTTTCTTCTCCGCGACTGAGCACCAGTTCGGTACCCAGGCTGATTTCCATGGCCCGTTCGGCCAGCGCCTCGCGGTTGACCAGTCGCGCGCACGCCTTGGAAAGAGCCCCTTCATCGCGATCCGGGAATTGTTTGTACAGTTCCGCGCTGATGACCAGTTGCAACACGGCGTCGCCGAGGAATTCCAGACGTTGGTTGTTGGCGAGTGTTTTGCCCTTTTCGTGGCTGACCGAGGGATGCGTGAGGGCGAGTTCCAGCAGATCGGGCTGTTTGAAGGAGTACCCCAGTTGCTCCTGGAATGGACCCCGTGCGGGCATGGAGTTAGGCGACCTGTTCGGCCGCAGGAGTTTCCTCGGTCACCGAATCTTCCGGTCCGGATGCTTCGCCAGCAGAATCGGATTCGGCTGGTTCGTCTGTTTCGGGTTCCTGGGGAACGGGTGGCCATTCCTCGCCTTCGACAGGCAGCCCGTGTTCGAGGAGCGTGGCGACCTCTATTTGCACCTGTTCCAGTTCCTCCATCTTCAGGTCGGGATCCGGAATGGTAAACACATCGCCGGTCTTGCCCAGTTCATAGACGAACACACGGCCGTTGGCTTCCTTGATCTGCTCCTTCACCTTGAGCACGCGCTTGCGCTCGAGCATCACGGCAAGAATGTAACTGGCTTCGCGCCATCGGGCATCGCCGGTTTCTACCAGTTTGCGAAGCAAACCCTCGGCGTTATCTTTCTGGATCGCCTCTGGCGGTGCGGGTGGCGGGGCCTCGTAGGTTCCCTGCCAAGTGGAGATAAACCCTTTGCGTTCAGGGGCTCCATCGCCTTCGTTCGTCCAACAGGATCCACAAATATCCTGCCGCTGATACTCGTTGTTCTCGTAGGCGAGCACGGTGTGATAGCTCGCGCCGTCTTCAAACGCCGTCTCACAGGCGTGGCATTGATGTCCCCGGGATTGGATATTCCAGTTGCTCAATCTTGTACTCCTTGCGGCGATCAAACACCGCGGACGACGCCCGTTCAACGCCGACTTGTTCGCACCTACTCCGGTTTCGGCTCGGTAATCTCCACCCATCGCTCAACATAACGGGGTGTGGATACACCGCCACCGCTCACGGCGATCACGCTGGATTCGGGTGTCAGGTAAATTCCCTTTTCATCCACCACACAGCGCAGAGGGGAATCGACCATGTTCAACAGTTGGGTCAGCACCAGCTGGAGTGAGGTATCCTTGGTCGGCTGAGCCCATGCGCGGATGCGATACAGGTCGGCCTGATCCTTTCGGTGTGGCGGTTGCCAAAGCGGTTGGCGTTCGGGTGCCCGGGGTAAAATGGGCCGGCCGGTTAATGGATCAATCGCCACTCCCGGCACTCCATGCGGAGGTCTCCCGGGCAGTCCCGGTCGGAACGGCAGACCGGTGGCTGGATCAATTTGCACGCCCGGCAGCGGAACGACTGGCAAGTCGGTGGGTGGGGGCACATTTCTGGGGAAAGCCTGTTGCGGGTCGGTTGGCGGCACGAGGCGTTCCTTGGCTTGATCAGGATCCGCGTCCGGTTCTTTGACTGGCACGGCAAACTGAATCTTCGGCAGGATCGGGTTATCGAGTTTTGCCATTTGGGTATTCAGCGATTTCACCACTTCTCCCAGCGTCCAGCCTCTCAACGCCGGCAGGTTGACTTGGGTGCGTTGTAGTTCGCGGGCGGCCAGCTTGCCGCGCAGGGCGGTTTCAAATCGGTTTTGCAGCAACCGTTCCAGCCGCCAGGTCTTGCCCGTCTCGGTGTCCAATCGCACATGCAGGAGTGTGCCGTCGTTTTGGATCAAGGACCGTAATTGGTACCGCGGCTCGGCGGCAGGGGCCGCGCAGGCCAGCATGAATCCCAGTAAATACGCGAGTTTCATGGGCTCAAACTACCATCGGTGTTCAACCGGAGCAATTGCCCAATGGGCTGTTTCAAAAAATGTTGAACATGGACAGCCAATGTCCCAGCTCCTCATTAGGCTGGTGGCATCATGAATGACACGTTGATGTTTCCTTTGTTACCGGCAGGTTTGGTTTTGGTGGGGATGGCGCTGTTATTGGCCGGACCGTGGCCGGTGGGTTTGCCGGTGTTGGTGGCCGGCACAAGCGAATTAGTGGGAGCCTTGTTCGCCGGTTGACAAGTCGGGCGAGGCGGCCTTGAATTGCCGCGATGAAATCCCTTGCTTCCATCACTCGAGTGGTGTCGGCGCTGTTTGCGCTGGCGGTTTTGGGCAATGTTTCGGCGGAGATCCCCCGGCTGAAGCTGGTGAATGCCTATCCCAACCTGAAATTCAAGCGGCCGCTTTGGCTGGAGCAGTTGCCCGACGGGCGTACGTTTCTGATGGAGCAGCGCGGCAAGGTGCTGATCCTGCCGAAGAATGCGAACGGCAAGGACACGAAGGTCTTTTTCGACATTGAAAAGCGCAAGCCGTATGTGAAAGACGAGGAAGGTTTGCTCGGCATGGCGTTCCATCCGCAGTTTGCCAAGAATGGCAAGGTGTACATGTTTTATTCGGCGCAAGAGCCGCTGCGCAGCATCGTGAGTGAATTCAAGGTGGGCAAAGGCGGCACGGTGGACCTCAGCACGGAGCGCAAGCTGCTGACGATCCCGCGGCCGTTTTGGAATCATGACGGCGGTTGCATCCTCTTCGGCCCGGACGGCATGCTGTACATCACGCACGGTGACGGCGGCAATCGTGAGGATCCGCATGACAACGCGCAAAACCTCAGCACGCTGCTGGGCACCATCCTGCGCATTGACGTGGACAAGCCGACCAGCGCGCGGCCTTACGGTATTCCGTCGGATAATCCTTTCGTAAACCGCAAGGGTGCCCGCCCGGAGATTTGGGCGTACGGCCTGCGTAATGTTTGGCGCATGAGTTTTGACCGCAAGACGGGCGATTTTTGGGCGGCGGATGTCGGCCAGGATTTCTGGGAGGAAGTGAACCTGATCGTGAAGGGCGGCAACTACGGCTGGCGTCCGCGCGAGGGTTTCCACGATAGCCTCGCCAAGAAAGGCGGCGCGGTGTTGACCACGAAGTTTAAGCATCCGGAAAAGTATATCGACCCGGTGATCGAGTACCCGCACACGCCGGCGCTCGCGAAGAAGTCGAAGTTTAATAAACACGGCCACGGCGTGAGCATCACCGGCGGCTACGTGTATCGCGGCAAAAAGATTCCCGCGCTGCAGGGCGCGTATGTGTACAGCGACTATCGCACCGGCACGGTGTGGGCGTTCAAGCAGTCCGGCGGCAAGGTGACCGAGTATGGCGAAGTGGTGAAGCCCAACGCCCTGCGCCTCACCGCCAGCTTCGGCGAGGATCAGGCCGGCGAGCATTATCTGCTGAGCCTTGGCGGCACGGTGTACCGCCTGGAAGCGGAGTAAATGAATCTCATCCACCGGAAACGGTGGATGATCCGAATTGGGGCAAGGTGGAACTTGCCCCTCCCGGGAGGGACGGGTTCCACCCCGTCCCTTATTTGTTTTCGTGTGCTGCCGGCGCCTCGCGGGCAGACCATTTGCGAAGGGAACAACAGGCCTGCCGGCGGGGCGCCGGCAGCACGGTTATCGAACGCGGGCTGTCGGGTTTTTCGATCGGCCGACGGGGCGCACGTTTTTTCCGTTCTGCTTTCCACTGCCCAATTCCACGGTGGCCGCAGCGGCGGCGATTTGAAGGTGCTTGACAATGGCCGGGTGTTGCTCAGCCACGTTGCGTTGTTCGCCGAGGTCGGCCTTGAGGTCGTAGAGCTTGGGCACTTCGCCGAGCACGAGCTTCCAGCGGTTGTCGCGGACGGCTTGGAGGGTGTGGGTGTGGAAATAGTAGAAAAACCGGTGGGGCGACTTGGCGTTGCGGGGGCTCCAGAGGGGCCAGATGTTTTGGCCGTCGCGTTGGCGGTTGGGCAGCTTGGCACCGGCGAGTTTGGCGAAGGTGGGATGGAGATCCATCAGGGAACACAGCTCGTCGCTTGTGCCGCCGGCGGGGATGAAGCCGGGCCAGCGGACGATCGCGGGCACGCGCATGCCGCCTTCGGCGGTGGTGTAGCCCCAGCCGCCCAGCGGACCGTTGCTGCCCTGTGGCGGATTGCGGCGCGGGGCGCCGTTGTCGCTGGTCCAGATGACGATGGTGCGTTCATCGATGTTATGTTTTTTTAACGCAGCCATAATTTGGCCGGCGGCCCAGTCGAGTTCCTCCACCGCATCGCCCCACGCGCCGTTCTTGGATTTGCCGCGAAACCGCTCGCTGGAAAATGGCTGGCGCGAACTGCCCGGCATGTTGTGCGGCAGGTAGAGGAAAAACGGTTTGTCTTTGTTGGCGGCAATGAACTTGAGCGCGGCGGCGGTTTCACGCTGGGTCATGAGGTTTCGATTGGCGGGCGCCTCGATGACTTTCTCATTTTCCATCCACGGCAACGCCGGCCATTGATTGCCGCGCAGCCGCTCGCCGATGCGCTGGCCAGTGGCGTGGGTCATGTCATCGCTGTACGGCAAACCGAGAAACGTGTCGAACCCCTGCCGCGTGGGCAGGAATTCCGGCTGATCGCCCAGATGCCATTTGCCAATGCAGGCCGTTGCGTACCCGGCTTGTTTCAGCACTTCGGCGATGGTGACTTCATTCGGGTGCAGTCCATTCGGCGACACCGGCCGGAGCACGTGGCCGTCCTCGGGCGTCCAGTCCAGCCCCACGCGGCGCGGATAACAGCCGGTCATCAACGCCGCCCGGCTGGGCGTGCACACGCCGCTGGCGCTATAAAAACTCGTCAACCGCCGCCCTTCCCGGGCCATGCGATCGAGATTCGGCGTGCGATGCAGTTTGCTGCCGAAGGGGCCAATGTCGCCATAGCCAAGATTGTCGGCCATGATGAGGATGAAATTGGGCTGCGCGGGCGGCACTTTGGCGTGAAGGGTGATGGCGAAACACAGGATGAGCAGAATCCGGATCATGAGCGTTCTTTTCAATAATTGGGTTCGCGTTGCAAATGCATTACAGCGAGAATGTAAAGTTGACTTGGCTCCATGGCATACAACACGCCAAAGGGAAATCGGTTAACGAGGCAGCGGCGCACGTCGCCTTCGAGGATGGGCCAGATATCCGGGTGAGCGGTGATGCGCCTGATCGCAGCGAAAATTTCCAGAGAAAATCCTCGCCCACACCCAATTCAGCGGTTTCATAAAACTCAATGGCCTCGAGGAATTCCTTCTCCGCTTCCTCGTGGAATGCAAAGTTCATGAAGAGAACTGTTTGCGAACCTTGGCAAACACTTCGTTGCCCAGAATGGCTTTGGCGTTTCCGGAGCGCAATTCGTCGAGCCGACGTTGGGCTGTGGCGGCCCATTGGGCATCGATGGCGGGATTGGGCGCGTGCAGGGATTGCAGGAGAGAATCCACAACCAGGGCGCGTTCCGTTGCCGGCAACGATTCGGCTTCATGGATGATTTCCGCCATTTTTGTCATGTGCGGATTGTGCCACAATTGGTTTGGCATGGACAGCGCATTCAACATGGACGCACCTGGAGGGTGCCCGTGAAAATAGCCCAGCACTTCAGTGCTGGGGTGGGGGGCATTCAAAATTGAAAGTCCCGGAGGGGCGATTGAAAACAGGATGTTAAATTTCAGCCGTCCCTCCGGGACTTCCACCGTTGTTTGCGCGAATTCCCAGCGTTGAAACGCTGGGCTATTTTCATTTGACCCTCTGGGTCAGTCGTTTCTGTTAAGGGGATCACTGTTCATATTTGAATTTCATTTAACCGCGCCGTGTCCTATAACTAGAGCAATGAGTGACGGAACTGCATTTTGTCCGGGGCCGGTTTCGCGGCGGTCTTTTTTGGAGGTCGGCGGGGCGGCTTGCGGGCTGGGCTTGGCGGGGTTGCTGGAGGCGCAGGCGAAGAGCGCGGCGCCGGGAGTGTCGGGCAAGGATACATCCGTCATTTTCGTGTGGCTGCCGGGCGGGCCGCCGCACATGGAGATGTATGACCTCAAGCCCGAGGCGCCGAGCGAGTATCGCGGCGAGTTCATGCCGATCAAAACGAACGTGCCGGGCATGGAGGTGTGCGAGCTGTTCCCACGGCACGCGAAGATTGCCGACAAGTACAACATCATTCGCTCGATTCATCATGGCTTTGCCGATCATGGCGGCGGGCATAAACGATTTCTCACGGGCCGCAAGCCGGCGACGCCCACGGGCACCGTTAACAACACGCCGTGCGTCGGCTCGATGGCGTCAGCGGTGCTGGATGAAAAACGCGACACGAAGGGGCTGCCAAATTACGTGGTGATGGGCAACGGGCGCGTGAACAGCGTGGACACGTTCGCCTTTGGCAGCGCGTATCTCGGCAGCCACACGCATCCTTTCAGCATCTCGGCGGATCCGAGTTTGCCGAATTTCAAGATCGACAGTGTGGCACTGGATCGTGCGATGACCGATCGGCTCGGCGACCGCAACACGCTGCTCAAGGGCTTTGATAATCTGCGTCGCGATGTGGACGGCAGCGGGTTGCTTGGCAGCATGGATGTTTTCAACCGCAAGGCGATGGAGATGATGACCAGCCCCGCCGTGCGCGAGGCGTTTGACATCACGCAGGAAAAGGACGCCGTGCGCGAGCGGTTCGCGATGCATCCGTGGGGCCAACAGGCCATCCTCGCCCGCCGCCTCGTGGAACGCGGGGTGCCGTGGGTGACGGTGGTGATGGAGAATCCCTATGGCGTGGGCGGCATCCCGTGGCTGAAGGAAGGCGTGTACAACTGGGATAGTCACGCGGTGAACTGCCATATTTTCAAGGACGCCAAGGTGCGTTTCCCGCTGTACGATCAGGTGATCACCGCGATGATCGAGGACCTTTACGCGCGCGGTCTGGACAAGCGCGTGATGCTGGTGGTGACCGGCGAATTCGGCCGCACCCCGCGCCTCACCGTGCGCCCCGGCAGCCGCACCAAGGTCGACCAACCCGGCCGCGATCATTGGCCGCGGGCGATGAGCCTGCTGGTTTCTGGTGGCGGCATGCGCACCGGGCAAGTGATTGGTGCCACGAATTCTAAGGGCGAAGAACCCGTCGAGCGCGCCATGACGCCCAATGATCTTTGGGCGACGGTTTACGAGCATCTCGGCGTGGATTACACCCACGAATTCCCCGACCACGCCGGCCGCCCGATGCCGATGCTGCCCTTCGGCGAGCCGATCCCAGAACTGGCGCCGGTTACCTAATTCAATTCATCTGGACACAAAAAAACGGCCCGCGGGCCGCAGTAACGTGATTGTATTAGTTTTCCGTTAGCTGATGGCTTCCAGTGCTGGGTCGTTCAGCAGGTTGGAAGTGGATTCAAAGGCGAAACTCAAGGCATTTTGAAGGTCATTCATCTGTCCAACGGCGGCAAACATATCGTTGCCGGTTTGACTGAGATCATCGGCGACCCCTTCGGCAAAGGCCTTAACCGGATCGCTCTCGTTGACCGCGGCGGCCACAGCCTTGGCGGCCGCGGCAAAATCCATCCGGGAAAAATCAGCAGCCGGAGCCGACCGTTCGCTGACGGCCTCACTTTGAGGGTGCGTCTGCGGCGCGGGGACCGCCCCTGCTTGACGGCTCTTAATGCCATCAAATGCATACGTCTGCGGAAAACCTCCAATGCTGTTTATATCGAGAGACACCTAGTTGGGTAATGGTTGCGTCCTTGGTTTCTTTTTGACTACCACAGCATAGGATACTGTGCAAGTTGATTTTACGTTTTTCCCAAGAAAAACTACTGATTGTACGTGTTCGGAATAAATCGTACGTGTGCGGAAGTTTGAGGGGTTGGCGTATTTTCTCGTCGATGGCAACCCTTAGTAAACAGCAAGAATAACAACGGCACCAGTACCAGCAGGATAATAAGAATCAGCGCGCTGTTGCGGATGGAAGTGAGCAAGTCATTGGTGCGATCCAACCGGTGCAACAGTTGTTGACGAAACGTGTCCGTATCCGGCGCTTGCTCCTCAGTTTCTTGCAACTGGATTGTCTTGTCCTGCCCCAAAACCAGCCAGCAGACAACCGCTAATAATACCACAGTCAGCGTGATGATAAATCCCGTGTCATCCTGCATTGCACCCAGCAGCCAGCTCATGCCGCACTTTATGGAGTTGGCGTGGGCCGCGCAAAGGCAAATAATTCGCCGCCATGGAACCGCTGGAGCCTCCCGCCCTTCATCAGGTTAAAGCCGCTTATGGCTGGATGGAACTGGGCAACGTGCCGGAGGCGTTGGCCGAACTGCAACGGTTGCCGGCTGATTGCCAAGCCCTGCCCGGTGTACGGGTGGCCCATTTGGATTGCCTGATGGCAGCGAAGAATTGGGATGCGGCGGCGGTCTTGGCGTCCGACCTGTGTGGGGAACATCCAGAAGAACCCGGCCTGTGGCTGCACTGGGCGTATGCCAAGCGGCGCTGCACCGGGGGCAATATTGAGACGGCGCACTATATCCTCAGCCAACGTCTGGGTGATTTCCCGGATGAATGGCTCATCCCCTACAATCTCGCCTGTTACCTGTGCCAAATGGATCGTTTGGAGGAGGCGCAAGCCATGCTGGATCGCGCCCGGGCTCAGGGCGGCGAAAAGGTGGAGGCCATGGCTCGGGAGGATGAGGATTTGGCCGCGCTGCACCGGTCGCAGAGCTAAAGGGCGTCTTTCAGCACCTTCAAGAATGTCTCCACATCCGCCGCCGTGTTGTATCCGTGCATCGCCATGCGCAGGCGGCCGGCGTGGTTCATCACGTGCACCTCGGCTTCTTCCAGCTCGGCGTGGATGGCGTCGGCGCGGTCGTGGCGGATGGCGAGGATGCCGCTGTAGTTGCCTTCGCGCTGCGCGGCCATGGGCGATTGGCCCAGCTCGCGCAGGCCGGCTTCCATTTGAGCCACCAACGGATCGGCGTGAGCGGCGATATTGGGGATGCCCACACTATCCAGATACCGCAACGCGGCATTGAGGGCATAGATGGCGGCGTAGTTGGGCATGCCCACCGAGAAGCTGGCGGCGCCGGGCTTGCGCACCGTGCGCTCGAAGCGGTCGGCTTCAAACGCGTTTTGCAAATGAAACCAGCCGCCGGCGTGAGTGGTAAGGTCGCGGCCGTTTTGGGGCACGCCGACCACACAGCCGCCGTGCACGCCGAGGGTCCACTTGTGCGTGCTGGAGATGAGGATGTCGAAATCCGTGCAGTCCAGCTCCACACGCCCGAGGGCTTGAGTGACATCCACCGCCACAATCGCCTGCGGCGCATGTGCGCGCACGGCTTCGATGAACGGCGCCCATTCGATGCGGTGGCCATTAAAAAAACTGACGAGCGAAACCTGCACGAGACGGGTGCGCTCGTTGAGCAACACCGGCAGATCGTTGGCGTCGAGCAGGCCGTCGCGCGATTGCCAGAGGCGGTTTTGCGGCGGCTCGGCGGCATTGAGCCAAGGCGTGGCACCGGCGGGAAAATCGAGGTCAGTGATCACCACTTCATCGCCCGCGCCGAGATGCAGCGCATTGGCGAGGAGGTTATACGCCTCGGAGCTACACGAGCAAAACGACACTTCGTCAGTTTGCAGCCCCACCATGCGCGCGGCGACTTCACGGCAAGCTTCCATGGTTTCATTGTGCGGCACGCGTCCGCGCATGCCGAGGCCCTTGTCGCGGGCGTATTGCGCCAGTGCCTCGTGCACGCTTACCGGCGGGATGCTCTCGGCGGCAGTGTTCAGGTAGGCCATGTCGGCCAGCGCGGGGAAATCGTGTTGGCGGGATTCGTCAGTCAGCATGTTCGTTTAACAACTTTTGGGCGAGTGCCAGATAGGCGGTTGTGCCCGCCTCGAGGTCGGCGAGGGCAATAAATTCGTCCTTGGTATGGGCCTGCGCGATATCACCGGGGCCGAACACGATGCTAGGGATGCCGGCGCCGGCGAGTTTGCTGGCATCGCAACCGTAGGGGACAATCTCCGCCTCGGCCTGATTGCGCAGGGCACAGGCGGTTTGAACGAGTGGATGGTCGGCGGGCGTTTCAAAGCTCGGACTATCGTGGCCGGGCGGATCAAAGGTAATCTCAATCCCTTCACGTGCGGGCACGTTCCGGCGCACGAACGATTCGAGATCGGTGAGGGTTTGCTGATTGTCTTGGCCGGGTACGGTGCGGATATCGAGTGTCACGGCGCATTCGTCAGGCACGATGTTGGGCGCGCTGCCACCTTCGATCAGCCCCACTGATCCGGTGGAGGGGGAAAAGCCCGGGCAGGTGTGCCGGCCGATTTCCTCGTCGAAAAACTGCTGCATTGCCTCGAGTACCGGTGCCATGCCAACGATAGCGTTGTGGCCTTGCCGGGGGTTACTGCTGTGGGCGGCCCGACCGCGCACGCGCACGTGCAGCCGCACGGATCCCTTGCAGCCGCGTACCACACGCAGGCCGGTGGGCTCACCCACCACGGCATAATCCCATGGGGCGCGGTCCTTGATGAGTTGCAGGATGCCCCGGTACTCGGTTTCCTCATCGACCACGCATCCGACAGTCAAGCGGCCCTGCCAATCGGTGCGGGTGCGCAATTCCAGCAAGGCAGCAAGCATGCAAGCGAGCGGGCCTTTCATGTCTGAAGCGCCGCGGCCCCACAGGCGGTCGTCGCGGATGGTGCCGCTGAATGGTTCGATGCTCATGCCGGCAACACTGACGGTGTCGGTATGGCCATTGAAGAGTAAATGGGGTCCGTTGCCGCGGGTGATGGAAAAGGAAATATTATCGCGTTTGGGCAACACCGGATCGCGCAATATTTCGAGTTGTTGGTCGCGGCCCCATTGCTCCAGCCAATCGACTACGGCGCCTTCGCCCGGACTTTCGTCATCGTGCATTGGATTCACACTCGGCCGGCGCACGAGTTCCTGGGCAATCTCGAGGGCGGTCATTTGAGGGAGCGCAGGTAGGCCAGCAGATCGGCGGCTTGTTGGGCGGTGAGGGTGGCGAGCAGGCCCGGGGGCATGGCGGAGGTGGGGAGCACTTGCGTGTTGGTGTTGGGGGGGAAGGTGTGGGATTGGCCAGCGGCATCGCGCAGGACGAGCGATTCATCATCACGGCGGATAATGAGGCCCACTGTATTGCCGACTTTGCGCAGTTGAAACTCCGGATGGATGACCTTGTTGGGATGCAAAATGTGATCGAGCAACTGCGCGCGGGTGGCGCGAGTGCCGATGCGCGAGAGGTCCGGTCCAAACGCCTTGCCTTGCCCGTTGACCTGATGGCACGTGGCGCAAAGTGTGGTGGCGCGGAAAAAGACGGGTTTGCCGGCTGCAGCCCTGCCGGTGATCGCCAGAATGGCGGCAGCATCGGGGGTAGCCCCGAGGCGATCGTCGATTTGGTGCGGGTTGTACCGGCGAAAAAGGTCGCGGATATTGGGGTCCGTTTTTCCGTTGGCTTCAGCTCGGGCGGCGCGGATGTTGAGCTGCTCGGGGTCCTTCCCTTCCAGTGCGTCGGCGAGCAGCGCGGCGTGTTCGGGCTTGGCCAGAAGAGGGGTGAGCGCGCTGATTTTGCCGGCTTGAAAGTTTTTTAGGTTGGCCGCCTGCGCGGTGGCGACGGGTTCGAGGCCGCTGGCGGGCATGGCACTGATCCAATCGCGCATGAGCTTGAGGCCTTGAGTGTCGATGGCGTTGGAGCCAATGCGCGGCATGCGGCCGGGGCCGAGGCGCGCCATGCGATGGTAGAGCGTTGATCGATGCGGATCGCCGCTGCGAATGAGCATGGCGTCCTTGATGCCCAGTGCGCCCTGCGTGGGCGGGTGGTTGACCAGCTGCGTCTTGGCGAGCGGCAGTTCGAGGCGGGTTTCAAACACCGCGGTGCCGCCGCCGCCGCGCCGGTGGCAGTGGGTGCAGTTGAGCTGCAGGTAGGTGCGGGCGCGCCGGTCCAGGTCGGCCTTGGGATTGTACGGATCGGCAATGGGCGGGTGCTTGGGTAACGGCTTTTTGAACCAGCCGGCTTTGACCAGAGTTTCAAGCTGTTCGTCGCCGTCCAGCTGCGGCGGATTGAAGGCGAGCAGGTTGGCGCTGCGGTTGTTGTGGCACTGCATGCACTCGGCGCGGCTGGCGTGGCGCCAGGTGAGTTTGCGGTGGCCAAGATCGAACACGCGGTTGCGGCCTTCGTTGGGCGCGAGGCGGGCATCGGTTTGGGTGTCGTTCCAAATGTAATTGTACGCGTGCCACTCGTCCATGTATCGATGGAGCACCTGGGTCTCGAGGCGTTGGGGTTTGCCTTTGATTTTGAGGGACACCGTCTTGGCAATCACGCTGCCTTCGGGGAAACGGAAATGGTTCTTGAGGTAGCCGCGGTACGGATCGTTGCGCTCGAAGAGATCGATTTGCTCCCGACCGGGCACGGCCACAACGCGTGTGCTGCTGGTGCCGTCGGCCCAGCCGTGCGCCTTGATTTGGTACGGCAGCACGCCGGGGTTGGGCTTGAGGGTGGGGGTGTCGGCGAACAGGCCGGTTTCGCTGAGCCGTTTCGGAAACTGCACCTGCCGCCCGCCGGCTTCGTTGGCCGCCAGCCGGTAGATGCCGCCGTCATAATCCACCACGTACAATTCGCCTTCGCCATCGACGCCAAAACAAATGATCCGCAAAGCCGTGTCCATCAGCTCCTGATGCCAGGTGATTTGCCGGTCGTAACCGAGTCCCCAAATTTTGCCGGTGACATAATCGCCATACACATACTTGCCGGCGAGCAGCGGGTGTCGTCGACCGTGGTACACGTAACCGCCGGTAATGCTCAGCGCCTCGGTGTGCGGATGTTCCACGGTCGGCGCGAGGATGGGCGTGAGGCCGCGCTTGCCGTTGGGATCGACGGACTGGCTGCCTTCCATGATGCTCCAGCCGTAATTGCCGCCGCGTTGCACCTTGTAAATCATCTCCATGCTTTCCCAGCCGACATCGCCCACCCACAAGTCGCCCTTGGCGCGATCAAAACTCATCCGCCACGGGTTGCGCATGCCGTAGGCCCACACCTCGCCGCGCGCGCCGGGCGTTTTCACAAACGGATTATCCGGCGGGATGCGATACGCGCGGCCTTTGTCTTTGGCATTTACATCAATCCGCAAAATGCCGCCGAGCAAATCGCAGATGTCCTGGCCGGTCTTGAGGCCGTCGGGCGGGCTGGGCGCGGTGGCGTCGCCGGTGGATATGTACAGGAACCCGTCCGTCCCGAAGCGCAGGCTGCAGCCGTTGTGCCCGCCGCCGACCCACGTGATGATCTCGCGTTCGGTGGCCAGATCAACCTTGAGGGATTTTGTCACGTGCACCTCCGAAACCCGCGTGCCGCCCCGTTTGTCCCCTTCGATCTGGTAATTGTAGCAAACAAACGCCCGCCGGTTTTTCGCGAACTGCGGATGCAGCGTGAAACTGTACACGCGCGTGGCCTCCGGCTTGGCGGCCTTCAAATCGAGCAGGAGCGAAGTGGCGTTGGTGTCATTGTCGTTGGCAAAAAGATGCACCTTCGTGCCCAGCTCCACCATCATGAAGCGGTCGAATTCCGGCGCCCACGTCAGCTCCACGGGATTGGTGAAATTCAGCTTGGGAAACGCGCGCTCCAGCCGGAACAACGGCGGCGGCTCCGGGGTGCCGTGAAATTTGGAATCCACCCACGGCACGCGCTCGGCGAAAGCGGTGCACGCGACCAGCAGCAGGAGGAAACGCATGGAGGGACGGTAAGTAAAAAGTGAAAAGTCGAAAGGAAAAAGCACAACGCAAAAGGCAAAAGTGTCGAGCGAACGGAAACTTTTGACCTGTGGCTTTGACTTTCTACTTTCTCCTTTTTACGTTTGCCCCTCGCATGAGTGACCAGACTTTCAATATTGCCATCGCCGGCCTTGGGTTCGGCGCGGAATTCATCCCCATCCATCAGGCGCATCCGAATGCCAACCTCGTCGCGGTCTGCCGGCGCAATGAGGCGGAGATGAATGCGGTGGCCGATCAGTTCAACATCGAGAAACGCTACACCGATTACGACGAGCTGCTGAAGGATCCGGAGATTGATGCGGTGCATATCAACTCGCCCATCCCCGATCACGCCCCGCAATCCCTCAAGGCCCTGCGCGCCGGCAAGCACGTGATGTGCACCGTGCCGATGGCCACCACCATCGAGGAATGCGAGGAGATTTGCAAAGCCGTCGATGAAACCGGCCTCAAATACATGATGGCCGAGACTGTCGTCTACAGCCGTGAGTTTTTGTTCATCAAGGAACTGTACGACAAAGGCGAACTGGGCAAGCTGCAATACCTTGCCGCGAGTCACCCGCAGGATATGGACGGCTGGCCGAGCTATTGGGAGGAGATGATCCCGATGCACTACGCCACACACGTCGTCAGCCCCTGCCTCGGCATGGTCGATGGATTGGCCGAGTATGTCAGTTGTTTCGGCAGCGGCACCGTGCGGGATGACATCGCGCAAAAGAGCGGCAACAAGTTCGCCGTGGAGAGCTGCCACATCAAGGTCAAGGACAGCGATCTTTCCGCGCACATCTGGCGCTTCCTCTACGACGTCGCCCGCCAATACCGCGAGAGCATCGACGTGTATGGTAGCAAGAAGAGTTTCGAGTGGACGCTCGTCGAAGGCGAGCCGAGCATCCTGCACGTGGCCAAGCGCCCCGAGGCGGAGATCCCCGAGAAAGTGGACATCCCCGACTACGCCCACCTGCTCCCTGAGCCGATCCAGAAATTCACGCAAACCATTGAGGACGCCGACCACCTCTCCTTCGTCCAAGGCGGCGGCCACGGCGGCAGTCACCCTCACATGGTCAACGAATTCCTCAGCGCATTAGTCGAGGACCGTGACCCCTGGCCCAACGCCAAGACCGCCGCCAACTGGACCTGCGTCGGCATCTGCGCCCACCAATCCACCCAACAAGGTGGCGCGCGAGTGGATCTGCCGGCGTTTACGCTGTAGCATTCTTCCCAATAAAAAAAGGCCCTCCGTTCGGAGGGCCTTTTTTGTGGTGATTGATTATGCCATGGGGGGTCCGGGTTGTGGTTGTTGAGGG
>JAYQQG010000005.1:44359-55562 GCA_038145765.1 Verrucomicrobiales bacterium
CCCCCCCCCCCCCCCCCCCCCCCCCCCCCCCCCCCCCCCCCCCCCCCCCCCCCCCCCCCCCCCCCCCCCCCCAACCGGGTTGTGGTTGTTGAGGGTAACCACCCTGCTGAACGCCCATGCCACCTGGGCCAAGATATTGGGCACTGCCGAATCCCAAAATGCAAAGAAAAATGGGGCCTAAAAAGATCATGCCAACAACGAAACCGGTCCCTTTGCCAAAGCTTTTGCAAAGTTCCACTAGAATCAGGATTCCCACGACGACATTCACCAGTGGAATGAACATCAGTACGATCCACCAAATGGGTTTCCCTACAATTTCCAGCATGATGATATAATTGTATATCGGAACGATGGCTGCCCATCCCGGTTTCCCTGCTTTGGTAAATATTTTCCACATTGCCGCAATCATTACGATGATTGGCAATATCAATATAGCAATCATCCATCCAAGCAGGGCGATTATTCCTCCAGCTTCTGCACCGTCCATTCTTCCTCCTGATTGATTGGTGTGCGTGTTTGCACACTAAATTCAGATTATTACAAACATCGCATTTAGTCTATTGAATAAATCATAGTCCGGTGTTGAGCACATGCCGAAGTGCTTGGACCCTCTCCGCAGCTGGTCCCGGACTGCGGGCGCTGATGTCCTCGGTCCGGTGGCTGGTTTTGAGAACAATGCAGACGGGGCCGGGTTCATGGAGGGTTTCGTGCTCGAACCGGAATGATTCGGCATCATCGAATTCGTAAACCTCGGTGAAACCGGCGGCCCGCGCGAGATCGGCAAAGTTGAGGGCCGTGCCGTCGGACCGCTTACTGGAATGACCGATGGTGGCCTGGCCGCCGGTGACTTCGTAAACGCCGTTGTCCACCACTACGAGCGTGAAGTTTCGGGGAGCTTGCGCCGTCAGGGTGACGAGGCAGCCGAGGTTCATGAGAGTGCAACCGTCCCCGTTGACGACAATGACGCGCTGGTCCGGTTGCGCCAGCGCAATGCCCAGGCCGAGTGGAGGGCCTTGACCCATGCTGGACGGCATGTAGACGAGATCTTTTGGGTGCGGTTCCAGCGCCTGCCATTCGCGCGCGGCGCCCATGGTGGTGATGACGACGGCATCTTCACGGTATTGATGAATTACCGCCAGAGCGTCATTGAGAGACATGGCTTGCGGTTCGCTCATGCGGCGCCCTCCGCCATCAGGCAAAGGCCCGGGATTTCCTGCTCGGCGCATCGACGGTAGTGCTCGGCAAACTGGGGTTTCATGGATTCATCCTTGAGAAATACCGTGTCGAGTGCCCACGCCTCAACGATCGGCTCGGTAAATTTCAGGCAGGTATCGCCGGGCAACGAACTGGCGTTGAGGAAGCTGCGGTATCCGATCAATCCATAGATCGGCAGCTGATAATCATGCACTATATTGCGCAGCGCATCGCCACTTTCAAAGAGTCCCGTGCACTGGATCACCACGATCGGTCGTTTACCGCCAAGGTAGAGCCCTGCGGCCAGTGCCCACGCCTCGCCCTCCCGGCAAACCTGCACCAGCTCAATCTCCGGTGCGGATCGCAATGCGGTATCCCATTGCCCGAGCGTGGTGTCCGGAAGCCACACCACGTGTGTCATGCCCAGCTTAGTGAGCGTGGCGACAAATTCTTCAGGGGCGAACATATTATTTCGCCACCTTCCGTACTGGAATGAATTGTACCCAACTCGGGCCTTGGCCGGTGGGTTGTTGAGCGCGTTTGCTAAGGGTGCCGGTTTTGGCGTTACGCGTGTACACGTGCAGATCATGCGAGCGTTGGCCGGCGGCAATCAGCCATTGGTTGTTGGGGCCGAGGTTAAACGAGCGCGGGATTTCTCCGGTCGCAAATTGGCCAATGCTTCGGAGCGTGCCAGTTTTGGGATCCACAGCAAAACCCGCGATGGAGTTGTGGCCGCGGTTGGAGGCGTAAATGAATTTCCCGTCAGCAGTGATCTCGATATCGGCGCAGGTATTTTTGTTGCCGTCGAAATCCGTGGGCAGGGTGCTGACGGTGTGAAATGCCTTGAGCCGTCCGTTAGTCCGGTCAAAGGCATAGGCCGTCACACTGTCCCCCTTTTCATTGTCACAATATACGATCGGCAGTTGGGGGTGAAACGCCAGATGCCGCGGTTCCAAGCCGGCTGCCGGACTGGCGTTGAAGGGATTGTTCTTTGACAGTTTGCCTGTTTTCACATCAAACCGAAATTGATACACCGCATTCGGCCCGGTGTGCGGCACAAAAGCGAACCGATTGGAGGCATCGGTCAATATCGCGTGGGCACACCGGGCGGTCTCGATTTGGCTCAGGGCATTCTTGATCACCACCCCGTTCCGGCCGATGGCGTGGCTGCCGACAACGCCGCCGCTGTAGCTGGCCCAGAGCAGCGTGCGTCCGGTGCGATCGGTGGCCACATAGGCGGCATTGGCACCAATATCGGTGACGCCCAGTGGCACGAGTGTTTTTTTCGCATGATCAATCCGGTACGCGGCCACGCTGTTGGCCGAGCGAACCGCCACGTACAGGCGGTTGCCATCGGGGCTGATGCATTGGCTGCCGGGCGAGCCGGGCAGGTCGTGCCGGGCGCGCTGCACGAGCGCTCCAGTCTTGGGGTTTAGTTCGTAGAGGTGCAGTGCCTGATCCTTTCCGGCCGACACCGCCACCAGTAGAGCGGCAAAGAGAGCTTGCATGGAGACCGCAAGGCTAGGGCGCGGGTGCCCCTTGGGCAAGCCACCTTGTGGGAAATTGGATCGACAGTGCGGCGGGGCAATGTTAACAACTCGCCGGTTACGGCAGGGACGCCGGGGAATCCATGGATGGACGCGACCCTGTGGTAATGGAGTTTCACGATTCGTGAAGCCGCCCAACCGGCAGCGAATCAACCAGCAACAAATAATATGAGCGAGGGCCAACCGCCAACACCGCCTGCACCCCTAGCGCCTCCCGGAGGCGCGCCCGCCCCTGCACCTCCAGCTGCCCCGGCCCCTCTCGGAGCAGCTCCCGTTGTGGTACTTCCCCCGAGCACTCCTGCTCCCGTACCGCCTGCGGCTCCTGCGGCTCCTGTTGCGCCGCCAGCAGTTGCAGTGCCGGCGGCACCGGAAACACCTGCACCCGTTCCTGCTGTCCCTGTTCCAGCGATCGCACCGGAAGCGCCCGTGGCCGAAGCCATGCCGGCCACACCGGCTGTCCTGGCGGAAGAACTGGAACAGCCATTCTTTAATGTGATGGTATTGGATGGGCAGCCCATCGAATTTCCCGTGGATATGGCTGGAACCGAACAAGCGTTGGAGTCGGGTCCGATTGTACTCGAAGCCCACGGGCGTGGGGTGGAAACGGCAACGCATAAGTATATCGCCTTTGATTCCGGGGACACGGCGCTTTACGATTTGGTGGCGGATCCGGATGGGATGAACAACATCATTGCCGATCCAGCCCAGGCTGGGCTGATCCAAGAGTTGGCGGCTAAACTAATCCATTTTCCTGCAGCCGTTCCTGAACCGGCCCCCGAAGCAGCCCCGATTACCGCCGTGCCGGCTGCTCCCGCGGATCCGGAGGTCCCCAAGGTGGCCGTTCCGGCCCCGACACCGGTTCCGGCAATACCTGAACCGGCAGCTCCACCCACGGCGATTCCGGCCATTCCAGCAGTGGAGGCCGAGACGGCTGCTCCGGTTGCCGAGATCGCTACGCCCGTATTGCCGCCTTTACCCAAGCCGGCTCAGGTGAAATTACCGGAAGTCGGCTTGCCTCCGGGCGTGGGGGATGATCCGGCGAATGACGCACCCTTGGCCGCGTTGCCCTCCCCTTCAGTCCCTGCCAAGCCTGCCACCATTGAACTACCCAAACCGGGTTTGCCCAAGCCTGATGAGTTGCCCAGTTTGGATGCCCCCGCCAAACCGGTTTTGCCGCCACCGCCCAAGCCGCAAGCTGATGAGGCCGGATCCGATAGCCCCAAACCTGTTTTGCCGCCATTGCCAAAACCTTCGCCCTCGGGTGAGGCCAAGCCAGTTTTACTGACGCCACTAAAACCGCAGATAAAGGATGATGCCGAGGAAGGAGCCGAGGCCACACCCGCCTTGCCCCCAGTTCCCAAACCGCCGCTTCCCATGCCCTCCGTCCAATCTGACGATAACGAGGGCATCACGGAACCCAAGCCGGCCAAGCTTCCCTTGCCGCCGCTTCCCAAACCCGTTTCGAAAGCAGTTGAAACGGATGAGGATGAAACGACTGAACCCGAAGCGGAACCGCTGGCGTTACCGCCGCCACCCAAACCTGTGGTGAAAGAAGAATCCGTGGAAGATCCTAAATCGGACGAGGACAAACAGGAGATTAAGAAAGCCTTGCTGAAGGAGTTCGACGCGGATGGTGACGGTAAAATCAGCGCGGAAGAAAAGCCCAGTGCGGAGCAGTTGAAGCGATTTACCACGCGACGACGGGAGAAAACGAAAGTGGACCCAGTAGATTACAAACGCAAAACCCGGATGGAGGCCGAAAGCGCTGTGAAGGCCGCCATGCGCGAGCTGGAAGAGGCGCGTTTGCGCGAAGAGATGACCGTGCGCGAAGAGCTTGAAGCCCACAAGGCGTCTCTCGACAAGATCCGTCGCGGGCGCGAACAGTGCGATGAAGAGATCGCCAAGCTTAAGCAGACCGACCAATCACGCCGCGAAAAAACCGACGCCACCATCGCCAAGCTGCGTCAGGAATTTGAACACGACGAGGAACTCATTCGCCATGGTGTGCGCGCCAAGAAAACGGCGCGACTCGATGACGAGGATCGCATCGCCGAACTCGATGAGGAACTTCACCGGCTGCATGAAGAAGAAACCGAGCGCATTCGTAAGAAGGAGGAGGAAGACCGCCGCCGCGAAGAGGAAAGCCAGTTGGCCCACGAGCGTTATCTGGAAAAGGTGAAGTCTGATGAGGATGAAATTTCCGCGCGCCAATCGGACTTGGACAAGCTCGACCATGAGGAAGCCGAGCTAAAAGATGATCTGCAAGCCAAGGAAGAACAACTGCAGGACCGGCTGCGCAGCATTAAATTTGAGGAAGATGACGAGCATTCCCGCATCGAGCACGACCTCGAGGTGCTGGAGAAAAACCGGGAAAAACTGGCGGCCCAGGAGAATATTGAGGAAGAAGAAATCCGTACGCTCAGTGCCAAGGTGGATGCCCGACGGATTGCGATTGCGGATGAAAAGAAGGTGGAGCGTCGCATGGTGGCGGCCGAGCATGAGGCCGAACGCATGCGCGAAGAGCAGGCCGCCGCACCATTGCCACTGGCCAAGCCGGTGATCGATACCGAAGACCCGCCCGAGCCAGATTTGGAGCCGGCCTTGCCCCGCAAGCCGGAGATCAAGGTTGCCAAACCGGTTGAACAAAAAGTGCTCACCGCCAAGCCGGTGTTGCCGGATTTACCAGATCTTGCCAAACCGCCCAAAGCCAAGGTCGTTGAACGGCCGGAACCGGAGATCAAGGTTGCCAAGCCAGTGGCAATGCCCGAACCAGATCGGGAGGAAGATGTCCTGCCGGCGGTCATTAAACCCGGCAGTAAACCGGCCAAGCCTGTGGCAGTGGCTGCGGATGAAAAGCCGGCTTTCCCCGTTGCCCTGAAGCCCGAGCCCGAAGCGGCGGCACCGGCGGCACCGGAGGCAGAATTGCCCGCTCTGCCACAACCGCCGACCAGCCGGGATTTGCCGCCGTTGCCAGCCGGTTCCCCCAAACCCGCCGAGGGCACTGAATCCAAGGAACCCGAAAAGAAAGGGTTCTTCGGAAAATTGTTCGGTCGCAACAAGAAACAAGAACAGCCGGGCAATGAAGCCGCGGTGCCGGCTCTGCCGCTTCCCAAGACTGAAGGGCCCGAGCAGGAACTGCCGCCATTACCCATGCCGGTGGCGCCCGCGTCTGGGAAAGATTTGCCGGCCTTACCGCCGTTGCCCGCCAAGAAACCGGATTTGCCGCCCATTCCTTCCGCGTCGGATATGGCCAAGGAGATGGAGCGAAAAAACATGGAACGCAAACTCGAGCGCATCGCCGATGAGCGTGCCGAGCGCATGGCCGAATCCAAGCTGGATACTCCGGGAAGTGCCCCGGCGTTGCCTCCACTCCCGGCCGTGCCAGTGGCGAATCAGCCCGCCGGATTGCCCCCGTTGCCCAAGCCCGGCGCGGATGGTCCGGCATTGCCCGAGCTTCCCAAACCCGGCGGGGCCAAACCGGACCTTCCTCCGTTGCCCAAGCCGGGAGGTGCGCCGAACTTGCCGCCGCTGCCCAAGCCAACGGGCGATCCGGGTAATTTGCCGCCCCTGCCGCCGTTGCCTGGAAAAAGTGGTTAAACTGGCATAATATTGGTCATTTTGAGGCGAAACATCTTTTCTTGGTGTTAAAATTCACTTTTTTGAAAGAAAGCGTTGGCTAAACGCGAATGATTGGGTGTAGCGGAAGCATAACCCAAGATGCCGTCTCAGAAGAAAACTGCCAACCCCCGTAGAATCGGTAAAAAGGCCACTGCGACCAAAGTGAAGTTTGCGGATGGTTTACTTTCCGAATCCCACCAAAACCTACTCCAAGCCATGGCTCAAGGATGGGAATTGGTGTCCGATGCGGTGTCCGTGACGGATCCGGAGCACAACCGGTTGGTTTATGTAAATCCCGCTTGGGTTCGGCTTACAAATATTCACAGGCAGAATGTTTAGGGCAGTCTCCAAAGATTTTGAACTTAAAGTCGGTATCCTCAAAATTACGACAAACTGTTATGAAAGGTGCCACAAACACCGGTTGGCAAGGGCGATTGCTCAATCAGGATGCCGAAGGCAATGTATTTCCGGTAGATCTCTCCTTAGCACCGTTACAAGATGAATCCGGCAGTCTGATTGGGTTGCTGGGTGTGGCTCGGCCTGTTCGGCAAAATAATCTGACAGACGAGCGCATTCAGAATTTGGTCCAACGCCATCAGGAATCGCTGTCCCTTGAGCTCCAGAAACTTCTCGAAACCGCCCTGATTGAGGGGGATCCGATGGGCGGTGCCTCAGGCCCGCATCAAACCAATGGCGATGGACACGGGGCTGTTAAAACCCCAAACAACCACAACGGCGAGCCCGTGTCGGGCATAGGCCGATTGACGGAGCGGGAGTTGGAGGTCTTCACCCTAATTGGGCGAGGGCTGAGCACACGGGATATTGCCGGCAAACTGAAAGTCAGCGCTTACACAGTGCAAACCCATCGCAATCATATTAAGGACAAGTTATCTCTACCGGATTCAGCAGCGATCACCTACTGGGCCTTCCAGTGGGCGCATCGTTAGGGCTAGCCCTTTTTCATTGGCGGCCAAGCCCAATCGCGGCAACAATCCGGTGTGGCCACTGATCCCGATCGCCTAAAGCGTTACCTCACCTGCGAAACCCCTGACAAGCAGTGGGTGACGGACAAGCTCGTGTATTTGCTTTCCGGTGAAGCCATCATCCCGCCCTTCTCCGCGGCCGCGATTAAACTGGGTCAATTATCCCGCGACGAAAATTGCCAGATGGAGGATGTCGCCGAGGTGATCCAAATGGATGCCGGCCTGGCGTCGGACATCATCAAGGTGGCCAGTTCCGTGGGCTTTGCCGCGCGCCGCATTTCGAGCATTGACCAGGCACTGATGATGATCGGCATGACCGAGGTGCGCCGCATCGCGCTATCCATGGGTGTGATGAAGAATTTTGAGCACCTCAAGAGTCAGGTGGATTGGAATTCCTTTTGGCTGCACAGTATCATGGTCGCCCGCCTTACCGAACGGGTGGCCGCAGCGTACCGGCCGCCATGTGGATCGGAGTATTTGGCCGGACTGTTGCACGACAGCGGGAAGCTCGTGTTGGAACACTATTTCCCTGAGGATTTCGACCGAATCATCATTCGCGCCACCGAACGCGGTAGTGGCCATGTGGTGGTGGAACGGGAATTTATTGGGGTCTCCCACGCGCAGATTGGCGCGGCAGTGTGCGAATGTTTGCAGGCCCACTTGGAGGTCATTCGGGGGGTGTGGTATCACCACGATCCCTTTAATGTGGAGGGTGGGAATCAGCCGGACAACAGCCGTTTTCTCGCCGCCTGCGTGGGAGTGGCGGATGCACTGACCAACTACAAACAAATCAACATCTACGGCGCGCGCATCATGGATTACGACAAGCCGTTCGAGGAACTGCCCGAGTGGCAGTTCCTGTCCCAATACCAAATGAGTTACGGGCTGGATTTGGATTTGGATGCGGAACTGGAAAAAGCCCGGGAAGACCTCAAGGCCTTCGGCCTAGGATCCGACGAGGAAGAAGGCGATGGAGCAGCCTAACCTGAGTACCACTCAAAAAGCGCAGGCGGTCAATTTCGACCGGAATCAGTACGGTACCTTTGCCGAGATCGGCGCGGGCCAGGAAGTGGCGCGGTGGTTCTTCCGCGTCGGTGGAGCCGCCGGCACCGTGGCCAAGAGCATGAGTGCCTATGACATGGCGGTAAGCGATGCCATCTACGGCAAAGCCAGCCGATATGTCAGCCAGGAACGCCTGCTGCACATGCTCGATCATGAGTACGGTTTACTGCACGAACGGCTGGCCGAGGAACGTGGTGCAGAGGCGCGCTTCTTTGTCTTTGCCGACACGGTGGCGGCCCGCAGCTACAGCCGGCAACAGGATGGCTTGGGCTGGATGGGGATTCGGTTTCAAGTCGCGCCCGGGCAGGAGCCGAATGACATCATCCTGCATGTGCGGTTGTTGGATGAAGACAACCTCAAACAACAGGAAGCGGCTGGCATCATTGGCGTAAACCTCGTCCACGCGGCGATGCATTACACTCAAGATCCACATCGGATCCTGGCCAGTTTACTGGAAAACCTGGAGCCTTGGCGCGCGGAAGTGGGCATGGCGCGGTTTACCGGCCCGGATTATGCGGCGGTGGACAATCGATTGATTGCATTGGAATTAGTAAAGCGCGGAATCGCCAAGGCGACCTTGTTTAACGCCAGCGGCGAAGTCGTGCACCCCACGGAAGTCCTTTACGGCAAACCGATCATTGTGGAGCGCGGCAGTTTCCGGCCCGTTACCCATACCACCTTGCACATGTTGCAAAGCAGCAAGGCGCAATTTGCACAGGAACCCAATGTGCAGGAGGAGAATATGACCGTGTTATTCGAAATGACTTTGCACAATCTCACCGATGAGGATGGGATAAATGAGCGGGATTTTCTGGAGCGCGTGGATATTTTAAGCGCTGTCGGCAATGAATTGGCCGAAAATTACCATGTCATGGTGTCCAATGTGGCCGAATACTACCGTTTGGCAGCGTATTTGCTTCGTTACACCAAGGAACCCATTGGCGTGGCCATGGGCATACCCACTTTGAAGGAACTATTCGAAGAGAAATATTACGATCAACTGGAGGGCGGTATTTTGGAATCCTTTGGCCGGATGTTCAAAAACGACCTGCGGTTGTACGTATACCCGGCCCTAGAGGAATCCGGGCAGGTGTGCAATGTGCATAACCTAGATGTCGCCAGCCACCTCAAGCATCTCTATGAGTACCTGTTAAACAACGGATTTATTCGCCCGATCAACGAATTTCTGGAAGATTATCTAACTATTTTTTCGCGGGAAGCCCTGCAGCAAATCCGATCCGGGGATGCCTCATGGGAACAATCCGTTCCCCACGCCGTAGCATGCCTCATTCGCGATCGTGGATTGCTCGGATACCGTGCCCCCACAGCCTCAACCTAGGAAATCATCATGGCAGAAGAATACACCAACCAAAACGCCAAGAAAGTGCTCGTGGCCGACAACGACCCCGCCGTGCTGCAGGCCATGAAAGATCAGCTCCAAGCAATGGCCTTTCACGTCACCGTGGTGGATACCGACACCATGGCCACCGAGCATCTCCGGTCCGAACAATTCGCAGCGATCGTGGTGGATCATGATCTGGGGGGAACGGCTCAGGGACTCGAGCTCCTGCAACAGGCTCAAGAGCTCCAACCGGACAGCAGCCGCCTCATGCTCGCCAGCGGGGTGAGCATTGATGAAATGACTCGAATCGTCAGTAAAGGCCTTGTGTTCCGCTACCTCACCAAGCCTTGGATGACGAACGACATGAAAGTGGCCATCCTCAATGCTTCGGAGCGCTACTGTTTGCGCAAGGAGATTGAGGCCCAGGAAAACCGCATCCAGACACTCATGGACAAACTCCAAGTTGCCGAGCAATCGGTGACCCAAGCCAACGCCAATTTGGCCGCCGCCGGAACCGATGAAGAAACTGAACCGGGTGAGGCCCCTGCAGTGGCGCCCCGGGTTGCCGTTAATTTTTCCAGTGCCGACGAGAACATCGCGCTCAAGGCGATCAACCGGATGCTGTACACCTTTCACCCCAATCTCGGCAATACCGCCCTGAGGGCACAGGCGCTGTGTGCGACCATTGCCGATGCGTTGGGGCTCAGCGAAGAGGACACCCGCACACTCGATCTGGCAGCGCTCCTCCATGATGTGGGCCTGATGAATTCTGGAATTGGCATGGTGCGCCGTTGGATGCGAAGTCCTGCCAAATGTTCCCCCGAAGAAATGGAAATCATTCGCAAGCATCCGGAGATCTCGGAGGAAACACTGCTCGCCCTGCACGAAAGCTATGCGCCGGTGGCTAAGATTGTGCGGCATCACCACGAGAATTGGGATGGCACGGGCTATCCGGACAAACTCAAAGGCGAAACCATCCCGCGTCTTGCCCGCCTGTTGGCGCCGGTGATTTATTACTGCAATCAAAATATGGCCGACATGCAGCTCATTCGCGAGATGGAAACTGAGCTGGCAGACCGGGTCTTCGATCCCGATGCCGTCCGTGCGCTCGTGCAGGCCGTGCCCCTTACCCGCATGCCTCGCGGTGAGCGAGAGATTCTGTTGATCGAATTAAAACCGGGCATGGAACTCGCCCGCCCGATTTTCAATACCAACAATATGAAACTCCTCGATGCGGGCCTGATATTGGAGGAAAAACACGTCAACAAAGTGCATTCCATCAATAATATGACGCCCATCAACCCACTTTGTTTGGTGTACTGTTAACCGACAATAAACCCCTAAAAACAGCATTTTTTAAGAGCCCCCATTCGGGGGCTTCTTTTTTTCTAAAGTCACTTTCCGAACAACCGATATAGAAGGTGTAAGCCTTGTGATGCTTGATAACTCACACGGGA
>JAYQQG010000006.1:0-54792 GCA_038145765.1 Verrucomicrobiales bacterium
GTTTTGCGATTTTCCGAAATGGCCAGTTTAGCTGGACTGGATTGAGCGGAACCCATGACTCAGTTGCAATTTGCCACCACTTTTCCGGGATTGCAACTGGTGAAAAAATAGGTTTTGCACCGTTTTGATCCATTTCGAGTAAATTGTCGGGATTCTAGGATTGCCCCACGCAGCTTGGTCCATATACTCCTCCCCCCACTTTTGGCGGGCCGGATACCGGTTTCCGCCTTGGATTATTGGATTTTATACAATGGGCAACAAATCACAGATTGGATTTCCCGCGAAGCAGGGTCTCTATGATCCGGCGTATGAGAAGGATAGTTGCGGCGTTGGTTTTGTGGCCAACTTGAAGGGTGAACCGACGCATCAGAACGTGCTCGATGCCCTCGAGATGTTGGGCAACATGGAGCACCGCGGTGGTTGCGGATGCGAGCCGAATACCGGCGATGGCGCGGGGATTTTGGTCGGATTGCCCGAAGGCTTCCTGCGGACAGTCGCCAAGGCGGACCTCGGCGTGGACCTGCCCGAGAAAGGGCGGTTCGGCGCGGGGCTGGTGTTTCTGCCCAAGGATGAAGCCGAGCGGCAAAAGTGCATCGCGGCGGTGGACGCCATTATCGCCGAGCAGGGCCAGCAATGCCTTGGCTGGCGCGAGGTGCCAACGGAGACCGAGGCCGCCAACGTCGGCCCCGCGGCGCGCGCGGCGGAGCCGTATATCATGCAGCTCTTCATCGGCGCGGCCGATGGGCTGGAGGGCGATGATTTTGAGCGGCAGCTTTATGTGATCCGCAAGCGAGCGAGCCATCAACTGCGTTTTGATGAATCGATGGAGGAGCGCCTGCTCTTTTACATCTGCAGTCTCTCGACCAAGGTGATGATCTACAAGGGCATGCTCAACACCGAGCAGGTGCTCAAGTATTACACCGACCTGGCCCGCGACGATTTCGCCACGCACTTGGCGATGGTGCACTCGCGTTTCTCGACGAACACGTTCCCGAGCTGGGACCGCGCGCAGCCGTTCCGGTTCATGAGCCACAACGGCGAGATCAACACGCTGCGTGGTAACGTGAATGCCATGCGCTCGCGGCAGGGCACGTTGGAGAGCGATTTGCTCAGCGACGATCTGAAGAAGCTGTACCCGATCATGGAGCCGGAGTGTTCCGACTCAGGCAACTTCGACAACGCGCTGGAGTTTTTGCTGATGAGCGGGCGCACGCTGCAGGAGGCCGTGCTGCTGATGGTCCCCGAGGCGTGGCAGAAGCACAAACACATGGCGCAGGCCAAGCGCGATTTTTACGAGTACAACAGCTGCATCATGGAGCCGTGGGACGGCCCAGCTTCGATTGCGTTCACCGACGGCAAATACATCGGCGCGGTGCTGGACCGCAACGGGCTGCGCCCGAGCCGCTATTATGAAACGCACGATGACCGCGTGATCATGGCCAGTGAGGTGGGCACGATCCCGGTTGATCCGGCCAACGTGCGTTCCAAGGGCCGCCTGCAGCCGGGTCGCCTGTTCCTCGTGGATTTCGAGCAGGGCCGCATTGTGCCGGATGACGAGATTAAATCGGAGTTTGCCGCGCAACGCCCGTACGGTGAGTGGATCAAGAACCAACGCATCGAGCTGGACGACATCGCTGCCGCCGGCGAAGCCGCCGGGCTGGACGAGGCCACGCTGCTGCAGCGTATGCAGGCGTTTGGGTTCACCACCGAGACGTTGCAATTCATGTTGCTGCCGCTCGTGCACGAAAAGCGCGATCCGCTCGGCTCGATGGGCAACGACGCCGCGCTCGCCTGTCTCAGCGACAAGCCGCGGATGATTTACGATTACTTCCGCCAACTCTTCGCGCAGGTGACCAACCCGGCGATCGATTCGATTCGCGAGGAGGTCATCATGTCGCTCGAGTGTTACATCGGGCCGGAGAAGAATCTGCTCGAGACCACCGAGGGCCACGCCCAGCGCTTGCGCATGCCGCACCCGATTTTGACCAACGAGGAACTCCACGCGCTCAAGGGCATGGATTACCGTGGTTGGCGCTCGAAGGAGATCGACATCACTTTCCCGAAATCCGAAGGCGCCGCCGGCGTGCGTAAAACGATCGATCGCATTTGCGAGGAAGCCGCGCAGGCAATCCAGGACGGCTACAGCCTTGCGATCCTCAGCGACCGCGCGGTGTCCGCCGACCGCGTGCCAGTGAGCACGCTGATGGCCACCGGCGCGGTGCATCATTATCTCGTGAAGAACGCCCTGCGAACGCAGATTGGTCTCGTGCTGGAAACCGGCGAAGCCCGCGAGGTGCATCATCACTGTCTGCTCGTTGGCTACGGCGCGGACGCGATCAACCCGTACATGGCGTTTGAGGCATTGTGGAAGGCGCGGCGCGAAGGCCTTTGCAATGAAGAGGAATTTGTCGATGACGCTTCGCTCGTGGCCGCCTATCGCAAGGGCGTGGCCAAGGGCATGCTCAAGGTGATGGCCAAGATGGGCATCTCCACGTTGCACTCTTATAAAGGTGCGCAAATTTTTGAGGCCATCGGCCTGCAGGATGAGGTGATCGACCTCAGCTTCGTTGGCACCGCCAGCCGCGTGCAGGGCGTGAACCTCGATGAGCTGGCCGAGGAGATGCTGCGCCGCCACGCGCTGGGTTTCCCGGCTCGCGAAGAGGACAAGACGGAGACGCTGCCCAACCCGGGCGAATTTCACTGGCGCGCCGAGGGCGAGAAGCACATGTGGAATCCGAATTCCATCGCCGCGCTGCAGATGGCATCCCGCACGAACAATTTCGATTCGTACAAGCAATTCTCCGATCACATCAACAACGACGCCAAGGCGCGGTGCGCGCTGCGCGGGTTGATGGAATTCAAGGAGGGCGTCAATGGCGGTGCGATTCCGATTGAGGAAGTCGAGCCGGCCAGCGAGATCGTGAAGCGGTTCTGCACCGGCGCGATGAGCTTCGGCTCCATTTCCGCCGAGGCACACGAAGGCCTCGCGATTGCGATGAACCGCCTCGGCGGCAAGAGCAACACCGGCGAAGGCGGCGAGGATCCGGAGCGGTTTAATCCGCTGCCCAACGGCGACTCCAAGCGCTCGGCCATCAAGCAGATTGCTTCCGGCCGGTTCGGCGTGACGATCTGGTACCTCACCAATGCGGATGAGCTGCAGATCAAAATTTCCCAGGGCGCCAAGCCCGGCGAGGGCGGTGAGCTGCCCGGGCGCAAGGTGGATGAAACTATCGCGCGCATTCGGCATAGCACGCCGGGCGTGGGTCTCATCAGTCCGCCGCCGCACCACGACATTTATTCGATTGAGGATCTGGCACAGCTGATCCATGACCTTAAGAACGCCAACCGGGCCTCGCGCGTGAGTGTGAAGCTCGTGTCCGAAATGGGCGTGGGCACCATTGCCGCGGGCGTGACCAAGGCCAAGGCGGATCACATTTTGATCTCAGGCGAAACCGGCGGCACGGGCGCTTCGCCGCTGACCAGCATCAAGCACGCCGGTCTGCCGTGGGAGTTGGGCATTGCCGAGACGCATCAGACGCTGGTGCTCAACGATCTGCGCAGCCGCGTGGTATTGCAGACTGATGGCGGCCTCAAGACCGGCCGCGACGTGGTGATCGCTGCGTTGCTCGGTGCCGAGGAGATGGGTTTCTCCACCGCGCCGCTCATAACGATGGGTTGCATCATGATGCGCAAGTGCCACCTAAACACCTGCCCGGTTGGCATCGCCACGCAAAACAAGGAGCTGCGCAAGAAGTTTAACGGCTCACCTGATTACGTGGTGAATTACCTGTTCATGGTGGCCGAGGAGGCGCGGCAGTTGATGGCGCAGCTGGGCTTCCGCACGATCAACGAAATGGTTGGCCGCGTGGACGCGCTCGAGATGCAAAAGGCCATCGTTCACTGGAAGGCCGACGGCATCGACCTCAGTTCTATTCTCACGCCGATCGAGAAACCGCATGCTGATGTGGGCACTTACTGCACGCAATCACAGGATCACGGCCTCGAGCTGGCGCTGGACATGAAGCTGCTCGAGCTGGCCAAGCCGGCGCTTGAGAAGGGTGAGGCGGTTGACATCGACCTGCCGATCATCAACACCGACCGCACGGTCGGCACCATTCTCAGCAACGAATTGGCTAAGGCGCACGGCGCAGAGCTGCTGCCGGAAGACACGGTGAAGATCAAGTTTAACGGCTCGGCCGGCCAAAGCCTCGGCGCGTTCCTGGCCAAGGGAGTGAGCATCGAGCTGGAAGGCGATGCGAACGATTACGTCGGCAAGGGGTTGTCCGGCGGCAAGTTGACGATTTATCCGCCCAAGGTTTCGACCTTTGCGCCGGAGGAAAATATCCTCGTTGGCAATGTCTGCCTGTACGGTGCCACCGGCGGCAAAGCGTTCTTCCGCGGTCGCGCGGCGGAGCGGTTCTGCGTGCGCAACAGCGGCGCGAGCGCGGTCATCGAGGGCGTGGGCGATCACGGCTGCGAATACATGACCGGCGGTCGCGCGGTGATTCTTGGCCCCACCGGCCGCAATTTCGCCGCCGGCATGAGCGGGGGCGTGGCGTATATTTGGGATCCGGATAATGCGTTCCCGGCCAATTGTAATATGGAGATGGTGGAACTCGAGAAGGTCGAGGACGCCGAGGATATTGCCGAGTTGCAGGGCCTCATTGAGGAACACGCCGAGCGTACCGGCTCCACCGTGGCTGCGGAGGTGCTGGACAATTGGAGCACCACGCTGGGGCAATTCGTGAAAGTGATGCCCACCGATTACAAGCGCGTGTTGCTCGAGCGCAAACAAGCCGAGAAGGAGCTGGTCGCCTAGCGTTGCCGGCCGAAAGGATTTTTCAAGATGGGTAAACCAACTGGATTTATGGAGTTTGAGCGCGAGGCGGTGCCGTATCGCGATCCGCTGGAGCGCTTAAACGATTACGATGAGATCAACACCACACCCGAGGAGGGCCACCTGCAGACGCAGGGCGCGCGCTGCATGGATTGCGGCGTGCCGTTTTGCCAATCCGGCAACGGCTGCCCGATCGACAACCTCATTCCCGAGTGGAACCATCTCGTTTATCAAAAGCGCTGGAAAGAGGCGATCGATCGCCTGCACAAGACGAACAATTTCCCGGAGTTCACCGGCCGCGTGTGCCCGGCGCCGTGCGAAGGCTCGTGCGTGCTCGGCATCACCAATCCGCCGGTCACCATCAAGAACATCGAGAACACCATCATCAACCGCGCCTTTGACGAGGGCTGGGTGACCGCCAAGCCGCCCGCCGAGCGCACCGGTAAAAAGATCGCCATCGTCGGCTCCGGCCCCGCCGGTTTGGCCGCTGCCGATCAGCTCAACAAGGTGGGCCACTCGGTGACGGTTTACGAACGCGCCGATCGCATTGGCGGCCTGTTGATGTACGGCATCCCGAACATGAAGTTGGACAAGGATGTTGTCGAACGCCGGATCAATTTGATGCGCGAGGAAGGAGTGGAGTTTGTCACCTGCGCGCACGTCGGCAAAAAGGAAGACTTCGCCTCCGGCCACATGACGCAGATCATGGAGGAACGCGGCTGCGAGATGCAGTACATCGATCCTAACGATTTGCAGAAGGATTTCGACGCCATCCTGATGGCCACCGGCGCAACCAAGCCGTTTGATCCCACCGGCCGCAATCCCGGCCGCGACCTCAAGGGCATCCATTTCGCGATGGATTTCCTCACGCGCAACACCAAGAGCCTGCTCGATTCCAATCTCGAGGACGGCGAATACCTCACCGCCAAGGGCAAGCACGTGATCGTGATCGGCGGCGGCGACACCGGCGCGGACTGCATCGGCACCTCGTTGCGGCACGGCTGCACGGACGTCGTCAACTTTGAGCTGCTCGACCAGCCGCCCGCCGAGCGCGCGGACAATAATCCCTGGCCGCAATGGCCGCGCATCTATCGCCTCGACTACTCGCATGAGGAGAACAAGGCCAAGAACGGCAACGACCCGCGCGCGTACCACATTCTCGCCAAGGAATTTGTCGACGACGGCAACGGCCACATCAAGGGCGTGAAGACCGTCGAGGTCGATTGGTCCAAACCGGTCGAGGGCGGCGCGCCATTCAGCGAGGTGGAAGGCTCCGAAAAGGAATGGCCGGCCGACCTCGTGCTGCTCGCCACCGGTTTCGTCGGCCCCGAGCTGGAGGTCGGCGAAATGCTCGGGCTCGAGACGCAAAACCCCCGCGGCAATTGGCAGACCTTTATCGGCGAGCACGGCGAATTCACCACCAACGTGGAGGGCGTGTTCGTCGCCGGCGACTGTCGCCGCGGCCAATCCCTCGTCGTCTGGGCCATCAACGAAGGCCGCGGCGCCGCCCGCGCCATCGACCAGTACCTCATGGGCAGCAGCCTGCTGCCTGCCCCGGGTGTCACGCAGGGCAGCGCGCTCGCCGTTGCCTGAGCATTGGCGGATGCCCCGGTTCCATGTTAGGTTGAGCTCCAACCCCGCACGTCATGGAAATTGCAAAACAACTGGCGGTGTTTCTCGATAACCGCCCGGGCACACTCGCGCGCGTGTGTGAAGCCTTTGCCGAAAAAGGCATCAACATTCATGCCCTCACCACCAGCGACACCGTGGACCACAGCGTGGTGCGCATGGTTGTTGATGACCCGCAGTCGGCCATCTGGTTGCTCGAGGAAAATGGCGGCATGGTAGTGGAGGATGAAGTGTTGCTCATCGATAATGCCAATAAACCCGGCGCGTTGGCGGAACTCGCGCGCGCCCTCGGCAAGGCTGGCGTGAACATCGAGTACCTCTACTGCGCCACCGCGCCCAAATCGCGCAAAGGCCTGCTCGTGCTGCGGGTGGACGACGCTCCCAAGGCGCTCGATACGTTGAAGGAGTTGCCTCTCGATTAATGGAAACCGCCACCCCCCAAAAAACGCGCGTCCTGTGTGGCATGAGTGGTGGAGTGGATTCCTCCGCAACGGCAGCGTTGTTGTTGGATCAGGGCTATGAGGTGGTCGGCGTTACGCTCAAACTCTGGCCGCAGGACTGCGTTTCCCGCGCCGAAGACAAATGCTGCGGACCGCAGGCCGTCATGGATGCCCGCTCCGTTTGCCACAACCTCGGCATCCGCTATTACCTCATCGACGAGGCGGAGGATTTTCAGAAGCACGTCATCCAGTATTTTGCCGACGAATACAAAGCCGGCCGCACGCCCAACCCCTGTGTGATGTGCAATGAGCACCTCAAGTTCGGCCGACTCATCGAGCGTGCCGATCAACTCGGCGCCGATAAGATCGCCACCGGCCATTTTGCCCGCGTTGAGCAAAACTCCGAAACCGGCCGCTATCACCTCCTACGTGGACGAGACGAGCGAAAGGATCAGACCTATTTCCTGTTTTCACTACGCCAGGATCAACTGTCGCGCGCGATGTTTCCGCTCGGTGAAAAAACCAAGGATGACACCCGCGACGTCGCCCGCCATTGTAATCTAAAAACCGCCGACAAGGAGGAAAGCATGGAAATCTGCTTCGTCCCCGACAACGACTACGGCGGCTTCCTGCAAAAAGCCGGCCTCGCCGAAAAGCATCAGGGCGAAATCGTCGACCTCAACGGTCGCGTGCTCGGTCACCATGACGGCATCGAGTTTTACACCATCGGCCAACGCAAAGGCCTCGGCATCAGCGCGCCAAACCCACTCTACGTTCTCGAACTCAACGCCGAGGAAAACCGCGTCGTCGTCGGTCCTGTGGAAAACCTTGAGCAGGACACCTTCACCGTGGAGCGGTGTAACTGGATTCCTTTCGCCGATCTTACTGAGCCCATCGAGGCCACCACACGCATTCGCTACAACCACCCCGGCACCCCGGCCACCATCGAGCCCGGCGAAAACGGCACCGCCACCGTCCGCCTCCACATCCCCCAACGCGCCATCGCCCCCGGCCAAGCCTGTGTGTTTTATCAGGAAGACCTCGTCCTCGGCGGCGGCTGGATTGCACGGTAGCGGGAGGGACGAGTTCCACCTCGTCCCTTATAAATTCAATTTGGGGCAAGGTGGAACTTGCCCCTCCTGTCAACGTTTTCGGTTGTACGAATCCAAGGAATACTTCATGGCCGCCAACTCTTCTGAACGCGCTTGAGGTGTTTCATCAAGGATTGCGCAATCGTCCGCAAGAGCATCCATCCAATCCTGATGCGGCCAATCGCCAAGCGGTTGCACGGAACCTTGGATCAACAACCCAAACCGGTTTCGGCGCTGGGCGGCACCCGCGATCTTTTTGACGTTCCAAAGCAGGTCATGCAATTCGTGTCCCTCAAAACATTCGCCCGGCTTGGGGCGGTGGCAGCAGTCAGCCAGCTCTGCTTCGATTCCAATTTTCTGAAAGGCCGTTTTCAAAAGCGCATGCGTGCGGCGGTAGCTTTCGGCAGCGGGCAGGGCGGTCCATTCGTGGCCGGGCGGGAAGATCAGGCTGTAAGTCCAATCACCATCATGAGGCACCAAGCCACCGCCGGTGCAACGGCGGATCAACGGACGCAACGCGGTCGCGGCTTCGATGTCTGTGATCTTTTGCGAATAGCCAAAGGTGGCACAGGGCTCGGTCCAATCATAAAAACGAAGAAGGGGATAGCCGATGTCGGTGATGTTCTCGAGGAGCGCCTCGTCGAGGGCCATGTTGTAGGCGGGGCGGTTGGCCCCGCTCTCTAGTAACAGCCAGTCCATCATGCGGCGGAGGGGCACAGGTGACGGATTTCGCAGGCGGCGCAGTCCGGCTTGCGGGCATCGCAGCGACGGCGTCCATGCCAGATGATCCAGTGGCTGAACATCGTCCACTGTTCGTGGGGTACGAGCTTCACCAAATCTTTTTCGATTTTCTCGGGCGTCTTGGCCGAGGATATGCGCAGGCGATCGCATAGCCGCGCCACATGCGTATCCACCACCACGCCTTCGTTAATGCCAAAGGCGTTGCCCAAGATGACGTTCGCCGTCTTGCGCCCGACGCCGGCGAGGGCGACCAGCTCGGGCATGGTTTGCGGCACTTGGCCTTTGTGATTATCGACGAGCGCGCGGCAGGCGTTTTGGATGCTTTTGGCTTTATTGCGAAACAGGCCGATGCGCCGGATGTCATTTTGCAATTCCTCCAACGGCACGGCGGTGTAGTCGTCGGCTTTGCGATGTTTTTTGAACAATTCAGCCGTGACGATGTTCACCTGCTTATCGGTGCATTGCGCGGAGAGGATGGTGGCCACCATCAATTCCAGCGGATTGCGATAGTTCAGTTCGCAATGGGCATCGGGATACGTGCGCTGTAAACCCGAAATGATTTCGCCGAGTCGTTCGCGTTTGGCGGTTAGGGATTCGCGCGGCATTTTTGAACATGGATGGGCAGGATGTTCAGGATTTATTTTTGAAAAATATCCTGAACATCATGAGTATCCCGGTCAGACCATTTCCGGTTCCTCAATGGTGTCCGGCGGGGAATGCAGCGGGGTGCCGTCGGGGGCTTCGGGATACTCGGACACCTTGCCTTCGAAGTTGCGGATGACGACGCGGTCGGCGTTGTGGCTGAGCACGTAGTTGGGCGCGACGGGCACTTTGCCGCCGCCTCCGGGGGCATCAATCACATACTGCGGCACGGCATAACCGGTGGTGTGGCCGCGCAGTTGCTCCATGATCTCCAAGCCGCGCCGCACGCTGGTGCGCAGGTGGGCGCTGCCGTTGATGAGGTCGCATTGGTAAATATAAAGCGGCCGCACGCGGCACATTAGCAGCTTTTGCACAAGCGCCTTCATCACGATGGGATCGTCATTTACGCCTTTTAGCAAGACTGACTGGTTGCCGAGCGGAATGCCGGCATCGGCCAGTCGCGCCAACCCCTCGCGCACCTCGGTGGTGAGTTCGCGCGGATGATTGGCGTGCACGCTGATGAAGAGCGGATGAAATTCCTTGAGCATCGCGCACAGCTCGGGCGTGATGCGCTGCGGGAGAAAGATCGGGATGCGGCTGCCAATGCGGATGAATTCCACGTGCGGAATGGAGCGCAGTTCAGTCAGCAGATGCCGCAGTTTGTCGTCGCTGAGCAATAGCGCATCGCCACCGGAGAGCAGCACATCGCGCACGGCGGGCGTGCGGCGGATATAATCGATCTGCTCCTTGAAATTCGGCCGGAAATCATAACCCAGCGCGTTGCTCACCAGCCGCGATCGGGTGCAATAGCGGCAATAAGCGGCGCAGCGGTCGGTCACCAAAAACAAGACGCGATCCGGATAGCGATGCACCAGGCCCGGCACCGGTGAATGGCTGTCCTCACCACAGGGGTCGCCCATTTCCCACGGGGCGGTTTCCGTCTCCTGAATCTGCGGCAACATCTGCCGGCGAATCGGGCAGTCCGGATCATCGGCATCGATGAGGTTGAAAAAGTGCGGCGTGATGGCCATCGCCAGCTTGGTATCAGCCAGACGCGCCCCTTCGATTTCGGATGAAGTCAGCTCCGGAATCCGGCTCTGCAGCCCTTCCAGTGAACTCACCCGATTCTTGAGCTGCCAACGCCAATCATCCCAATCGGCCGCCGAGACAGCCGCCCACGACCCACGACCTGAAGGTTGGAATTCCTTCAGCTGTAGTAGTTGCGCTTGGTGATCCAGCTCCGATTTGGGGGACGACATGGCCGGTAAATTAAGAAAGCGGGAAGGGCGTGTCAACCGGGCTATGGGGTGGCGATCTTCGCGCGTGTAACAGGATCTTTAGGCCGCAAATCAGCAAGGATAGTGTCGAGCAGATTAAGTTGGGCGATGGCGCGATTGCGTAAGGCCGCCTGAGCGGTAGGTTTGGTGCGGATTGTTTTATGGATTTTTCCGGAACGAACGCCGAGATAGGTTTCCAAAGTGGTGCGGTAATCCTGAATAAGACGGGCGGTCTCGGGAGTGGAATTGACCTGAAGAAAGGTGAGGCGCTGAAGGATGGGGCCCAGTTTAAGGGCGCGTTCCCTGGGGGATGGATCAGTTTGGAGATAGGCCTGTAGCGGGAGGCGTTTCTTGGATGGCTCTGTGTTAGAGGATTCGTTTGCCGGCTCAATTTCCACGTGGAGGCAGTCGGTCAAATGCGAAAGGACAACTTCCGGCCTCCAGCGGTTGAAGGCATCGCGGCTGCGGAATTGAAGCTGCGCGACCGACCACCATTGCTCGATTTGTAACATGCTTTGATGGCCGAATGCGGCGCCGAAGGCATGAGTATTATTCTTGTGTTTGGGAAGTTCTCGGAGAAACAGCTGCAGACGCTCCGGCCCCTTGGGCAATCGGAGCAGTTTATAAACGAGCAAATGAGCGTGGGCGCGATAGGCGGCATCATCGGGCGACAACTTAATCCGAGCCGGGGGGAGAGTGAGGTTCAGATAGGAAATGGGCTTGGATTGCTGGAGGAGTTCACGACTGGCGTGGAGTGGATCCTGTGGGTGGTGGAAATTCACCCCGCCAATGGCTTGGGGCGCAAACGGAGTGAAAAGGACAGGGCCCTTGGCTTGAAGGATGAGCTCGGTGCTGCCGGGGGTTAGCCACAATGGAAGGGAGGGATCCGTTTGAGAGTAGCGGCCGGCAAATTCCGTAAGCAACAAATTGAGGATGAGCTCCGTGAGCGCACGGCCATGGATGAGGTGTGGAACTGAGGCCCGGTAATCCCATGAACCGGTCGCATTCGGGATACGCCCAAAACGAGGACGATCCCCTAGTTTGCCGAGGATGATTTGCATATGGATCTGTCCCTGCCATCGGGTGGTGATTTGGTAATGCTGCACCCATTGATTGCGAATGGATTCTGCGAATTGCGCCAGCCCGGCCGGGTGCAGCTGAATCCGGTCGGGGATGGCCTTGACCTTATTGGCGGAGGGAACAAACGGCGCATCTACGAGAGAGCTGATGACAAATTGCCGCGATCGGCTCGTGAGGGTTTGCCCGGGGCGCAGTCGTTGCGCGTGGCCCCAGTCCCAGCCGCACAGCAACATCAACACCGCCAAACAGCGTGCGAAGCGGCTATTGAGGCAGAGGGTCATGACTTTTTAGGTTTGCTGTTTGAACTCTTGGGGCTGCTCTTTTTGGAGTCGGAGTTTTTGGTATCCGTTTTTTTCTCGGTGGCCTTTTTGGCCGCTTCGCTGGCTTTTTTCTCACCGCTCTTGTAATTCTCGCTGCGGTAATCCGTTTCATAAAAGCCGCCGCCTTTGAAAATAATACCACCGCCAGTGCCCAGCAAGCGGGTGACCTTACCTTTGCAACCTTCTTCAGTGCATCGCGTCAGTTTTGGTGCCTTGATAGATTGAAAATGCTCAAAAATTGCGCCGCATTGGGCACACTCGTACTCATAAGTTGGCATGAACGAAAATCCCCTCTCTCTTGAGCTTTTTTCTAGGTGAAAACTGTGTGCGGGTCAAGGCGTTGCTGGCTTGCAATTCACAGGTTATTCACATAGGTTGTGGGTGAACCCACATTCGCCTTCGGGCGAACGATACACTATGGCTATGAATCGGCAAAAGGTATTGGATCAATATTTCATGGATGCGCGGCACAAGCTGATTGATATTGCAGCGTTTCTGGACCGCGTGGAACGGGCGGAAGGCGAGGCGGATTTCCGATTGGATGCCTTTCGCGATGCCGTGAAGCGACTGGAGGATCACGGTGAAGATCGTGCCCATGATGTGCTGATGGCATTTAGCGATCCGACTGAGGAACCCATCGCAGTTGCTCCCGGCAAGGGAGCATGTGGTGCTTGGCCCGGTGAGGGTGAGTAAGGTATAGCACGGCATGCGCTTCATTGAGCCTCATGCTCATATGGTCAGTCGCACGACTGACGATTACGCCGACATGGCCACAGCCGGTTGTGTGGCCCTTTGCGAGCCGGCTTTCTGGGCCGGCTTTGACCGCGGGAGTGCGGATGGCTTTCGCGATTACTTTCGGCAACTCACCGAGTACGAACCCCGCCGGGCGGCCAATTATGGCATCAAACATTTTACCTGGCTGTGCATCAACCCAAAGGAATCGGAGGACATGGCGCTGGCGGCGGATGTGCTCGATGTGATCCCGGAATTCATGGATTGCCCCAACGTATTGGGCATTGGCGAGATTGGCCTGAACAAAAACAGCCGCAACGAAATCAAGGTGCTTGAGCAGCACGTGGACTTGGCGGCTTCGCATGATCAACTCATCCTCGTGCACACTCCGCACTTGGAGGACAAGCACAAGGGCACGCGGTTGATTTTGGATGTGCTTAAGAACGACAGCCGCATCAATCCCGAGCGCGTGATGATTGATCACGTGGAGGAGCACACCATCGGCATGGTGCTGGACGCCGGCCATTGGGGCGGCATGACGTTGTATCCGGAGAGCAAATGTTCCCCGGCCCGCGCGATTGACATGATAGAACGGTTCGGCAGCGATCGACTTTGGTGGGACGCCGCCTGTGACTGGGGTCCCAGCGTGCCCTTAGCCGTGCCGCGGACCGCCTGCGAAATGCGCCGGCGCGGGCATGAGGAATCGCTTATTGAGAAAGTGATCTTCGAGAATCCCAAAACATTTCTTAGTCAAAGCGAGCGGTTCCAGCTCTAGCATCCAATTCGATATCCGGCATTCCGCACAGACGGGATAATTTATGACTGCATATTGCGAATGTCCGCATGCGTGATATGTTGTGTTAGATCGTAACGGTCGTTGAGGAACTCGCATGAGGTATCAATTCGTTCTGATCACGTTGGCTCTCTGCCTGCAGGTTGCGCTGCTCTGGACTCTTGGCATGCGCATTGACTCGGACACGGGGGCTGTCGCTATTCAACCGGAGAAAGTCTTGTCTCCGAAACCCTCGCCGCAATCGTCTCCGGCCAAGATCAATGTGCCTAAGCCGGCGCCGGCACCCTTGCGGGCTCAGATTAAGACCGAGCCGCCGGCACGCATGATTCAGCAACTGTTTTTTGCAAACAACCGAGACCATCAAGTGATAGAGCAGGCAATTCGTGATCAATTGGAGTATGTTACGGGCAGCCGCCCCATCGCGCCGTTGACCGATCAGATGGTGCGCAATCTCACCTATCTCGATCTTAAAGGGAAAGGGCTTTCCGATATTCGCCCGCTGGCGACATTGCAATCATTACAGCAGGTGGATCTGGAACGAAACCGGGTCACCGATCTTCGTCCATTGGAACGATTACCAATGCTCAACGCAGTTTACTTGCGGAATAATGCCGGGCTGACGATGGAGGAGTTGCGCCGGGCGGGCAGCGTTATGCGGCAGTGCATCTTTGTGCAAAATCTCAAGTGAATGTTTCTTCATTGCCGCCTGCAGTCTCTCGTGTATTTAATCCCGCGCCATGGAATTGAAGCACGGTCTGCATCTGGCATATTGCACGAATATTCATCGTGGCGAAGATTGGGCGCAGACGTTTGAGGCCTTGAAATCGGACGTGATGGCCGTGCGCGATCGGGTGAGCCTAGGCCGTGCGTATGCGATCGGTCTGCGATTAAGCGACGTCGCTGCGCGTGAGCTGTCGGAACCCCGCACATTGGCTGAGTTTCAACAATGGTTAACAGACGAAAACTGCTATGTCTTTACCATTAATGGATTTCCTTATGGCAATTTTCATGGTTCACGTGTCAAAGAGCAGGTGTACCGTCCGGATTGGACTTCAGAGGAACGAGTGCGTTACACCAATCTTTTAGTTGATCTGATCGCAGCCTTGGTGCCGGATGGGGTGGAGGGCAGCGTGAGCACCTTGCCCGGTTCGTTTAAAGAATTCATCACCGACGAAAGCCAGGAGCGGGTGATCCGGGAAAATCTTTGGCGATGCGCTGAACATATTGCTGAGCTCAGCGATCGAACGGGCAAGGCGCTCCACTTGGGGCTGGAGCCGGAGCCGCTGGGCTACTTTGAAACCAGCGCTGAGACGATTCATTTTTTTGAATCCCTGCGGTCGGAACATCCGAATGATCCCAAACTATCGGACCATTTGGGCGTAAATTATGACACCTGTCATCTGGCAGTTGAATACGAGGAACCCGAGGCTGCGCTGGGGGCATTGCGGGAGGCGGGGATTCGGATCAGTAAACTTCACTTGAGCGCGGCCTTGATTGTGCCGCCGAATCAAGCGGTGCGAGATAAGTTGAAGCCGTTCGAAGAGGATGTGTACCTTCATCAAGTCGTGGAACGATTGCCGGATGGTCGTTTGAACCGACACCGGGACTTGGGCGATGCCTTGGCGGCCGATCACGAAGCGGATGAGTGGCGGATCCATTTTCATATCCCGCTCCACAGTCCGGACGGTGAATGGTTCTCCAGTACGCGAGGACATATCGAAGGCGTAATGGCGGAGCTGCAACGCGATCCGTCCTGGTGTACGCATTTGGAGATGGAGACATACACTTGGGAGGTGTTGCCGGTGGAAATGAAAAATCGCAATGTGGTGGACCAGTTGGTGGGGGAATACGAATGGACTCTCAAACAGCTACAGACACACCAACTCGCATGAGCTTCGGGCGAGCTTTGCTGATGCTGGGGCGGGTAAGCAACCTCCCCACCATCTGGAGCAATTGCATATGCGGATGGCTAATCGGCGTGGGTTATGCCGGGTATTCCGGGATTGAGCCGATAGATTGGATGATGGTCCTCTGGGTTTGTTTTGGAGCCACCGCCTTTTATCTGGGAGGGATGTTTTTGAATGACGCTTGTGATGTGGCGTTTGACCGCGAGTTCCGCAAGGAACGCCCCATTCCATCCGGGGCCATGAGCGAGGGTGCTGTGTGGAAGATTGGCATTGGCCTGCTGGCCGTGGGGATGGGGGTGTTTTCCATACAAGGAGGCACGACGGCCCTCTTGGCACTGGGCCTGTTCAACTGCATTTTGGTTTATAATTTTACCCACAAAAAACTAAAATGGTCGCCATTGTTAATCGCTATATGCCGTTGGTTGCTGATTCTCTTGGTGGCATCGTTCGCGATTGTGACCACCAAACCGGAGGTAAGTTTTTTTAGCGATCACAACAGTGGTTTGGCGGCATGGACCGCTTTGGTATTGTGCCTCTATGTGGTGGGGCTCAGTTGTCTGGCGAAGGTGGAGAGTGAGCCCGGGCTGGTGCGGTTTTGGCCCTGCTTACTGCTGGGTGCGCCGTTGGCTCTGGCGTTGTTTGTGAATCCGGATGGAGACTACCGCAAGGACGCCTTGTTGGTGAGTGCGATTTTGGGGCTGTGGGTCATGCGCTGTTTGCGACACACGTTTTGGGCGGAACAGCGGGACATCAGCAAAACGGTGGGAGGCTTGTTGGCGGGGATTGTGTTGGTGGATTTATTGGCGGTGCCGCACGTGCCCACGGAAGTGGCAGCGGTATTTTTTGGCCTGTTTCTGCTGGCGTTGGTGGCTCAACGCTGGGTGCCGGCGACATAAAATAACCGGGAACGGTTGCCCGTTCCCGGTCATGAATGTTGGGTTAGCTTCTAGGAGTGAAGCGTGCGCCCTTTGAAGGTGAGTTCGGCCACACCGGATTTATCCAGCTCGCCTAAGCCAAGTTCCTTCATTTTTTCGTACTGCTTCCAAGTCGCCTTGGCCAAGGGGAGCTTGAGCCCTTCTCCATCAGCGAGCTTAAGTGCAATGCCGCTGTCTTTGGCGGCGTGGTCGGCGCTGAAATAGCAATCGTGATCTTTGATGACCATATCTTCGCCATCGGTCTCCAGCACGCGGCTATTGGCGCCGGTTTGGCTGAAGACTTCGCGGACGGTGCTGAGATCGAGTCCCATCGCATCGGCTAAGCCGAGGCCCTCAGCGAGGCCGGCGGTGTTAATGTTCATGACCATGTTCACCAAGGCTTTGAGTTTGGCCGCGCTGCCGGTGTCTCCAATGTATTTGTTGGTGACGGAGAGCGCATCCAGAATGGGCTTGGCGCGGTCGAATGCTTCCTGTTTGCCGCCGCACATCAAGTACAGTGTGCCTTCGCGGGCTTGCGTGATAGAACTGGCCATACAGGCTTCGAGGGTTTGGGCATCATGCTGGCCGGCCCATTCCTCCACTTTGGCGTGAGTGGCGGGGGAAACCGTGGCGCAGTTGATGAACAGCTTGCCGTGGGCCCGGGCCAATAAAGAGCCGGTGCCGTGGAAGATGCCTTTCATGGCCTTATCGTCGGTGACGACAGTGATGATCACGTCGGCATTTTTGGTGACGTGCGATAGTTTCTCGTAGTAGGTCGAGCCGAGTTCGTCCGCCAAGGATTGGGCGGCTTCGGCATTGACATCCGAGATGGCGGTAATGGTGAAGTGT
The DNA here is from genome assembly GCA_038145765.1 of Verrucomicrobiales bacterium. Classification (GTDB taxonomy): domain Bacteria; phylum Verrucomicrobiota; class Verrucomicrobiia; order Limisphaerales; family UBA1100; genus UBA1100. Next base: position 17,253 of record JAYQQG010000006.1, read on the forward strand.
TGGTCGTTTAACCGGCGGGCCATGTTAGCGCCCATGCGGCCCACTCCGACGATTCCGATTCGTTCAGACATGGTTCGTTATAGGAGGATACAGTTGTGGTCTGTTATTTGCGTAAAAGACGCAAGTTAGGTTGGTTGAAAATAGACCCTAAAGGGCAATTGAAGGTGTGGCAACGGTTTTCTCGTGGGTATTTGCCACTTTTTTGTTTGAAATGCGTAAAGTAGGCGATGGTTCACTGGGGGAGGTGACTTCCACTTGAACAAAGGGTGCGCCGAGTTGGCCGAGTTGATTGCTGATTTCGGAATGTGCCAGCTCAGGCGTGTTGCATTCGCGGCTGAGGTGAGCACAGTAAATTTGCTGGAGATTGGCATGGACGAGTTGTTCGAGGAAATGCCCAGCTCCTTCATTGGAGAGGTGCCCATGACGGCTGAGAATGCGTTGTTTGAGGCTCCAGGGGCGACGTGGATCGTTGTTCAGTAAATCTACATCGTGGTTGGTTTCCAGCAACAACACTTCAACATCGCGCACGCGGTCGGCAACCAGACGGGTGCCGTGACCCATATCAGTCAGAAACCCAATCCGCCCTTCGGGGGTGTGTAAGACGAACCCCATCGGGTCAATGGCATCATGGGGGATAGGGAAGGTGTCGACATTAAGGTCACCCATCTCAAAGGATTGGCCAGTTTCAACGAGACGAAAATCGAATGCCGTATCATGGATGCGGCGGATTTCATCGGCCGTATGGCGGTTGCAATACACTGGAATGCCGAGCTTGGCCGCAAGTACTTTGAGGCCGCTGATGTGGTCGGAATGTTCGTGTGTGATGAGAATGCCATCCAGTCGTTCTGGGGTGCGTTCGAGGTTTAACAGGGATTCCCGGATACGCTTGGCACTGATGCCGCAATCGATCAACACCCGGCAGCCAGCCGTTTCCAAATAGGCGGCATTCCCGCTGGATCCACTTGCCAAAACGGTGAACTGAACGTCCTCCACGGGCTGATAGTACCGGGTACCCGGGGTAGGCTCAAAGTCATATCATTCACATTGTGCATTACCGAAATTGCAGTAACTTGATGGGAAGCAAATTCGTGGGCTGCAAGCAGCTTGCGTGCCATTGAGCTTGATGTTTGACGTGTTTATGGTTTAAAGAAAGGCAGCCGCCCGACCATGGCTTTTGAACCCCGAATGCATCTCGGACAGAAACTGGCGCAAGTCCAGGTAATGTCCCCGCAAATGCAGCAATCGCTGGCATTTTTGCAGGCGCCCATGCTGGATTTACAAGGCATGGTGAACAAGGAATTGCAGGAAAACCCAGTGCTGGAAGAGGTGCCGATCGAAGAGCAAAAGTCGACGGACTCCGATGGTGGAGGAGAATTGATCGGGGCTCCTGATCAAAACGAGGCCGCTGAACCGCCCAGCGACACGAAGGTGGATCCCACTGATGAATCGAATTCGGAACCGATTGATGATTTTCAGGCGGAGATGGAGCGGTTAGCCGAACTCAACGAAGAATGGCGCGATCATTTTGATACCGCCCAAACCGCCCCTATTGCCGTAGCCTCCAGCGCCGAAGATATTGAGCGACGCGAGTTTGTTTTCGAATCACTGACGGCATTGGGCACGTTGTCAGAGCATTTGCTGGAACAGGCGCACATGAGCGATCTGGACCCGCAGGAAATGGAGGTGGCTGAAGTCATTATTGGCAATATTGATGAACACGGCTTTCTTCAAACGACCATCGCTGAGCTCGTGGAAGCGGCCAACTCAGATCAGGATACCGTGGAGGAAGTGCTCTCGGTTATCCGCTCCTTTGAGCCGGCCGGCGTGGCGGCAGGTGACTTGCGCGAATGTTTGTTGCTGCAGTTGGAACGATTGGGGCAGTTGGAATCGCTCGAGTATCAAGTGGTGGAACATCACATGGAAGCCTTGGGGCGACGGCGTTTTCCGGAGATTGCACGGGCCTTGGGCGTGGGGATTGATACAGTACAGGAATTGGCAAAACACATCGGGCACCTGAACCCAAGGCCGGGCAGTGCCTTTGAGGAAACGCCCGATCAATATGTTGTGCCCGAGGTGTTTGTGAGCTGGAAAGACGATCATTGGGAGGTGACTTCCAACCGCGAGGAAATGCCGCAGTTACGCATCAGCAATACCTACAAAGACTTGATGACGCAGGCGCGTGATTCCAAGGATGTGCGCGAATACATCCGAGGCAAGATCCGGGACGGAAATTTTCTGATAAAAAGCATTCATCAACGGCAGGATACAATTCTGAAAATTGCTAAGGAAATTGTTGTGCGCCAATCAGAGTACCTTGAGCATGGGGTGAGTCACCTCAAGCCGATGACCATGTCGGAAGTGGCTGAAAAGGTGGAAGTGCACGAAACCACGGTGAGTCGCGCGGTGTCCGGCAAGTACATGAAAACGCCGCAGGGGTTGATCGAGATGCGCTACTTTTTCACCGGCGCCATCCAAAGCGCGGACGGGGGGGAAAGCATGAGCAATACCAGCGTGAAACAAATGGTCAAAGAACTGGTGGATGGCGAAGACAAAGCCAAGCCGCTATCCGACGAGGCCATTGTTAAACTGATGGGGGAAAAGAAAGTGAAGATCGCCCGTCGGACGGTGGCCAAGTATCGTGGCGAGCTCGGCATCCTATCCTCGAGCATGCGTCGGGTTTATTGATCATCGGCTTCCGCGAGGTCGGCCTTGGTAGCCTTCTGCAGTGCATCCAGTTCCTCGCGTAAATCCGCCTTTGTCTCGCGATCCATCCGGTCAGTAAACAGGATGCCGTGCAGGTGATCCGTTTCATGCTGCACGCAACGCGCCAGTAAGCCGCCGCAGACAAATTCAATCGGCTCGTTCCGCTCGTTCCGTGCCTTGACGCGGATTGTTTCGGGGCGTGAAACATCCCCGTAAATCTCGGGAAAGCTCAGGCAGCCTTCCGGTCCGCTTACTTCGGGGGTCAATGGCTCAATTTCAGGGTTCAAGAGCACCAGCGGCATAATCGAATGGGGGTCGGCTTCTTTGCCTTCCAATTCTAAAGTGGAAGGCCGGTCCTTGACCGACCGAATATCGATAACGGTCAACTGGATGGCCCGGCCGACTTGTTGCGAGGCGAGCCCGATGCCGCGGTGTTCCTCCATTGTATCGAACATATCCTCAATGAACTGCTCCAGTTCCGGCGTGATTTCGGAAACCGAATCGCCCTTTTGTCGCAACACCGGGTTGCCAAAATATGTCAGTGGAAGGACCATGCGTTACGCTTCCACGTCGAGGATTTTGAGAATGCGTTCAAGATCATCATCCGAAAAATACTTGATCGTTAGCGCGCCTTTGCCTTCGCGATAGGTCAGGCTGACCTTGGTGCCGAGCTTTTCCTTGAGCCGGTTTTCCAGCGATGTCACATGCACTTCACGTGACTTGCTTGTGGTTTTGCCCGGTGATTTGTCCGGCGGCACACCTTGCAGTTGGGCCACTATTGCTTCGGTATCCCGGACACTCAGCGACTCCTTGATGACCCGGTTGGCCACCAATGTTTGCTGTTGCGCATCGTTCAGTCCAAGGATCACTTTCGCGTGCCCCACGCTCAAACGCCCTTGACGAACATGCGTTTGGATTGAATCTGAAAGGTTTAATAATCGAACTGCATTGGCGATAGCGGCCCGGCTCTTGCCAACGCGTTGGGCGGCGGCTTCCTGTGTGAGGTCAAAAGCCTCCATCATCAGGGCGTATCCCTGGGCTTCCTCGATGGGGTTGAGGTCTTCGCGTTGAAGGTTTTCGATTAATGCGAGTTCCAAGACTTGTGCATCAGTTGCTTCCCGGACAATCACCGGCACCGCTTCTAGGCCGGCGATCTGGGCGGCGCGCCAACGGCGTTCCCCTGCAATCAATTCCAATAGTCCATCCTCGGCTTTACGAGTGACCAACGGTTGCAAAATCCCACTGGCTTCAATCGAAGCGGCTAATTCCTCCAAAGGTTCCCGATCAAAATCTTTTCGTGGTTGGGATGGACAGGGGCGTACGGATTCCACTGGCACCCGTTGTATCAACTCGGTCGGAAGTGCATCGGTAGTCGAAGGAGTATCCGCCGGGGCGCTTTCATTCTCGGCAGATGGTTGCCCGCCCAGCAGAGCGCCTAGTCCACGTCCCAGTCCGGATTTCGCCATAGACGATTTGTGGGCAAGCGATATTGCGATGTCAAAAGCCGGATATTCACAGTACACTGCATTGCGTGACGCATAAGAGCGGGTGGATTTCGGAACGAGTCGCGCATTTGGCAGGGGGTATTTATGATGCGCGATATCTCGGTTACTTTGAGTGCTTCAATGCCGGCGAGTTTTACGAAGCCCACGATGTGCTGGAGGATCTATGGCTGGAGACGCGCGGGCAGACCGATGCGGACTTTTATAAGGCGCTCATTCAGTTGACGGGCGGTTTTGTGCACCTGACGATGCACGAAAATCCCAAATGGCCCGCCGCTGGCCCTCGTCTGCGCCCCGCCCACAAGCTCATGGGGATGGCCCGGGGTTATCTCGAAAAATATCCGGAAACCCACCACGGCATGGAAAAGGCGGGTGTTTTCCAACTGATCGATCAGTGGCGTAATGAGTTGGAAGCGGGTGTTTTTGAAGTCAATCCGCTGCACGTTCAGCCCTCGCCGAAGCTCCCGATCCCCAACTATTGACGAGCGCTCATCGTGCTGCCGGCGCCCCGTCGTCAGGTCCAACGCCTCTATCTGCCGGCGGGGCGCCGGCATCACGGATAACTCAAGCTTGCCCAAAAACGGCCTGATCCGTAGCTTCGTCAACCATGATTGCGACCGAGGTTGACGCCAAAGACCGCATTGCCGAGCTGGGCCAGCGAGTGCTCGATGGAGCGCAGATTGAGCGGGATGAAGCGCTGTTTCTTTTTGATCTGGAGGACAGCGCCGATATCCACACGCTGCTCTCGTGGGGCAACCGGATTCGCGAGCATTTTAAGGGGAACAAGATTCACCTGTGCTCCATCGTCAATGCCAAGGCGGGGGCGTGCTCGGAGAATTGTTCGTTCTGCTCGCAATCGGCCGCGTACCAGACGGGCTCGCCTCGGTACGGCTTTGTGGATCCGGAACCGGTGGCTGAGGCCGGCGAGGAAGCCAATCGCAATGGCGTGACGGCCGTCGGACTGGTGGCGGCCTGGCGGGGGCTCAAGGAAGGGCCGATGCTCGATGAGGTGTGCGACCGCATCCGCGAGATGAAAGAACAGGGCCAAACGCGGCCGGATGCGTCGCTGGGTTTGATCGAGTCACAGGAGGTGGCCAATCGCCTGAAGGAGGCGGGTCTCGAGTGTTACGGCCACAATCTTGAAAGCTCGAAGCGCTTTTTCCCGGAGCATTGCACAACCCACACTTTCGAGGATCGCCTGCGTACCATTGGGTTTTTGAAAAAAGCGGGCATCAAGATTTGCAGCGGCGGCATCATCGGCATGGGCGAAACGCGGGAGGACCGGTGCGACCTCGCCATGAGCCTGCGTGAGATCGATGCCAGCGTGGTGCCGGTGAATATTTTGAATCCCATCGAAGGTACGCCGCTGGAGAAACAGGAACCATTGCCGCCGCTTGAGATTCTCAAGACCATCGCCTGTTTCCGTTTCATTTTGCCGCGCAAGGAAATCATGATCGCCGGCGGTCGCACGGTGAATCTGCGTGATCTGCAGTGCATGGTGTTTCAAGCCGGCGCCAGCGCGTTGATGGTGGGTAACTACCTCACCACGCTCAATCAGCCGGTGGAGAAGGACCTGCAAATGCTGCGCGACCTCGGGCTGGATCCGGATTGGCAGGAATTCGATGAAGCCGACGTGAGCGGCGGCTGCGGTTGTGGTGAGGAGCAGTCCTGCGCCACCACCGAGACGGCAACGGCCTAGCCGTGCAACCGCGCGGGCTCAATGACGGTTGCTATTGCGGCGACCGCATCGACATCGAGTCTATCCTCAACGACTGCCTGACGGCTGCCCGGCCACATGGCTGGGAAGTGCACTGGCTGGGGACCGAAAACAATTTGCGCCTGCTCACGCTGCATCGGGCTCCCGAAATTGTTCGCCGGAAAATCTACGTGTCTTCAGGCATTCATGGCGACGAGCCCGCCGCCCCGTTGGCGATGCTGCGTTTATTGAATGAAAACGTATGGCCGAAGGAGACGGAGTTGTGGCTTTGCCCTTGCCTGAACCCCACCGGCTTTCCGGCCAATACCCGCGAAAGTGCTATGGGCCATGATCTGAATCGGGATTACAAACATCGACGCACACCGGAGATCGCTGCGCATGTGGCCTGGCTGGAAACCCTGCCGGATTTCGATTTCACCATCCAGTTGCACGAGGACTGGGAGGCGCAGGGGTTTTATTTTTATGAATTGAAAATGGACGGTACACCCACGGAACCACGCCGTGTGCTGGCGGCGGTCAAGAGAGTTTGCCCGATCGATCATTCGACCGAGATTGATGGACGCAAGAACGATCGCGGCCTCATCAAGCCGGTGCTGGATCCCGCCGTGCGCGAGCTTTGGCCCGAGGCGTTTTGGTTGGTGATGAATAAAACGCGCCTCAGTTACACCTGCGAGGCGCCCTCGGATTTTGAAATGGAAGTGCGTGTGGAGGCGTTGGTGACGGCGGTGAAAACATTGTTCAGGTAGGGCCCGCTCTCCGAGCGCGCCGAGGCGGTTTAGTAGAAACCGCCCTACCATGACTGCCTACCGATAATTGCAAATATTATACTTGCCCCGGTGTCTTATACACATGGCGGTGGCGATGCGCTTCTCTCGCGTCGCCTCGCGTTTGGCCTCGGTGATCCACTCCACGTATTCGCGTTGGCAACTGGGGGAAAAATTCTCAAACGTCTTTTTGGCCTTCGCATTGGTGGCGAGGGCTTTCTTGAAATAATCCGGGACCGCGATGGCCTTGCGCTTGGCGGGTTTGGGTTTCTTTATGCCGCTGGCATTGAGGGCGACAGCGGCTTTGATGTATTTGATCATCACCTTATCGGCCGGCAGATCCTTGGCGTCGGCAAGCTTTTCACAGTTCATGAAGGAAGCCCCGTCGTTTTCAAATAGGCCATCGGGATCCTCCATTTCTTTGCCGCGCCAAAAGCCAAACCGCACATGGGCCTTGAAGGCGACCATGCCAGAAACGATGCCCTCATGCATAAAGGCCGGTGCGCCCCATTTAATATCCTCAGTGATCTCCGGGCACGCCTTGTGCATGAGCGCGCGGATTTTCATCAGAAATCGGCTGCGCGAAGGGCGCCGCTTTGTCGATGTAAGCATCGATCTTGGGATCGGCATTTTTCATGGTTGATTGACGACATTTTGCGGTGTGCCAGCGAGAAAGGCACGCAGGTTTTCCACGGCGATCTCCATCAGGCGCGCCCGCGCCGCGCGCGTGGCCCAGCCGATGTGCGGGGTGATGATGAGGTTGAGGGCGGTCAGCAACGGGTTGTCGGCCGGCGGCGGTTCAGTGGAAAGTACATCAGTCGCCGCCCCGGCGATGCGGTTGGTAGTCAAGGCGGCAGCCAGATCGACTTCGTTCACCAACGGCCCGCGGCCGGTGTTAATGAGAAAGGCAGTGGGTTTCATCTGATCCAACAGACTTCCGTTGACGAAGCCCGCGTTCTCTTCGGTGAGCGGGCAATGCAGGCTCACGACATCCGCCTCGCGGAAGAGCGTTTCGCGATCCACGAACTGAGTGCCTTCCTCTTCCCTCGGCGTGCGCGTGTGCACGAGAATCTTCATGCCAAACGCCCGCCCAATGCGCGCCACGGCGCGGCCAATGGCGCCGTAGCCGACCAGGCCGAGCTTGAGGCCGTGCAGTTCCACGAGCGGTTTTTGCCAGTAACAAAAATCCGGGCACGCACTCCAATCACCGGCACTTACGCTGGCATGGTGCAGGGCCGGTTGCGAGGCGAGCTCAAGAATCAGGGCAAAGGTCATTTGCGCGACGGATTCGGTGCCGTAACCCGGGATGTTGGTCACCGGAATACCGCGCGCAGCCGCCGCGGCGGTATCCACCACGTTGTAGCCGGTGGCCAAGACGCCGATATATTGCAGCTTCGGCAGCGCCTCAATGGCCTCGGCGGGGACGAGGGATTTGTTGGTAAACACAATCTCCGCCTCAGCCGCGCGGTCCGCCACCTCCGCGGCTGGCGTGCGATCATGCACGGTCAAATTCCCCAAGTTTTCCAGTGCATCCCAAGTTAAATCTCCCGGGTTTAGCGTGTGGCCATCGAGCACGACGATTTGGGGTGCGGTTTCGGTCATGGAGAGATTTGGCGGGTTGAACTGCGGGTTGTCAATTCCTTGGCGTTGAGGTAGCGTTCCGCCTGCATGACCACGGAGACATTGAATCGACCGGTGAAATACGCCGCGCTCGAATGGCGGAATTCTCAGGGTGAATCGTTTGAAGCCATTCAGGAAGGCGCGTTGTGTTACCTGAAAGGTGATGAGAAACCGTATACCGGTAAAGCCATCGAGTTGTACGAGAACGGCAACGTGTCTCTGGAGGGAGAGTTCAAAAAAGGCAAGGCACATGGCGAGGAAACGTGGTGGTTTGAAAATGGCAACAAGAATTCGTTGGTGACCTTTTTGGATGGGGTGCGCCACGGGCCACACTTGGTCTGGTATGAGAGCGGTCAGTTGCAGATTGATGTCTGCTATACCCACGGCAAACGCGACGGGCGGCATGCAGTATATTACGAGAGCGGCCAAGTGCGTTCTGAGGCTCATTTTTCCGGTGAACAGCTGGAAGGGACCTACACCACGTGGTATGAGAATGGCAGCAAGCGTAGTGAGCGGGTATTCCAGGCAGGCCAAGAGATTCAACGTCGTGAATGGACGGCCAAAGGGAAGCAGAAGGCACTCAACAATTGGAATAGCGACGGCTCCCCACGCAACTAGAGAGCGTGGTTTCCGGTGGCGTTCGACGCCGGCTGCATGATATTTTTATAAACGTGCAGCGATTCATCAACATCATATCCCGGGCTGTGACGGTCATGGGCTTGCTGTGTTCCATGACGATGTTGGCGGCTGCGGCCGGTGAATCGGTAATACCCAAACAATGGCCGGATGCCACCGGGCGGGTTCATCCTGTTGCCGGCAAACCGGTGGTGCTGGCTTGGTCGGGAATGGGTTGTCCAATGTCCAAACTGTACCGACCGCGCTTGGAGCGGTTGGCGGCTGTTTATGAAGCTCGTGGGGTGCGGTTTTTTCTCGTGAACTCCAATTCGCAGGATACACCGGATGAATTGAAGCGGTTGGCGGCGGTCGTACGGTTTCCTGTGATCCGGGATGCCGGCGGACGATTGGCCCGGCGATTGGAGGTGGAGCGGACCACCGAGGTATTGCTGATGAACGGCAAGGGGCAGGTTGCATATCGTGGGGCGGTAGATGATCAGTATGGTTTCAAGAAAACCCGATCCGGGGGTGTCGGTGCATTTCGCCGTCCGGTGCCGACGGTGAATTATCTGCAACAGGCCATTGAGGCGGTGTTAACAGGGAATCCGGTTCAAGTGGCGAAAACTGAGCCATACGGATGCGCGATTGGTCTGGAAGAACCGGCCAAGGAACGCGGAGTCACATTCCATGAGGACGTTGAGCCGGTCCTGCAGGTGCATTGTCAGGAATGCCATCATGCCGGTGGCGGTGGTCCATTTGCCTTGGAGACCTACAAGCAAGCCAAAGGCTGGGCCAAGATGATCGTGGAAGTGACCTCTGAGAAACGTATGCCGCCCTGGAATGCGGATCCACAGGTCGGTCATTTTAAAAATGCCCGGGGTTTGGCCGTAGATGAGATTCAATTGCTGGCCGACTGGTTCAAGAGCGGTGCCCCTCAGGGCAATCCCCAAGCGGCTCCACCGCGACTGGATTGGTCGGGCGGATTGGGGATTGGGCAGCCCGATCACGAAATCGCCTTGCCGGCATTCGATGTGCCTGCAGAAGGCCGCGTGCCCTATCGTTATGTCAGCATCCCCACACAGTTTAAGGAAGACCGTTGGATTCGCGCCGCTGAATTCACCAGTGACACGCCCGAAGTGGTACACCATGTGTTAACATTTCTGCACGAACGATCCGGCGGACGGCGGCAAGCGGGCCGCCCTTGGTCGCCACCGTTTGATATGTTGGCTCCGTTGCAAGGAGCACGCCCGCGAGAATTCCCCTACTGGATTGCTCGCAATCGGCGTTACCTGAAGCAATATCAAGTGGGGCAGGGCGGCGGACTGCACGGGTATTTTTTATCCGGTATCGTTGGCGACCGGCCGTTGGTTTACCCGGTCAACCGTGCCAAACTGTTGCCGGCCGGAGCCACCATCGTGTTTCAGGTGCATTACAACCCCAACGGTAAACCGCACCAGAGCACAAGCCGTTTGCGGTTGTGGTTTGCCGATAAACGCCCCGAACAGGCGGTGGACATGCACGCAGCGTCTACGGTGGTTTTTCGTATCCCGCCGGAGGCTCCTAATCACCGGGTGACAGCCGTGCATAGGTTTCAGAGAGACGGCCTTTTGCTGGGCCTCCAACCGCACATGCATTACCGGGGTAAATCGTTCCGTTACATTGCCGAGTATCCCGATGGCCGCAAGGAGACGCTGCTAAAGGTTCCGGATTTTGATTTCAACTGGCAGCACAAATACGAGTTGAGTGAACCCCGATGGCTGCCGCGAGGCACCGTGTTGCGGGCGGAAGGCACCTTCGATAACAGCCCTGGGAACCCAGATAATCCGGACCCCAAGCGATCGGTTTATTTTGGCCTGCAATCAGATGAGGAAATGTTCATCGGTTACTTTGAAGTCATCTGGAATGCGCCCGAGCCGAAGGATTGACGCTGGGAAAAATCCTGTCACCCTTGCCGCATGAACGCAGCTTTGCCATTTGTGATGAGTATCTTTCTGTTCGCGGTAGCCCTGCAAGCGCAACCGACTCCGCCTCCGGCCGTGCCCAAGGAATCTCCCGCGCAGATCGCGGCCCGCCAAGCATTCGAGGCCGCCAAAACTGCCGCGGAATCCGGGGATGCCGTGAAACTGCGTGAACTGGCTGACCTGTATTATGCGGGCAAAGGCGTGACCAAGAATGTGGCTGAATCTTATAAACAATACTTGGCATCGGCTGAGAAGGGGGATGTGTTGTCGGAGGCGACGGTGGGTTGGATGCTTCGCAACGGCCAAGGTGTGGCGCGTGATTACAAGAAGTGTCTGGAATGGTACACCAAGGCTGCTGAAAAGGGGCATGTGGAATCGCAGTTAGGTTTGGCGGAACTTTACTATAACTCCGTTGGGCTAGAGGAACGGGACTACGCTACCGCCTACAAGTGGTACCTTATCGCCTCCGGTTTAGGCAGCAAGGAAGCCAAGGCTTTCATTCCGCGGATGGAGCAGGCCGTGCTAAAAGAGCCGAATGTGAATGCCGAGCAAAAGGCGACGGCTGAAAAGGCGGCCAATGATTGGCTGGCGGCCTACGGCAAAAAGTAAGAATAACCGAGCGCGGCCTCGTTTCGCAGGGTCGTTCCACTGCATATTCACATCTGTGAATATCCTGTGAAAACAGGCGAATAACTTACTCTATTCACATCCGGATAGTGTGTTACCTTTCTCTTGTTGGCAGCACCTTCGGGAGCCGCTGACGGGGTCGGATGACTCCGAGACAGGAACCTTCGGGCGAATGTTTCAATCCGGAAGCTTCTTCGGAAGCATCTGGATGAGCCGCTGATCCAAAGCCTCCACCCGAGGCATCCTGAAGAACAGTTCGCGAGAGCAGTTCGGACGGAATTTGACCGTCTGGGAAGTAGTCTTCGGACCACCGCCCGGGCGGTCTTTTTTGTTTTCTCCACGTTGAATTAAACTTTCAAAGTTTTCCTTGGCTGATGTTTTTCATGCGTTAGGCTTTATAAAACACTGGGTTAGTTTTATTTTGGAAATCTATATTGGAAAAGATGGTCAGTTTTTGGGTCCGTACCGAGAGGCTGGAATTCAAGTGCTACTGGATGAAAGCATCTATAATGGGGATGAACTGGTTAGACGAGAGGGGCAGGAAGCATAGTTGAATATAAAAGAGTTTCTGGAAGGAGCTGATACGCCTGCACCGGAGCCTGAAGAGCTCTCAGTTTAACCATTCGATGAAGAAGCTCATGCAACAGATAAAAAAGATTAAGAATCTGATTTTTGAAGGCCATGCTGATAAGGCGAGGGAACTTGTTCAGTCTCTGAATAACCCACGCATCTATGAAGGGTTACTGGAGGATAACCCGGATATTGATGATGGATATGTTGGAACGCCGGAATATCTCCTCCGAAATGGAGATTTTTTCCTTAAGCTGTTGGCTCATATTCCGCAGGAAGCAAACTTAGACTCTAAGTTTAAGTCAGTTACCAAACTGCAACTCAGTTACACCCGAATCAGTGATGTTACACCCTTAAAAGGTTTCACGCAGTTAACTTGGCTGGATCTCTCCGGTAACCAGATCGGTGATGTTACACCCTTAAAAGATCTCACGCAGTTAACGGAGCTGGATCTCGGTGGTAACCCGATCAATGATGTTACACCCTTATAAGATCTCACGCAGTTAACGGAGCTGAATCTCGGTGGCAACCAGATCAGTGATGTTACACCCTTAAAAGATCTCACGCAGTTAACGTTACTGGATCTCAGAGGCAACCAGATCAGTGAATCTGACAAAGAAAATCTACAAGAGATTCTTCACGAATGCTGCATATTGCCGAGAAAGCCTTGGTGGAAATTTTGGTAAACTAGCTCATTGACAACCTCTCACCTTGCTCAAGAGAGTAGTGTGGCTTTGATTGCCTACATGAAGCAGTTCATGCTCTTCCCCTTCATGACCTCCGCTTTCGAGTTCACGGGAAAAGTTGTTGTAGTAGCTAATGGCGATACCTAGGTGATATTATATGAGGGTGCGAAACAGTATAAGGTGAGGCTGCAACATATTGACTGCCCTGAAACGCGCCAGCCATTTGCAACCAGATCAGTGCGTCTGGCACAGAGGGTTTACTGAGGCGGGCCAGAGTGTGAAATCAACACTTAACCATTCCTTAAATCCACACCCACCTCTGCCTTCGCCGGCCATGGCGCGGGCGTAGGGTGTGTGCACTGATAGCACTTAACTGTCGGAAACCTTTCCAATGGTGTTAGCGCATCCTGTTAAATTTTTTTTGTTGGGAAAGCCCTTAAACGTCGCAGAGTTCGACAGCCTGGATCAACCCCTTCATCGGGTCGCCGGTGGGAATGAATTCCTGCCCGACGAAGCCCTTGTATTTGATGTCCAGCAGCTTGCGCATGATGGGCGGGTAATTGATCTCCTGCGTGTCATCCAGCTCCTTCCGGCCGGGGTTGCCGGCGGTGTGAATGTGGCCGATGATGTCCTTGTTTTCCTCCAGACGCCGGATCACGTCGCCATCCATGATTTGCACGTGATAAATGTCGAAGAGCATCTTCATGTTGGGCGAACCCACGCGCCGGATGATGTCGGCCACGTAATCCACCTTGTCGCCCTGATAACCGGGGTGGCCTTTCATCGGGTGGGTGTCGTCGCGCGTGTTCAGGTGTTCGAGGCAAATGTTCACGCCCTTCTTCTCTGCGTGGCCGATGATTTTCTTGAAACCCTCCACGCAATTCTTCGCGCCTTCCTCGAGGGAAATCTCGCCGCTCTTCGGATCCTCCGCTTTGCGCCATTTGTAGCCGTTAAAGGCGATTACGCTTTTCACGCCGTGCTTGGCGCACTCATCAATCGTCGCCTTGGTGGCCTTGATGACCATCTCATGGTAATCGCGGTTATTCATACCGCGCATGAACGGCGCGCCCTCCACGCCGTTCGGTGCGATAGCGCAGGTCAATCCGTGCTTCTTGAGCAGCGGCCAATGTTCCGGCCCGATGATCTCCACACTCTTGCAGCCCAGATCCTTCGCCGCCTTGGCGGTGTCCTCCACCTCCCAGCCGCGCTCGCCCCAGCACCAGTGCACGACGGATTGGTTAATCCGGCCTTTTTTGACACCGCGCTTCTTGGCGGCTTCGCCGGTAAAAGCTGCGGTCACAGCCGCGCCACCGGCCAATTTGATGAGGTTGCGACGGGAAAAGGATTGTTCTTTCATGGGAATTGGTTCGGAGGGATTCAATCGGCAAACACGCACGGTGGCCAGCAGAAAACGCTTTTTGCTTCCGCCTCCGAACGCAACCCGTAAGCTGTCCTCATGCCTGACCTCGACGCCATTATGGAGGCGAAACTCCGGGTGATTGATGACACTCACCGCTATGTGCCCGGCCGTTCGGCCCTGTTGATTATCGATATGCAACATGGGTTTGTAGATGAAGGGGCATCGCTCGAGGTGGCGGCGGCGCGGGATCTGATTCCGAACATGGTTCAGCTAATCGACGCTTTTCGCGCGGCGAAAGCACCAGTGGTTTACACGGAGTTTGTGTACGCCGATAACGTGCCGTGTCTGCGGGGCGATCCGTTCGGGATCGAGCATTTGGAAAATGAGGGCGCGCCCGGATTTGGTAGCAAATCCAGCAACTGCCTGATCGGGCATAATGCCGGCAGGGGTGTGGAGTCGGCAGATACTATCCCGGCGCTGCAGCCACGACCGGAGGAGCTGATCATTCGCGGGCATACCTACGATAAATTTTATGGCACCCCGCTGGATCTCGCGCTGCGCAGTCAGGATATTTCGCATCTGTTCCTCACCGGCATCACCACCGATGTATGCGTCAACTCCACGCTCATTGCCGCTACTCAACGTAACTACCGAGTGACCGCCATCACCGATGCCTGCGCCTCCCCGTGGCCCGAGCTGCATGAGGCGTGCTTTAAGATTTGGCAGCCCAAGTTCGCCCGCCTGAAAACCACGGGGGAAGTGCACAATGAAATTTCAACAAACTGATTAACCCAAATGAAACGCATTCTGATTCCCGCTTGCGTGCTGGCTTTGGCGGCGATGTCCATCGCCCAAGGTCCGCGCGTTTTTCCTGAAGGGCAACCGCCCGACGATATTCGCCTGAAGCCGTTGAAGGATTTGAACGGCCATTTTCCGTTTGCTGTGCCCAAGACGCTGGAGGCGTGGCAGGCGCGCAAGGCGGAGCTGCAGCGGCGGGTGGCGGTGGCCAACGGACTGTTTCCCATGCCGCCCAAGACGCCACTGAACGCGGTGATTCATGGCAAGGTGCAGCGTGAGGGGTTTTCGGCGGAGAAAGTGTATTTCGAAAGTCTGCCGGGTTTTTATGTGACCGGCATCCTGTTCCGGCCGACGGCCAAGATCGAAGGCAAATGGCCGGCGGTATTGTGCCCGCACGGGCACGGCGGACGCCTGCAGACGCACAGTGATTCGGCGATCCTCAATGAGATTAAGATTGGCGCGGAGAAGCACAAGGAATCCGGCCGCATGCCCAAGGTCGCCCGCGCTGCCACGCTCGCGCGGTTGGGTAATGTGGTGTTGCTCTTTGATATGATCGGTTATGCGGACAGCACGCAGTTGTCCTTCGAGTTGGCCCATCGATTCCGCACGCAGCGGCCGGCGATGGAGGGGAAACAGAGCTGGGGCTTGTACAGCGCGCAGGCGGAATTGCGGTTGCAATCGATCATGGGGTTGCAGACCTGGAACGGCATTCGGGCGCTGGATTTTCTCGCAGGCCTCCCGGATGTGGATCCCAAGCGCATGGCGGTTACCGGAGGCAGCGGCGGCGGTACGCAGACCATTTTACTTGGCGCGCTGGATGACCGGCCGGTTGCTTCCTTTCCTAATGGCATGGTGAGCACCTCGATGCAGGGCGGTTGTACCTGCGAAAGCTGCAGCCTGCTCCGCGTGGGCACGGGCAATGTTGAACTGGCCGCGCTGTTCGCGCCGCGGCCGCAGGGGATGACGGCGGCCAATGACTGGACCAAGGCGATGATGAAGGATGGTTATCCCGAGTTGCAGAAGCTCTACGGGTTGTACGGCAAAAAGGAGAATGTGTTTTGTGTCGATCTCACGCACTTTCGGCATAATTACAATTACGTGTCGCGCGCACACATGTACCACTGGTTTAACCGCCACATGAAATGGGGTCTGAAGGAACCGATCGTGGAGGCGGATTTCAAACTGCTGAGCAAGGAAGAGCATGCGGTATGGAATGCGGACCATCCGGAGCCGGCCGGGGGCGAGGCCTTTGAACGCAAGCTGACCCGGTGGGTGGCGGATCGGGACGCCAAATTAGTGGCTAAAATGTCCGTTTCCGAACTGCGCCAGGCATGGGGCGCTTTGATCGGTCGCATGGCGCCGGCGTACAAGGAAGTGGCCCGCGAAAAGGTGGGCAAGGCCAAGCGCGACGGGTATTTGGAATTCACCGATATCCTGCGCCTCAAGGCCCGGGGCGAATCGCTGCCGGTTGTTTCGCTGTATCCCGCCAAGGAATGGAACGGCAAGGCGGTGCTGATCCTCACGGGCAACGGCAAGGCGGGGTTATTCGATGCCAAGGGCAAACCGACGGCCGTGGTGCGGGCGCATTTAGCGGCCGGCACCTCGGTGGTGGGCGTGGACCTGTTTCAACAGGGCGAATTTCTCAAGGACGGCAAGCCGGTGACGCAGGCGAGGGTGGTGGGGAATCCGCGTGAGTTTGCCGGGTACAGCTTTGCCTACAACCACACACTCTTTGCGCGTCGGGTGCATGATGTCATGACCGTGCTGTCGTGGGTGCGCGGGTTTGAGAGCGAAAAGCCCGAACACATTCGCGTGGAAGCGGATGCGGCCACTTCCCCCGTTGCGCTGGCGGCGTTGGCCCTGAGTGGGCGTGGTGTCAATGAAGCGACAGTGCGAGCTGGCAAGTTTGCCTTTGCGGATTTGAAATCCTATCGCGATCCAAATTTTCTGCCGGGCGCCGTAAAGTACGGCGGCTTGAAAAGTCTGCGTCGACTGGCCGCCGCCAACGAAGTGCAACTCAATAATAATTAAGGGAGAAAATTTAGGGAGCAACATGAGACTGTGTCGATTTCAACAGGGCGATGCGCCGGCGGTGGGGTTTTATCAGGCGGACAGCGTTGTGCCCTTGGCCGCAGCGGCCGGGGCGGCGGGGATTACGCTGGCGGCTTTTGATGATGTACTCGCGTACTTACCCGGCGGATCCCAGCGTGAAGAAGCTTTGCAGGTGGATGCATGGTTAACAGCGAATGCAGCCGGAGCAGCGGAGTTGGCATTGACTGATGCGACCATCCTGACGCCCGTGCCGCGTCCGAACAAACTGCTGCTTTTGGCGGGGAACTACGCCAAGCACATTGAGGAAGGCGGCGAGATTGCCGTGGAGCGGGCGCAAACCTATCCGTATGTGTTCATAAAGCCGGCTTCCACCACGCTTAATCGCCACGGGGGTGAGATTCCCATTCCGGCCGTGTCACCGGACAATATCGATTGGGAATGCGAACTGGGCGTGGTGATGGGCAAAGAGGCCAAAGGCGTGAGTGAGGCCGAGGCGCTGGCATACGTGGCGGGTTACACCGTGGTGAATGACATTTCCGATCGCGGTTTTCGCCCGAACCCCAACCGCGCGGAGCGTGATCGCGATAAGTTTTTCGACTGGCAACACGGCAAATGGCATGACGGCAGTTGCCCGGTGGGGCCATGCGTGGCTTGTCCGGAAAGTATTCCTGACCCGCAGGTGTTACCACTCAAGCTCACCGTGAATGGCGAGGTGCATCAGGACGCAAGTACCGCCATGCAGATTTTTCCCGTGGCAGCGGTGATCGAGTTTATTTCCTCCTTTGTCACCCTTGAACCCGGCGACATCATTTCCACGGGCACGGCCGCCGGCGTTGGCCATGCGAAAGGCGTCCACCTCCAAGCCGGCGATCAAGTCGAGGCCAGCATCGAGGGCATCGGGGTGTTGCAGAACACCATGGTCTGAATGATCACGCCGGGCGCAGGCCGGGCAGGGTGCCTTGGCCGCTGGAGAATGAATCGGTCTCGATGCCCATTTGTTGGAGCATGGAGAGGTAGAGGCGGCAGAGGGGCTGGTTGTTGCGGGGATCAAAGGCGAGATGTTGGCCATGGCGGAAGCCGCCGCCGGCAAGGAGGATGGGGAGGTTATCGCAGTTGTGTACGTTGGCGTCGCCCATGTTGCTGCCGTACAGGATCATGGTGGAGTCAAGCAGGGGGCCGGTGGGTTCGCGGGTGTCGCGGAGTTGCTGAAACAGGCCGGCGAGGGTTTTCATTTGGCGGTGATCGGTCTTTTCGAGCTGACGAATCTTCTCCGGTGATTGGCCGTGGTGGCTGAGGTTATGGTAGCCGGTGAGGGATTTCTCCTCGTCATTGATTTCAAAGACCGGCGTGGCAAAGGCGTCGACCATCAGGGTGACGATGCGAGTGGAGTCGCTCTCGAATGCCAGTTGTGCCATCCGGAGCATGAGATCAAACTTCGGGAAAAACTGCGCACGATCGAGAATATCTTCGGGCGCAGGCTGGCGGGTTATTGGTTTGGGGCGCGTTTCCCATTCGCCGGCGATCGTCAGGCCCTGTTCCAGTTCGCGGATGGAGGTGAAGTACTGGTCGAGCCGAGTCTTGTCCTCTTGACCCGATCGCGCCTGCAGCCGCTTGGCGTCGGCGCGCAGGGTATCGAGGATGCTGCCACGTTCCTTGAGGCGTTGCAGGCGTTGCTCAGTTTCCTCCGGGCGGCCTTGAATGAACATCTTCCGGAACAGGGCAGAGGGTTTGTCCTCGGCGGGCAACAGCACGCCGTCACGGCTCCAGGACAGGCTGCGGTTGCCGCGATCGATATTTACACCGAGATTCAGCGTGGGAAAACGTGTGCGTTGGCCGAGGTGCTCAATGGCGAATTGATCGAGTGAAACGGTATTTCGAAACCCGCTGCCGGTGGGGTCCTTGGCGCCGGTTAGAAAACAGTTTTCCGTGGAATGCCCACCGGAAACGGCTGGATGCGAGAGGCCGGAAAAAACGGTGAACTCTTTGCGGATTGGCTCGAGGTTTTTAAGCAGCGGCGAGAGCGCGTAGTCGGGGCCGGTTTGTTTGGGGAAAAAAGAGCCGGGCAACACGCCGAGATTGTTGGAGATCAACAGCATTCGTCGGGCAGCGGGTTGCTTGGGCTGCGCCCGGGCGTGTTGCAACAGTAAAGGCAAGGGCAGGGCCACGCCCAGACCACGGAGGAAGTGGCGGCGGTTCATGGGCGGTGTCGGGGCAGTGTGGTTCATGGCTGGCGGAGGATCGGGCTGGCGCAAAAGGCGCGGAGCAAATCGCCGACCCGATAGCCGGTAGGTTTGCACTGGTCAAGAACCCGCTCGATCTCTGCCCGTTCGGAAAAGCGAACGGGTGTCCCAGTGGCGTAGAGGGTAAATTGATGCAACAGGTTGCGGGCCAGTAAACGGGGTTTCTTGGCAAGGATGGCCTTGAGCGCATGGATGTCAGTAAAGGCCTCGCCGGTGAGCAGTTGACCGGCGGGATCCACTTCCCGGCGCACGTGGTAGGTGAAGGGGTGGCCGGCGGGATCGTAGCCGGTGATTTGTTCGCCGGCATTCTGGGTCCGATACCGATCGCGCCAGGCGCCCATCACGTCAAAATTTTCCAGCGCGAATCCAATGGGATCAAATCGGGCGTGGCAGGTCGCACAGGCCTTATCCTCCGTATGCTTGGCCAATTGCTCGCGAATGGTGGTGGCCCCGCGAATATCCGGTTCCACGGCCGGGATTGACTTGGGCGGCGGCGGCGGCGGATCGCCCAGGATCTTTTCCATCACCCAAACGCCACGCAGCACGGGAGATGTAGTGGTGCCATTGGATGTGTGCTTGAGAATGGAAGCATGAGTGAGCAGTCCGCCGCGGGGGTTCCAGTCGGGCAGGGTCACCTTGCGGAGTTGGGAGCCGCGAACGCGGGGCAGGTCGTAATGCGCGGCGAGCCGATCGTTGACGAAGGCAAATTTGGAATCGGCAATCGTGGCGATGGGATGATTTTCGGTGATGAGCGTTTTGACGAACAGGCGTGTCTCTTTTTCCATGGAATCGACGAGGTAATCATCCTTGCGATATTCGGGGTAGAGCCGGTTGTCGGGTTCGTCACGCCGCAAGTCCGCCAAGTCGAGCCATTGCTCCACAAAGCCCTCAATGAACCGATCGAATCGCGGATCCGCCAGCATGCGGGCATGTTCCTGTTCGAACGTCTTGCGGTTGTTGAGTGCGTTGGTTTTGGCGAGTGAGGCTAGTCGATCATCGGGACTGGAGTTCCACAGGAAATGAGTCAGCCGATTGGCGTAGGCGAGCGAGGGCTCATCCGGTTGGCGGCTCAGGAACAGGAAATGGTTGGAGCACAGGAATGCTTGATATCCTTTAAGCATGGCATCGGCGAAAGGCATGCCGGCCGCGAGGTCCTTGCGAATCAGGGTCAGGAAGCCGGTGTAATCCTCTTCCGTCAAGGGTAGATGTGCGGCAGCATCGGCGAAGCGGCGGAACAGGCGTTCGGCATCTTTGAGCGGTTCCTTGCTCTCGACACTGATGGGGAGTCGGCTAATCGGCAGAGGCGCTTTAAGCGGCAGTTGACCGAACAGGAACTCGTGCGATGGCGGGGGCCAAGTGGGCGGGTTCAGCGGCCCCTCGACATCGAGCCATTCGATGACCCCGCCACGATGACCGTCTTTAGGCATGGGGGGGAAATCGTAGTAAAACCCCTTGTCTGTCCGGATGAACGGCACTGGCAGGCCGAGGAAGCTGTACTCGAACGTTTCGCCTTTCTTGAGAAAAATCGTGGTCTCAAATTGCTTGCTCACCGGCTGGAGATCCATCCAACCACCGGTTTCGCGGACATCGCCGGAAACATCCGGGCCTGATGGCTGACGCGCGCGAAAGCTCATAGGCAGCGGATCATGCGCCGGCACCAGCCTCAGATCGCGCACCTGCCGCACCGCACGACCCGCGAAGCGCACCCGATAGGTGCCGGTTTTGTTGGCCCGGAAATTTCGCGGATAACCAAAGTATGGCCAGGTGGCCGAACGAAACACGGCGACGTGCAGCTTGGGATCAGTCAACGCTTCGGGCTTCATTTCCTTCAGGTCGTTCCCGTTGATGACCACCATTTTATTGTCGCGAACAAAAAACATGGCCTCGCGTCCTCCAAAAGTGGTGAGCCCGGTAAACAGATTGATTCCGCGCGCCTTGAACTTTTGAGGAACCGGCGGCGTGACCGAAGGTGCCATCGCATCCATCAGTGCCTCTTCACTGGCGTTGAGAAAAGCATTTAGATGAACCCGCGATAAATCGAGCAGGCCGACAACCCTGGTGTAGCCATGCGCCCGCCGGTCTTCGGGCAACTTGCCTTTCACATCCAACGTCGGCATCTTGAGTAGGTCGCGGAGGTTATCCTGAAACTCATCGCGGGTCAGCCGGCGCGCCGGTCCGCGGCCATGTTTGGCGATGGCTGCCCGGTCCGCCCCGCGCAAGACGTCCCCCAGCAACTTCAACGCACGATCCCGGTCTGCAGCCTGAATGCGATGCGCTTTGCCTTCCGGCGGCATTTCCTTTTTATCCACTCGATCAAACAAGCGCACCCACGTCGAAAGCGTTTTGCCCTTGCTCAAGTCCCGTGAAAGATCCGCCAAATTAAAATCCGCCTTGGCCGATTCGGTACCGTGACAATCCATACAATGTTGATCGAGTAACGTTTCAACGGGTGCCGGGAAGGTTTTTTGAGCGATCAGCCCATGGCTGGTGAAAAGGAATAATGACCAACAAACCAAGCCAAGCTTGCCAAGAACGATGTTGGTTTGCCGTCGCATGGCGAACAGAATCCGGGGCTAAAACAAAATCACCTGCCGCGCCACCTCACCTTTATGAAGTCGATCGAAACCGGTATTGATGTCTTCCAGTTGAATCGTGTCAGTGAGCAATCGGTCAACCGGCAGCTGGCCGGCGTGATACATGTCGATGAAGCGCGGGATGTCGCGCGTGGGGACGCAGCTGCCTTGGTAAGAGCCCTTCACCGTTTTCTCCATGGCGCTGAGAGTGACGGCCGGGATGCTGAATTGATGATCCGGATGCGGCAGGCCGATGGCGACGGTCGTGCCGCCGCGCAGGGTGGATTCGTAGGCCTGCGCCATCACGGTGGCGTTGCCCACGCTTTCGATGGCAATTTCTACGCCCCCATGTGAAAGATCCTGAATGACTTCCACAGGGTTGTTTTCCGCGGCGTTAACCGTGTGCGTGGCGCCGAGGTCGCGGGCCATCTCGAGTTTTGAATCCAATAAATCCACCGCAATGATTTGGCCGGCGTTGCAGGCTTTGGCCCCAATCAAGGCTGCCAGTCCGACTCCGCCCAGCCCGAATACAGCCACGCTTTGGCCGGGGCGGATGTTGGCCGTATTCATGGCGGCGCCGGTGCCGGTGGTTACGGCGCAACCGAACAGTGTGGCCAGTTCAAACGGCAGAGTGGAATCGATCTTCATCAGAGAGCCGGGCAGGGCGATGGTGTATTGCGAATAGCCGCTGACGCCGCAGTGGTGGAAATAAGACTGACCGTTTCGACTGAAGCGTTGGGCGCCGTTCATTAACACACCGGCGTTGTTGGCCTCGGCGCCGTTCTCGCACAGGGAGGGTTTGCCCACGGTGCAGTACCGGCAATGGCCGCAGCTGGGAATGAAAGTAAAAATCACGTGATCATCCGCCTTCAGGCCGCGCACGCCCGGACCCACTTCACGGACGATGCCGCTGGCTTCGTGCCCCAGTACCATCGGCATCTGGCGCGGGCGTGAACCATTGATGACGGAAAGATCCGAATGACACAGGCCGGCCCCTTTCACCTCCACCAACACCTCTCCCTCGCCGGGACCTTCGAGATCGAGTTCCTCAATAACCATCGGCTGGGAGTCGGCATACGGCATTGGACGTTCCATCTCGTGCAAGACGGCAGCGGTGGTTTTCATGTGCCGGAGCATTGGCTAATCGCTGCCGGATTGCAATCATGCAGCAAATGAGGAAGGATTCTCAAACATGCCGAAGAGCAAGTTGAAATGTGCTTTTACTTTGGTGGAGCTACTGGTCGTGGTTGCGATCATCGGCATTCTAGCGGGTATTCTTTTGCCCACATTGGCGAAAGCCAAAGTGAAGGCCAACCGGATGAAATGTGGTAGCAACCTGAAGCAGGTGCACATGGCGTTTACTTTATTTGCGGGGGAATATGAGGGCCGATTGCCTTGGACCTTGACGCATCGGCAAGGCGAACAGCTTTGGCAGAGCCTGTATGGCACTCAACACACGGGGGCACATCATTTGTGGGATGTGCAGTTCCTTTTCCTGCCGGCACCGATTCGAGAAGAACTGGGCACGGCGCGTTTGTTGGCTTCGCCGGTGGATCCGGAAACGCATCCTTGGATGGACAAGGAAATTCAGCACGGCAAATGGAACGGGTTTGGGCATGCTTTCGATGGGGTGCATGTCCATATGGATTATCGCTCGCTGAGCTATGCCTTGCATTTGGGGAGCGACATGCAGCGGCCGGAAACTTTGTTGGCGGTGACTCGAAATATTTCCGGTGATCCAAGTTATGAGTTTGATTATCCATCAGGTCCGTCTACGCCCTCATACAAAGATTATCTGGGGATGTCGTTGCGCACGGCGAACGTTGGGCAGGCTAGTCAGGCGTTTGTGGGGAACAACGAGATGGATCCGGTGCGTTTGCAAAATTACGCCATGGCGGGGCTAGGCACGAGTGCAGGACAGTGGGTACGGGCAGGCGGTAGCATGAAGCTGGGCGGTGATGCGGAATTCGCGTCCACTGTGCGGGCGCACGGGGTCGCAACTGGGGGGGTATTCAAAGGGGTGAATGAAAATCTGACACGCCCGACACAGGAAATTATCCCGCCCAATATTCTCTGGATCCGTTAATTATTTCACCAGTCCAGTCCGATCCAGCCAGCCTTCCACCAACTTGGGCCATTTGGAAACGGGGTCGGTAGAAGGGCGCAAGCCATAGCCGTGGCCGCCGTGGGGGAAGATGTGTAGTTCGGAATGCACGCCGACGCGGCGCATGGCCAGCCACATTTGCACGCTGCTGTCCGCCGTCACACGATCATCGCCCGCGTGAATGAAAATAGCCGGCGGCGTGTCCTTGTCCACCGGCACCTCGGGCACGAGCTTGGTTTTCGTTTCAGAATCCACCAGATAAGCGGGGTAAACGAGCACGCCGAAATCCGGGCGGCAACTGGCCTGATCGGCGGCGTCCACGGTGGGATAGGTACGCTTACGGTAGTTGGTCATGGCAGTGGCGGTAAGATGGCCGCCGGCGGAAAAGCCGAGGATGCCGATCCGTTCGGGATGGATACCCCAAGCCTTGGCGTGATGCCGGGTAAGCCCCAGAGCCCGTTGAGCGTCCTGCAGGGGGGCGGCATGTTTTTCGCGATCCTTCCGGCGGGGCACACGGTATTTCAACACAACGGCCGTGACGCCTATGCCATTGAGCCATTCGGCCACTTCCGTGCCTTCCAAATCCCAAGCGAGAATACTGTAACCGCCGCCGGGGCAAATCACCACGGCCGTGCCGTTAGGTTTTTTGGCTTTGTACACGGACAAGGTGGGGGTGCTGACGTTGCCGATACGAATAACCTGTTTTTGGCCGGGCCGGGCCGGTTGCTCGGCTTCGGCGGGGAGATCATACGATTCCCCAGGCGCTTTACTGGGCCAGAGATTCAGGGTTTTCCAAGCTTCAATGCCGTGAACGGGCATCTGGATCCAAGTCAAAATAGCCGGCAAAATCAGCAAACGCATGGCGTGAGTGTGCGCAATCTGTTGTTTAGGGCAAGGCGAAATGAATTGAGGCACGCGCTTATTCCAAGCACACTCCGCGCATGACACGTTTTGGCATTATCGGCCTCTCGCATGATCATGTGTGGGATGTCCTTCCGGAACTGCAGGAAAACGAACAGGCGGAATTGGTAGCCGTCACCAGTCTGCAGCGTCCGCTGCTCGACCGTGCCGCCAAGGAATTCAGCGTCAATGTGTACACGGATTCGCAGGAGATGGCCGCCTCCGAGAAATTGGATGCGGTGTTAATCTACGGCAACAACCGGGCCGGGGCCGAAGAAGGCATCAAGGCGCTCGAGCGCGGCTGGCATGTGTTGATCGAGAAACCGCTTGCGGCTGATCTCGAGGGAGCCGATCAATTGCTTCAAGCCGCCGATACCTCCGGCAAACGCCTGATGGTGAACTGGCCCATTGCCTGGTGGCCGCAAGTGCAACAGGCTCTGGCCCTCGCGCAATCCGGCGAGATCGGTGAGGTTTGGCAGGTGCGCTATCGGGCCGCCCACCAAGGCCCCAAGGAAATGGGGGCCAGCGAACATTTCTGTGATTGGCTGTATGACCCCAATCGCAATGGCGGCGGGGCATTGCTCGATTACTGCTGCTACGGCGCGGTATTGGCACGAGTCTTGTTGGGGCGCCCACATCGGGTTACGGCGGTGGCCGGACAGTTGCTGAAAACGGATTTGGATGCCGAGGATAATGCCGTGCTCTTGATGCAGTATCCCAGGGCGATCTGTATCGCGGAAGCCAGTTGGACGCAGATCGACAAGATGACCAACTATCGCACCATTATTTACGGCAGCGAAGGGACGTTGCTGGCCGAACCCGAAAAGGGTCGTTTGCTGAGGGCTACTCAGGAACAGCCGGAAGGTTGCGAGATCGAAGTACCCGAGTTGCCCAACCATTTGCGAAGCCCGATTGCGCATTTTCTGCATGGCATTGAAACGGATGGAGCGTTTCATCCTTTATGTCGCGCCGGTCATTGCCGGGATGCTCAGGAAATTCTTTCGGCCGGCGCTGTGTCGGCGGTGGAAGGAAATGGCGTGGAATTGCCGCAACTCGAGGGGATGGACTAATGCAGGCGGCGTACATTGAAGAAACGGGTGAGCCTGAGCAGATCCGGATTGGAATATTGCCGGATCCGTCGCCGGGTGCCGGCGAAGTCTTGATTCAGGTTAAAGCCGCTTCGGTAAATCCGATTGATACTTATATCCGGGGCGGTTTGGTAGCCATGGAGTTGCCCATGCCGTTCGTGATCGGCAGCGATTTGGCCGGCGAAGTTTTGGCGTTGGGTGAAGGCGTGACAGGCTGGTCCGTGGGAGATCAGGTATGGGCGAGTAATCAAGGTTTGTTGGGGCGACAAGGCACAACCTCCGAGCAGGCCTGTGTGGCGGCAGATTATTTGCACCCGATTCCGGAAGGCGTGAGCGAAGAGGAGGCAGCAGCCGTGGCGTTGGTGGGGATTACCGCACACATCGGACTGGTGCATCGGGCTAAGGTTCAGGCGGGCGAAACCGTGCTGGTCAACGGCGGTGCCGGCGGCGTGGGATCGATGGTGGTACAAATTGGCAAGGCACTGGGGGCGCGGGTGATTGCCACAGCGGGCAGTGACGAGCGCGTGGCCAAGGCCAGTGAATTCGGCGCGGATGAAGTGATCCAATATCGCGATGAGGACGTGGCCGCCCGCGTGCTTGAGCTGGCGCCTGAAGGAGTCAATGTGTTGTGGGAAACGCGGCGCGAGGCGGATTTCGAATGGGCGGTGCCATTACTGGCCAAGCGCGGCCGGATGGTGGTGATGGCCGGGCGCGGGGCGCGGCCAGTGTTTCCAGTAGGGCCATTTTACGTGAAGGATTGTGAATTGCACGGCTTTGCGATGTTCAATTATTCCGCAGCCGAACAGCAGCAGTGCGGGGCGGATCTCAATCGATGGCTGGCCGAAGGAAAATTGCGCGCCAACATTGATCGTGTGCTGCCTTTGAGCGAGGCTGCAGCAGCACACCAGTTGCAGGAAGAAAACACCATCCACGGGGCCGGAACCTTGGCCGGGAAAATCATTTTAAAACCCTAATCCATGAAACCATTTCAATTGTTGTGGGTACTGCTTTGCGGAGTGGTGCCAGGGCAGGCGGCTGACTTTAGATTGGACCCCGTCGAGGGCGGCAAGCCGCGAAACATCATTTTCATCCTGACCGATGATCATCGGTTTGATGCGATGGGTTTCATGGGGCATCCGTTCCTGGAGACACCGCACCTCGATGCCATGGCCAAGGGTGGGGCGCATTTCCCCAATGCGTTTGTGACCACCTCGCTCTGTTCGCCAAGCCGCGCCAGTATTCTTACCGGCAAATATGCGCACAATCATGGCGTAGTCGATAATTACAATCCACTGCCCAAGGGGCTCGTGTTTTTCCCTCAATACCTGCAGGCCAACGGCTACAATACCGCATTCATTGGTAAATGGCACATGGGCGGCAATATCGACCATCGTCAGCCGGGATTTGATCATTGGGTCAGCTTTAAGGGGCAGGGGACGTATTGGGTGGATGGCCGCGGCACGAGTCGTAAAGTGCCGCAAAACAGTTACGATGGGTTTAACGTCAACGGCAAGCGGGTGGAGCAAAAGGGCTACATCACCGACGAGTTGACCGATTACTCGCTGGATTGGTTAAAGAACCGCAAGGATAAGCGGCCGTTTTTTTTGATGATTTCCCACAAGGCGGTCCATGCGGATTTTGTAGCGGCCGATCGGCATCTGGGTCGATACAAGGAGAAACGCATGCCGTTGCCCAAGACCTTCGCCAATACTGAAGCTAATTATGCCGATAAACCGATGTGGCTGAAGAACCAGCGGAATAGCCGGCATGGCGTGGATTTTGCCTATAACCTGCCTGACTTTGACCTGAATAATTATTACCTCCGTTACTGTGAAACCTTGTTGGCGGTGGATGATCACATGGGCTCCGTGATGGGGCATCTCAAACAAATCGGCGAACTCGAGCGCACGTTGGTAGTGTACATGGGGGACAACGGGTTTCAGTTCGGTGAACATGGCCTGATCGATAAACGGACGGCGTACGAACATTCCATGCGCGTGCCATTGTTAATGCATTGTCCGGAGGTAATTCGGGCAGGCAGTACGGTGAAAAAAGTCGTCGCCAACATAGATCTCGGACCGACCCTCATCGAGGCGGCGGGCTTGCAGCCCCCGAATGAACAGTTTGATGGCAGCAGTTTTTGGCCGATCGCCTTGGGTAAGAAGGTGCCGTGGCGGGATTATGTGTTGTACGAATATTTTTGGGAACGCAATTACCCCCACACCCCCACCATTCATGCCGTGCGCGGGGAACGCTATAAATACATCCGCTACCACGGTTTGTGGGATGTAAATGAACTGTATGATTTGCAGCAGGACCCGGATGAAACAAAGAATCTAATCATCAGCAAAGCACACGCTCCGGTGGTGGAGCGATTGAATCAGCGCTTGTTTGAACTGCTTAGGGAATCCGGTGGACTAAACTTGCGTCTGGCTCCGGACCGCGGGCCTACTTTTCCATTGCGCCATCCGGAGCGTTCCCGCCCGGCGGATTTTCCCAAAGAATATTATGGGACCAAAGAGAAGTAGCCCTAGGCTTTCTTCTCATCGGATTCATCATCGGAAGCGGAATCCGGAGTGTCGTCTTCAGATTCAGGCTCCGGATCGGATTCTTGTTCCGTAACAGCAGTCGGTGCGGTCGTTTCCTCTTCCTCGATTTTTTCTTCGGAGCTTGATTCATCACCATGACCATCATCGGCGAATTGTGGTTCAGGCAACTTGCCGGCAACAAACCAGCCAAGGGCAAAAACGATGAATCCGATGGCGGCAGTGGTTAAAGCTACCCGGGTTGGGAATCCATCCGGGCCGTGTAGTGTTTGAGGGAAGATGCCTTGCCATTTCTCGTCCGTGACGGTGAAAACAACAAAAGCGAAACTGGTGCCGATCAAGCGTCCGCCAATGTTTGCGGCGAAACTTTCGCCCGTGCCCCGAAGGTGAACCGGGAAAAAGCGGGGGAGCATGTTGCCCCAAAATGTGAATTGGCCGACAACCAGCATGCCGGCAATGAACATTCCAATGTATGCATTGGTCAGGTTGCTTGAGATCAATAAACCAAAGATGACTGGCATGAGGAATATTCCCGGCAATTGGAAGGCCCGTAGAACGGATCGGCAAGGTGCCCCTTGTAACAGGTTCATCAATTTGGTTGTAACCCACCAGATTGGAACACCGATGATACCTCCAACGATCATACCTTTTCCCGCACAAAGCAGGTGAGCAGTTATTGCACTGGTGTCCGGATCTGGAATTTTAAATCCAAATCCTATGAGAGATTCGTAGACGAGGAACGCGGCCAATTGCGACCAACCGACAAATGTCCAGATACTCGATGTGCCTCTTGAAACGACAACCACAATGATGACAGCCATGAGGGCGCGGCCAAATAATCCGCCGACTTCCTGGACTTTGGTTATTTTGGCAGCGTACTCCTGCTCTTTGGCTTTGAAGGCTTTCTTTCCGGCTATGGTCACCAATTTTTCCGGTTTATTCGCAGCTTCAGCGGATGCTTTGGCTTTATCCCGTGCTTCGACAGATGCAGCCGCAACTTCGGGTGTTTTGGGGATAATTAGACGCATGTGCTGCACGGCTCCGAATGCAGCTCCGTAAGCCAGAGCAAACAGTATTGTGGTTACGATTGTGGCCCTTTTTAATTCGGGTGAGAACAATTCGCCGAGGCTGGCTCGTTTTAATTCTCCGGATTCTTTCTTTTTCTGCCACTGCGGCGATTCCGGGAGGAACGGACGGATGATGAGTAACGGGATGGCCGGAATGAGTCCGCTCATCAAAGTGTAGCGCCAGACAGCTTGATTGCTGTCTTCAGAAATGGTTCCCAAGATTCCGGAAAACCAGCCGGGGATTACCGGCAATTCTCCCGAGAGTGCTTTATGGGCAAGGTATCCGTTTACGATGGCTACCGATAAACCACCCACCGATGAAAACGCCTGTGTGTATCCCAACACCTTTTCTCGTTGGACAGCATTAGGGAACAATTCTGAAAGCCACGCAACTGCAGCCACAAACTCAACACATACTCCGATGAACACAAGGCAGCGGAAAAAAAGTAATTGCTCGGGCGTAGTAGAAAAACCTGCACAAAACGCGGCTACCGCATAAAGAAGAATACTGAATGTCAAAACCCTACGCCGGCCGAACAAGTCTGTGAGGTAACCACCCAGCAGGCCAAAAATACCGCCACAAATTGCTGGCACAAAAAACAGGAGCCTAAACCAATAAGTAAACTCAGGTGTTCCCGGTCTAATATTTGCCAAATCTGCCAGGGCATCTTTGCCGATCAACGGCAGCATCAATAGCTCGTAGATGTCGAACAGAAACCCGATGGTGGCGATAAAGCAGATCAACCATTGGGTGCGGGTGAGTTTTAGGCCAGAACCGGAAGCAGCGTCAGCGCTCATGGCGGCGGATTATGCCGTTTTTAAGCCTCAAAAACAAGGCAATAGTACGTGGACGTACGGTTTTCTTGTCCACAGTTCGGGGGAAACGGTTTGCCATGAAGCGGGCCGTTTGGTTTGCTCGCGCGCCCATGCAACGATTTGCGACCATAACGGTGATTGGCCGGGATAAAACCGGCGTGGTGGCGCGGGTGACCGAGTTCCTTTTTCAGCTGCAGGCCAATATTGAGGCCTTGGAGGAGCAGGTGACGCGCGGCCAGTTCAGCATGGTCATTCAGGCCTCCTGGAAAAAGGAGGCGCCCGTGTCGGCCAAACTCAAGCGCCAGCTCAATGCGTTGGGTAAGGAGCTGGGCATGGAAGTGCGGCTGCGTGTGTCAGAGCCCGGTGGTAAACAGCGCATGGCCATCATGGTCACCCGCGAGGCAGGCTGCCCACAGGCACTGTTGGAGGCTTTTGCCAAAGGTCAGCTAAAGCAGGCGGAACCGGTGGTCATGATCGGCAATCGTCCGGATCTCGCGCCGTTGGCTAAGAAACACAAATTGCCCTTCGTGCATGTGCCATGGACGGATCGGCAACGCGGCGAAAAGCGCGTGCTGGAGGTGCTCGACAAGTACGAGGTCGATTTTGTTGTGCTCGCGCGTTTCATGAAAATACTCTCACCGGATTTTGTGTGGCGTTACAAAAACAAGATTATCAACATCCATCCTTCGCTGTTGCCGAGTTTTCCAGGACCACAAGCCTACCGGCAGGCGTATGAACATGGCGTGAAGATTGCCGGGGTCACGGCACACTTTGTCAGCATGCAGCTGGATGAGGGGCCGATCATTGCTCAGGAAAGTTTCCGGATCAAATCCGGCATGACCCTTAAACAAATTTTGGCTGCCGGCCAGCAATGCGAGGCCAAGGCCCTGCTCAAGGCCGTGAAACTCTACCTGACCAAACGGTTGGACGTGCACTGGGGCGTGGTGAAAGAGGTGTAGTGAGGATTCTGTCGTGGAACGTCAACGGTCTGCGGGCCGTGCAGAAAAAAGGCTTCGCCGACTGGGTGCGCAAGGCACGGCCGGACATCCTCTGTGTGCAGGAAAGTCGGGCGTTGCCGGAACAGGTGGAGCCGGATTGGCCACGCACCTTTGAGGCGTATTGGAATCCGGCCGAGAAAAAAGGCTACTCCGGCGTGCTCACCCTGTCCAAGCCGGCTCCGTTGAAAGTAACACGCGGGATTGGTGTGGACATGCACGATCGCGAAGGGCGGGTGCTGACCACAGAATATGAGGATTTCTTCTTGGTCAACGTCTACGTGCCCAATGCACAGCGCAGTCTGGCACGCTTGCCGTATCGGCAGGATTGGGATCAGGCTTTTCTGGCGTACCTCAAGAAATTGAAGCGGCGCAAGCCAGTGGTCTTTTGCGGAGACTTCAATGTGGCCCACACGGAAATCGATCTCGCCAATCCGAAGTCCAACAAAAACACCCACGGATTTACGGCTGAGGAACGAGCGGGGTTTGATGCATTTGTGCAGGCGGGATTTTTGGACAGCTTTCGAGAATTCGAGCCGGAAGGCGGCCATTACACATGGTGGAGCAACATGAACAACGCCCGGGCCCGTAACGTGGGCTGGCGGATCGATTACTTCATGATTTCCGCTAATCTACGGCCGCGCTTAAAACGGGCGTTTATTCTGCCCGAGGTGATGGGTTCCGACCATTGTCCAGTGGGGATTGAGTTAAGATAGGGAGGGGCGAGTTCCACCTTGCCCCATTTTGAATCAAGTCGAGAATTTTTGGGACGAGGTGGAACTCGCCCCTCCCACGGGCTTTTTCCAGATCGGCACACGTTGTTTCATGGCATCGATCAGGAACTGGCACGCGGCAAAGGCCACGGCCCGGTGAGGCGCGATGATTTCCACCCAAAGCGAGGGCGCATTTACCGGTACGACGCCCACGCGATGCACAAGGCGCACGGATTCCACCGGCCATTGACGGTCTATTTCCTCAAAAATTAATTCGAATTGGTGACAGGCCATTTCATCAAAGGCCTCGTAATCGATGGCGCTGATGGAGGCCGTACCTTCCTGTGCGCGGACGACACCCTGGAATACGACCACGGCTCCCATGCCATCGCTTAGTTCGCGCTCGGCATTGAGCGCGGTCTCGTCAATCGGCTCGGGGGTAATGGTGAGTTGGGTTTTCATCCGCCTTGCACGGGGGGGAAGAGGGATATTTCGTCGCCTTCATTTAACACAAATTCATCCGGTTGATAATCCACCCCCACGGCCTTTAGTGTGCTGTTTTGCATTTCGGCTAAGGCCGGAAAACGTTCAATCACGGCCGAATGAGCGTCGCCAAGGGAGGCGGATTCCGGTAGTTCCAGTGTGCTCTCCGAGCAACCGGTATGGTCCTTAAAATAGGACCAAAACTTGACGATGACGGTCATGCATACACCTCCGGTTTTAGAACGCCGATGAACGGCAGGTTGCGAAAGCGTTCGGCGTAATCGAGTCCGTAGCCGACCACGAATTCATCAGGCACTTCAAACCCCACATAATTTGCTGTGACCGTTTCACGTCGACGGGAGGTTTTCTCGAGCAACACGCAGGTCTTCAGACTGCGGGGAT
The DNA here is from genome assembly GCA_038145765.1 of Verrucomicrobiales bacterium. GTDB lineage: Bacteria > Verrucomicrobiota > Verrucomicrobiia > Limisphaerales > UBA1100 > UBA1100. The sequence goes on from JAYQQG010000006.1 coordinate 50,155, forward strand.
GGAGGTCTTTGAGTTTGGCTTGAACGGCGTGCAGGGTTTGGCCGGTGTCGAGAATATCATCGACCAGCAGCACATCCCGATCCTGTGCCTCGAGTCGGAGTTCCTTGGTGAAAACCAGTTCGCCCGGTGCCGTGCCGGTGCCGTAACTGGAGACACCCATGAAATCCAGCCGCATCGGCAGCGCGATGTGCCGCATGAGATCGGCCAGAAACGGAACCGTGCCCGTGAGCAGGGCGATCATGAGAAGATCTTTTTCGGCATAATCACGCTCAATGTCCGCAGCCAATTCACGCACGCGCCCCGCGATTTCTGTTTCACCAATCAGGACACTTTCCACCTCATGGCGCAGGTGCTCGGGCGGTGGCGTGGCGGCGGGCATGAGCTAGATATGTTTGGAGTCGTTTTCGTCCTTCTCCGCATAGCCGCTGTCCTGACGCTGGAAGTTGACTTCGTTTTTCTTCACGTAGGCCTCAAATACATCATCCGCACTCATGCCGAGTACCTGTGCGAGGCTGATCAGGAAATGAAACAGGTCGACCACCTCCACCCGCGCATTTTGTTCGTCCAGCTTTTGATACTTGGCCCACCATTTCCACGGGACACTGTCGGTGAGCTCGGCAATCTCCTGATTCATGGCGCGACAATAGTTGAGTACCCACTCGGTTTTTTGTTCATCAGTCATGCCGTCGGTATACACGCCAATGCGTTCATTGAGGGATTTCTGCATGCGAAATAATTCGCGGAGTTGGTCTGGCTGGTCCATTCCGCGAGCATGCGAAGTGCAAGGACGGAGCGGCAAGGGCAAGTTATTCGGCCTTATTGGCAGGGCTTTGGGCGTGACCGAGGCGGAGGCATGTCCTACAAACAGGCATGCTAGCTGCGACATTGCTGCAAGGCGGGCCGATGGTGTGGGTGCTTTTGGCTGCCAGCGCGTTGGGGGTGGTGGTGTTTGTGGAACGCCGGCTCACCTATCATCGGGTGCAGATCAACACCACCGCACTGCTGGGCGGACTAAAAAATGTGCTGAGCCAGAATAATCTGGTGGAGGCCATCGGGATTTGTGACGCCACCCCCAGTCCTACCGCCCGCGTGGTGAAAACGGTGTTGGAAAATCATCAATTGGCGCGGGATGAGGTGAAAGAGATTTTGGAGCAACAAGGGACTGAAGAAGTCGCGCGTTTGGAGCAGCGGCTGGGGATTCTAGCCACGCTGGGGCAGGTGGCCCCGCTGTTGGGCATGCTCGGTGCGGTGCTGGGCTTCATGAAAACTGGCGAGGCTGTGATCACCGATCATCATGCGCATTTTGCAAAAGCAATGATGCCACTCGCGCTCGGGCTGGCCGTCGGGGTGCCCTGTTTTGTCGGATATAACCATTTGGTGGCGGTGGTGGGCAGCATCGTGGTTGACATGGAGAAGGCGGGGCTGCGGGCATTACGCATGGTTGGGGAATTGGAGCGTCCGGCAAGGCGTGGACGACGCAAGGCAGTGCCTGTACAGAAAACCGAGGCGGAAGAGGGCCCTGGTCTGTTTGAGGAGTCATGAAATTTCGGCGGCATCATCAATTTCTAAACGAACCCCCGTCGGCCGTGGCATTGGCCGGGGTCATGTTTTTGCTGCTTTTTTATCTCTTGGCCAACTCAGCACTGTTGCTAACCGAAGGCTCGCCGCTTGTCCGGCTGCCTCAAGGTGGAGCGGCCATGCCGGATGGGTTTGCGCATTCCACCGTGGTGGCAATGGATCACCGGGCGCAGTTGTATTTTCGGAATCAACAAATCCAATTAGGCGATCTCAAGGTCCAGTTGGGTAAATTGTCAGAGCAAGCCGGCGAATCGGGATTGTTGCTTGTATTGAAAGCGGATCGATCCGTTTCTTATGAGCAAATCACCCGGCTGACCGAAGCCGTGCAGGCGGTTGGGGTGCGCCAGACTTGGCTGGCGACTAGGCCGAGGTTATTCGAGTGAATGCGCCGGACTCCAATGAATCCCCACAATGGGGCTGGTGGGTGGGGGTCATTTTCGTGGTGCAGGCAGGGTTGCTCTGGTGGATGTCGACAGAACCAGTTGATCACGTCGAAGGAGGCGATGCTTCATTTATACAAATCGATTCTGAGACGTATAAGGGTTTGGCGATGGAAGACCCGTTATCGTTGGGCCAACCTCGTGCTGACGGGTTTTCGTCGGTCTGGTTGAAATCAAAGGCAACCCCGCATGAATTGAGCCGCTGGACGCCGCCGCATGTACCCTTGTCACCGGAAACAAATATCGTGGAAACTGTTTTGAAAGAAGTGCTTGGCAATCAGGCGCAGGCGGAATTCCGGTCGTTTCAAAAGCCGCCCCCCAAATTAACGACCGTGATCGTGCCCCCATTGAAGCAGGAAACGATGAGCCGTTTGAAACTGGCTGGAGGCTTGGAAGGGCGTTCATTGGCCAGCCAGGTGACCCTGAAGAATAACTGGAATCACGAGGTGTTTCTGAAGCCAACCCGATTGCAGATGGTTGTGGACCCTCTCGGGCGGGTGCTGAGTGGCGTTCAACTGGCGGGTTCCGGAAATCAGGGGGCTGATGAGATGGCGATGACTTTGGCGCTGAAACAAATTCGGTTCAATGCGCTAACTAACGGAACGGAATACGCGAGTGGTGAGTTGGAGTTTCATTGGCATACCGATCCAAATTCAGTGACGAATGTGATGGAACGATTCCCTCGATGACCTCTTCAGAAACCATCTTTGTCTTGTTGCTGGTCTTGTTGGCCGGCTGGGCGGTGGTTGCGTTTTATATGCGTCGGCCGGAATTGGAATTCAAACCGGAAGCCAGCGGGGACCAAGTTTTTCAATGTGAGGAATGTGATTATGTCTACACCGATGATGCGGATGTAGAACGTTCATTGTGCCCGGAGTGCGGGCGCATGAACAACTCCGTCCAGTTTTAGGCGGTTAAGCCAGCGAGGCTTTCACCTCAATCACGTCGTGTGGCTTGCTTTCGTGCAGGCCTGCGGGGCTGAGGCGGATGTAGCGGGCCTTGGCACGCAGTTGCACCAAATCCTGTGCCCCAAGATAGCCCATACCGCTTTGGATGCCGCCAGCGAGTTGCTGGACGGTCTGGTCGACTGAGCCGGATACTTCCTTGAGTGCCTCCACGCCCTCGGCGGTAGCTTTACGGGTGGTATCCTTGTTGGAATGACCGTAACGCGCGGCACTGCCGGCTTTCATGGCGGCGAGGCTGCCCATGCCGCGGTATTGTTTGTATCGTTTACCGCTGATTTCCACAATGTCTCCCGGTGATTCCTGGCAGCCTGCCAGCAGTCCACCGCAGATGATGCCGTCGGCCAGTGTGAGTGCTTTGACGATATCCCCGCTCTTGGTGATGCCGCCATCGGCAAGAATGGTCACGCCTCGGGCGCGGGCACTCTGAGCGGTGGTGTACAAAGCGGTGAGTTGGGGAATGCCCACGCCGGCCACGACGCGGGTGGTGCAGATGGAGCCGGGGCCTTGGCCGATCTTGATGCTGTTGGCTCCGGCGTCCGCGAGGTATTCCACGCCGGCACCGCTGGTGACATTGCCGGCAATGATGGGCAATTCAGGAAAGGCATCCCGAATCAGGCGCACCGTATCGCCCACGCCGGCGCTGTGGCCGTGAGCGGTGGAGACGGCCGCGACATCGACCCCGCGATCAACGAGGTCGCCGACATGGTTGGTGATACGATCGCGATCGAGATCGCCGCTTTTGGTTCGGCTGGCGGAAATGGCCGCACCGCAGAGCAGTTGAAACTCGCTGTCCCGGGCCGGTTTAAACTGCGCGGAGGCTTCCTGTGTGATGCGTTCGACATCGCTCAGGGTAAAGAGACCGTGCAGTTGGTCATCATCATCCACGACCAGCAACTTGTTGATGCCGGGGTGATCCGTGAAAAAGCGATCGGCCACCTCGATCGGGTCGGGGTCGAGGTCTTTTTGTTTAATGGCGTGCACCTTGTCGCGGGGGATGGCGGCTTCAGAGACGCGGCGATCGGCGTAACGCGGTTTGACAACACTGCCGGAGAGAAGGCCGGACAGACGGCCGTTGCCGTCCACAACCGGAAAGGTGCTAAAGGTGTAGCGGCGGTCTTCAATGATTTCCAGCACATCGCCCACACTAAGGTCAGGAGTGACGGTGATCGGCTCCTGGATCAAACCGTGCACATGGTTTTTGACGCGGCTCACTTCCTTGAGCTGCTGTTTTTCGGTCATGTTATAATGAATGAGGCCGAGGCCGCCGTTGAGTGCCATGGCGATGGCCATGCGGTACTCGGTGACGGTGTCCATGTCGGCAGAGATAATGGGCAAGTGCAGGTCGAGGCCTGGGGCGAGAGCTGTATCCAGCACGGCATCGCGCGGGAGAATATCGGAATAGAGCGTGGCGAGGGTGACGTCGTCGTATGTCAGGCCGATGTCGGCGTGCCGAGGGAAAAAGGTGTCCGCGGGTAAATAAAACTGGGAATCGGTATCCGAAGAATTCTGTTCAGCCGCCATGGCCGAACCTGCCAGAGGGAGGGCAGGGTTGGCAAGCGGGAAGTGCTATTCACCGAGAATCCGCCGGGCGATGTCGCTGGAGGATTTGCCGGGCACATGGCCCAACACGGTGATACGACCACCTTGGGTGTTGA
>JAYQQG010000007.1:0-45929 GCA_038145765.1 Verrucomicrobiales bacterium
GCTTCATCCACTGCTACGGCTACGCTGGCGGCCGAGGTGTTGCCGTATTTTTGAAGATTCACAAAAACCTGATCCTCGCTGGCCCCCAAGCGTTCGCCGATAGCACAAATGATGCGTTGAATGGCTTGATGAGGGATGAAGCATTTGATGTCCTCAATCCCCACGCCGCTGCGGGCGAGTACGTCTTTGGCCGCTGCGGTCATGGCGGTGACCGCATTTTTATAAACCTCTTTGCCTTCCATCTTGAGGAAGTGGATGCGTCCGTTCACTGAATCCACAGTGGCGGGCTGGCGGCAGCCGCCGCCGGGCATGGCGAGAATGTCGGCCTTGGTCCCATCACTCCCCAGTCTCGTGGCCAATACTCCACGGGCGCCTTCGCGACGTTGCAACACGGCGGCCCCGGCGCCGTCGCCGAAGAGCACGCAAGTGTTGCGGTCGGTCCAGTCGATAATCGAAGACAATTTCTCGGCGCCGATGATTAAAATATTTTGGTACACACCGCTGGCGATGAAGGCGCGGCCGACTTCGAGGGCGTAGATGAAACCGGAACAGGCGGCTTCCAGATCAAACGCGGCCGCTTTGGCCGCACCGAGTTCCTGTTGCACAAGACAGGCCGTGGCCGGGAAAGGCATGTCGGGGGTGATGGTCGCCACCACGATGAGATCCAGTTCCGAGGGGTCGAGTTTCGCCTGCGCCAGGGCTTTGCGGGCGGCTGCCGTGGCCATGGTGGAGGTAAATTCGCCCTCGGCGGCCATGCGGCGTTGCTTGATGCCGGTGCGGGTGGTGATCCATTCGTCGTTGGTATCCACCATTTGCGCGAGATCGGCATTGGTGAGAACGCGCTCCGGGACATAGGAGCCGATGCCGGTGATGGCGCAGCCTTGCAGCTGGTTGGATTCGCTCATGGATTTAATGGTGCGTCCGTTGGACGACCACGCGGAATATAGGTGCAGGGCAACGGGCGGGCAAGCTCGGACGGTTGCCCAAAAACAAAGGAGCCCGTACGGGGCTCCCTGACGAGGCCATGGGCTATGCAGCCCGATGGATTAAAACTGGCCTTTGACCGTGATAACCTGTCGGCCTTTGTAAAAGCCGCAGCTCGGGCAGACGCGGTGGGCCTGCTTGGGTTCGCCGCATTGTTCGCAGCCCTGCACCTTGGGCAGGGTGAGTACGCTGTTGGAAGCGATGCGCTTGCGGCGGCGGCTTCGTGAGGTTCGTCGTTTCGGTACCGGCATAGTTCTTTGACCTAAAGGTTATGGTTGCTGCTTCCACTGATCCAGCGCGCTCCAGCGGTTCGTCTCATTCTCCTCGACGTCCTCTGCGGGCAGCGGTTCCTGCTGAAAAACCAGTCCTCTGCACGATTTATCGCACAGAGGATGATGCGGAAGGCCGAGCAGAATATCTTCACGGATCCACGGGGTCAAGTCCGCATATTCGCCAACTACGTCAATCGCCTCCTCGCCTTTGAGCGGCAAAATACAGCTCCAATTGGGTAAATCCAGCGGATGGACAAAGGGCTGCAGGCAACGGGCGCAGTCGCAAGTAAAGGCAATATTCAGCTGGCCGTGGACCAATAGCGAGTCATCGGCGCGGCTGGCATCGAGCTGATAATGCAATGTATCGGCCGAGCGAATGAGGTCATCCGTTCCGCCCAAGACGAGATCGAGTTCGTCGGCTGGAATTTCGCCGGAGAGATGGAGGTCCTGTTTCTTGAGTTGTTCCAGGTGAATTTTGATTGGCATATCACATCCTCCTTGTCGGTTTGCCCGCCGTTGACCGCGGGTGAACGGGTTAACGTTTCAGTGTTCGTTTTAACGCGCGTTCCACATTGGGCGGAACAAACGCGCCAATTTCTCCGCCCAATCCGGCGATTTCCTTGACCAGCCGCGAGCTGAGAAATGTGTAGGATTCACGGGGCATCATAAAGATGGTCTCGATTTCCTCCTTCAATTTACGATTCATCAAGGCGAGTTGAAATTCAAATTCAAAATCCGAAACCGCCCGTAGCCCGCGAATGATCGCCTGCGCCTCATGCGCCTCGGCGAAGTCCACCAGAAGCCCATCGAATGCCGCCACCTCCACATTATTCAGCGGCTTGACGGCTGCATTGATCTGCCGCTTGCGCTCGGCCTGAGTAAACATCGGCCGCTTGTCGGTGTTCGCCGCTACCGCCACAATGACGCGGTCAAACAACTTGGCCGCCCGCTCCACCACATCCAAATGACCGTTGGTGAGCGGGTCAAAACTCCCGGGATAGATGACCGTGCGCATCCGCCACAACCTCCAACCTCCGTGCCCAACACGCAAGGAATTTCCCGAGTTTATCGGCCGTGCTCTCGACAAAACTGCAATACCGAGGTTACATTTACACCGTAAGCATGATCGAACCCATCCCTCCGGCCCCGCCCACTGAGGTGTTGCCCGCGCCAACGGCTGTAGCGGACGGTGCGCCTCAGCCGAAGCCTTGCGGTAAAGCCTTTGCCAGTTTGTTGCTGGGCTTATTCGGCTGTTTGCTCGGTGCCGTGGCGTTGGCCGGCTTGGTCTGGAGCCCCGGTGAATCCAACAATGTGCAACTCACCGGCAACCTCAACCAAATGCAGGAGGTAATTGTGGCCGATACTAAGACTCGCGGCCTGAAGATGTTTTTTGCCTCGTTCGGGCAATGGTTTGGCTTTATCGGTGCCGGGCTGGGGCTGATCGGCATCATTCAGGGGATCACGCATCTTTATCAAGCCGGCATCGCGTTAGTCATCCCGCGGCGTTGGCTGGCTGGGTTGGGGACACTCTTTTCCTTGATCGCCTGTCTCAGCATTGTTGCGGGGCTCAAGCACGGTTATGCGGCAAATGTTGGGTTGCACGTGGAAAATGCCAATGAAGCCTTCGACCGGGTTGGGCAGGTGGCCAATGTCATGCAACAGGCCCAGGACATTGCCGAAGGCAAGGCCCCCGCGCCGTCCGGGCTGGATGAGCAAGCCCGTGGCATGGCGGAGAGTCTCTTCTCAGGAACACTCAACCCCATCACCCAGCTATGGACGGAGGATTATCTCAACCGTCATGCCCCCAACATCGAATTCTATGCCACCGATGGCCGAAGCTACAGTATTGAGAAATCCAGAAACACCAGGGTCATCGTCATACTCATGCGCGCGTCCAGCCCCGCCTGTCAGCAGTCCGTTGCCATCCTCAATCAACTGTACGCTGAAACTTCCCGAGGCGATTTGCGCATCCTCGCCGTGAGTCAGGAAGCTCCCGCCAGTTTGGACGCGTTTGTACAACGCACCGGGGCCCAATTTCCTGTCGGCAAAGCGGCCGTGCTCCCCTCCGAGCCGTATGGTGACGTACAGACCTTTCCCACCTATTTTATTTTGGACCCCGAAGGCGTCATTCAAAAAATCCTCATAGGCCCTCAACCGCTGAATACATTAAGAGCAGCGGTGTCGGCGAACTAACATGCATGAATCGTTTGGAAACGATTGATGACGCATCTCGGTTGTTGAGTTTTCAGTAACTACCGCCCCAGCCTTCTCAGCGCCTTTTGCACCACCCAATTGCTGGTTTGCAGGGCTTCCTTTGCCGCTTTGGGATCGGCCTCCGTCAACGTCATCACAATCCGCACGGCGCGTTCGCGGAGTTTTTCATTTTTGGGATCCACATCCACCATCAGGTTGCCGGACACTTTGCCCAGACGCACCATGGCGAGGGTGGTGATGCAGTTGAGGATCAGCTTGGTGGCGGTGCCGGATTTTAGCCGCGTAGAGCCGGTGAGTACTTCCGGGCCGATGGCCGGGGCGAGGATGAGCTTGGGCACTCCGGCGCGGCGTTTCATGGCGGGATTAAAACAAACAAGCGCCGTGCGCGCGCCGCGTTGAGCCGTCGTTTCCATGGCGCCCCACACAAAAGGCGTGCGGCCACTGGCCGCGATGCCGATCACCACGTCGCGTTTGTCCACGCCACGAAACTGAATGGCGCGGGCGCCCGCTGCGGGATCGTCCTCCGCCCCTTCGATCGCCTGCGTCAGTGCCCGCGGCCCGCCGGCGATGATGCCCTGCACCTGTTCCGGTTGTGCGCGAAAGGTGGGCGGGCATTCGCTGGCGTCCAGCACCCCAAGCCGTCCGCTGGTGCCGGCGCCCACATAAAATAACCGTCCGCCGGCTGCCAACGCCTTGGCCACCCAGCCGGCCAGGCGGGCAATCGTCTTGGCCTCCGCCCGCACGGCCTTGGCTGCACGTTGTTCCTCGGTGAGCATCAGGTCGACGGCGTCCGGCATTGAGAGCCGGTCAAGGTTCATCGAGCGCGGATTGCGCTGTTCGGTGGGAGAAAGATTATGAGACGGATTCGCAGGTTCGTCCTTCTGTTTGGCGGCGCGTTTGGTTTTGGAGAGGCGATCCTGTGAGTCCGTTTTTCCGATCAACGAATTCGCCAATGCAACCGCACCCCACACGGCATCGTATTTTTGCGTCTGCACCTTGGCGTTCGGCCAACGCTCACGGATGGCGGCTCCGACTTTGCGAGCAAAGGCCGGTTGGCCGCGCAGCACCCCACCGGACAAAACGAACGTCACTGGTTCGCCTTTACCCGCCAGTTTGCGGGCACAATGGACGGCGTCCTTGGCCAGCATGCCGGCCGCGCCTTCCAAAATATCCCGGGCGATCCGGTCGCGCTTGCCGGCGGCGGCGAATACTTCCAGTGCCAGTGCCGCCACGGCGTGTTTGTCGGCGGCAGCCACCCAGTCGATGAGGTCGTCCGGTTCATTCGTGCCTGTGGCGGTGAGCAGCCGCTCTCCGAGCCGGCTCCAAGTGCCATCGCGATCGAAGTAAAACACGCACGCCTTCAAGGCCCGTAGGCCGATTTCAAACCCGCTGCCTTTATCGCCAAGAACGTGGCCCCAGCCGCCCATCTTTGCCGTGCGCCCATCCGCCGCTTTGCCGAAGCAACACGAGCCGGTGCCGGAAAGGACTAGGACTGCCGCACTACTGAAATCTGCCAAAGCGATCTCCAAATCATGCGTCACGTGGCAAGGCGTGCCTTTCCATACCTTCTCCACTGCCTTCTGGACACGGGCGCGATCCTTGGCGTTGCGGGCGCCGGCCAGACCTAAGCCAATGGCGTTTGGTTTTTCAAACTGCTTGGCGATGTTACGAAACAGCCGCACGAATGCACGGTCATCCAGCAACCGCACATTGCCCGGGCCAAAGGAGGCGCGGAGGATTTCACGCCCGCGCGCATCGGCCAGCAACGCCGTGGTGCGTGTGCCACCGCCTTCGATGCCGAGCGTGAAGGGGCGTTTGAATGATTGCGTGCGTTGCGTGTTCGCCACGACCGGAGTCTGCGCCGTCCGCCAAGCATTGCGCAAGCATCCTATGGGATCCAAGGGAGGGCGAAGCTCCTGCTGAGCCAGTCGAGCGGCCCGTGGACTTTATGAAACCACGGCTCAGCGGGAGCTTCGCCCTCACGCGGTTTGGTTTGGAGGATTGGTAAGCCTGCACTTGGTTTCGATTCGATTCTGCGTTATTTCAAACGCATGACCGAGACCGAACAGGCCATCCTGGATACGCTGTTGGAGCTGGAGGACGCCGTGGGCCGGGTGAAAGCCGAGCCCAAGCCGGATCTCGTGGGTTTGTTCAGTCGGCTGGATGAATTGACCGCCCAGTTGCCGCGCGGCACCTCGCCGGATTTGCTGCATTATATGCACAAGAAAAGTTTCCAAAAAGCGCGGCTCTTTTTGCAGGGACAAGATCCGGAGCAGGGCGACTGCCCGCATTAGCGCATGATCGACGATACCATCGCCGCCATTGCCACGCCGTTGGGCGAAGGCGCGCTTGCGGTCATTCGGTTGTCCGGCCGTGATGCCTTGGCGGTGGCGGACCGTTGTTTCCGGCCTGCCGGTGCCCAGGCCGTGCCTCCAACGGAAGCTACGTCGCACACCATTCATTACGGACACATTATGGATGCGGACCACCGCACGGTGGATGAGGTGTTGCTCGCCGTGATGCGCGCACCGCGGACGTTTACGGCGGAGGACACCGTGGAGATCACCTGCCACGGTGGCATGGTCGCCAGCCAGGCCGTGCTGCAAACTGTGCTGGCCGCCGGTGCGCGCAGTGCCTTGCCCGGCGAATTTACCCGGCGCGCATTTGTCAATGGCCGCCTTGATCTGGCGCAGGCGGAGGCGGTGAGCGACGTGATTCATGCCCGCACCGATCTCGCCCTCGCGGCCGCCAACGAACAACTCGCCGGCAAACTCAGTCAACGCATTCAAACCCTGCGCGATGAGCTGATGCAAACCCTCGCGCACATCGAGGCGCACATTGATTTCCCCGACGAAGACATCGCCCCGGACACGCACGCACAACTTACCGGCCGGATCGAGACCGGACTGGAGTTCATTGACGAGCTCTCCGCCACCGCCAACGAAGGCCGCATCCTGCGCCGCGGCATTCGTGCCGCCATTATCGGCCGCCCAAACGCCGGCAAATCCAGTCTACTCAATCAACTGCTCGGGCACGACCGCGCCATCGTCACCGCCACCGCCGGCACCACGCGCGATACCATTGAGGAAACCGCCAACATCCGCGGCATCCCCGTCGTGTTCATCGACACCGCCGGCCTGCGCGAGGCGGCCGACGCCATTGAGGCCGAAGGCATCCGGCGAAGCCACGAAAGCATGGCGCACGCCGAGCTAATCCTGCACGTGCTCGACGCCACCGAGCCATTGACCGCCGAGGACCAGCAATACCTCGACCAGTTCGCTGACCGGCAACGCCTCATCATCGCCAACAAAATCGATCAACCCAACGCACACCACTACGCCCTCGACTGCCTCGAGACCAGTGCCACCGACGGCACCGGCATTGAGGCCCTGAAAGACGCCATCCGTGCCACCGTGTGGTCCGGCGAGATCCGTGTTGACATGCTGCCCGCCATGATCAACGCCCGCCATCAGGACGCCCTTCGTCGCGCGCGCGCCGGCCTCTCCAACAGCCTTGCCGGCCTCCAAACCGACGCCACCCTCGAACTCATCGCCATGGACCTTCGCATTGCCACCAACGCCATCGGCGAAGTCGTCGGCCAAACCGCCACCGAAGACCTGCTCGACCAGATTTTCAGCCAATTTTGTATTGGGAAATAGCAACGCGGCGTTAGCGTCGCAGGAAGCGGGTCATCAAGTCGCTGGCGCAGATTGGATAAACCAACAGGAGCGCCAGTACCGAGACAAACAGTTTAAGAATGATCGAGAAACCGCCGAAGAACCCCTTGAGTTTGGCACTGAATTTGGCTCCTCCTTGATCCTTGAACACCTCAATCACACCTTCTAGTGTACCAAACGCCAGCAGGATCAAAATGCTGCCGACCATCAATTTGATGGCCAAATCCATAAACTTGGCAACGTGCCCATTCGGCTTGGTGCGTTTGGTGACACAACAGAGTACGCCGGCGCCAATCTGCATGCCCATAAAGGCCACCATGCCGAGGGCGCTGAGGACATTCCCATCAAACATTTTGAAAGTGGCCACCAAGGGCACGCCGCCCGTTTTGCCAGGGACCAGCCAAAATAAAAATGCAAAGCCAGCGCCCACCAGCGAAATGATATAGGCGGCCAGGTTGGCGGGGCGCATGTGACGCACGCGGCAACCCATCAGTAGACAAAGCCAGCCGAGTAAGAATAACACCGGAACCCCAAACCCACCCAGTGCACCGGCTACGTTTCGATTCACATCCATCGAGATTAAATACGTTAACAGGGTAAGTCCCAACACCACACCACAGCGAACGGGGTCTTTGGTGGTCTTAGCCATGGCAGTTGCGGTGATGCCCAGCACCAACGGCCCTAGCATGGCGACCACAAACTCGAATTTTTTGCCGCTGAGCAGGAAGTTGGGAAACCGGATTTTCATTTCCAGTGAAAGTTGTCCATCCTCCATCGACGGCATCATGCCAAATACCGGCAGCACGGCACCCACGATCAACAGAATGCCCGCCATCATCATATGCGATTGCTTAATATTCTCCTCCTCAAAGGTGGAATAGGTGGCCGGTCCGGCGGGCGTTTGTGATGTCACCGGAATGCCGCCGGTGTGACCCGCGGCTGCAACGCCGAGCACCTCTGCCAAGGGTTTCCAACCATCGCAACCCTCATACCAAGCATTATCGGTGGGAAGCAGGGATCCGTTATCCAAATATTCCTTGGCCGTGGCATATTTGTATGGGCCATGGCGTTCGCCTTGACGGGAAATATGGACCGGCGTGTCGGGTGGCGGCCCGGCCGGGGCGGGCGGTTCTTCAGGTGGCGGTTCAGGTGGGCCGGCGGGCGGTGGGGGTGGCGGCGCATCTTCCGGCGGTACCGTGCCAAACAATTCTCCTAGCGGTTTCCAACCCTCGGCACCGGCGTGCCAAGCCAGATCCGAAGCCAATAATTGGCCGTCTTCAAGAAACTGCTTGGCCGTCGCTTCAGGGTACGGTCCAAACTGTTCCCCTTTGCGGGTAATATGAATCTGGCGTTGCTCGTCAGCCATGGCGGCGGGGATATGTGGCTGGACGCTAAGGGTAATAGCGGGTCTTTTCAATGCAATTGGCGTGACCTTTACGGAGGATTTCTCCAGATATAGCGCATGCATTCTTTGGAGGAGGCGCGGGCGGTCATGGTGGCGGAGCTGGAGCCGTTGGCGGCGGAATCAATGCTGTTGGCGCAATCCGCCGGAAGGGTGTTGGCGGCGGATGTCCATGCAGTCGTGAACCTGCCGCGGTTCGATAATTCCGCGATGGACGGCTACGCGGTGATTGCGGCGGAAGCCGGCACGGGGGATCAACTCAAGTGCGTGGGTGAAGTGCCGGCCGGCAAAACGTTTGGGGATGAACTGCACTCCGGCCAGTGTCTGCGAATTTTTACCGGCTCGCCCATGCCGACTGGAGCGAACGCAGTGGTAATGCAGGAGGATACAAGAGTGGTGGGCAACACGGTGGAGATCACCGATGGCGTAAAACCTTTTGAGCACATCCGGTTGCTGGGTGAGGATGTGAAGGAGGGAGAACTGATTGGGCGCAAGGGCGAGGTGCTGCATGCGGGGCGATTGCAATTACTGGGAGCAGCCGGCGTGGCTCGGGTGGAACTTTATCGGCGACCCAACGTCGGGGTGCTGGCAACGGGCGATGAATTACGGGAGCCGGGTGAAGCATTGGGCGTGGGGGGGATTCATGAGAGTAACCGCTTGGCTCTGGCAGAATTGATCCGCGAAACCGGCGCGGAGGCGCGGATGTATCCCCTGGTTGATGACACACTGGAGGCGACCACCGCTGCGTTACAACGGGCATTTGATGAATGCGATGCAGTGGTCACCTCCGGTGGGGTGAGTGTGGGCGATCACGATTATGTGAAGCCGGCTTTGGAGGCGTTGGGTGGCGAATTGGATTTTTGGCGGGTCAAGATCAAGCCCGGCAAACCGTTTGTGTTCGGCCGACTACGGGGCAAGCCGCTCTTCGGGGTGCCGGGCAATCCGGTGAGTGCGATGGTGACCTTTTTGGTGCTGGTGCGGCCGGCAATTTTGCAACTCACCGGCGCCACCGATCTGGAATTGCCATCGCATCCCGGCGTGTTGGCCGATCCACTGTCCAATCGTGGTGATCGCCGGCATTTCATGCGGGTTCGTGTCACAGTTGAAGGCTTAGTGCATGCGGCAGGTTTGCAGGCCTCGCATGCGGTTGGACCGCTCAGTCAGGCCAATGCACTGGTGGATGTGCCGCCGGATACCACGTTGTCCGAGGGAACGACGGTGACGGTCATGCGGTTTGCTGGTTAGAGAATCTCCTTCAACTTCTCTTGATTCTTCGTATAGAGGAGGCCCAGCACAATCAGGATGACGCCCATCCCGATCAAGGTCAGGATACGCGGCGCCCCTTCAAGATGGTTAAAGGCGATGAGACCCAGATACAAACTGGAGCAAGCGAGGATCGTCAGGCCGAACAGACGATGGGTGCGTTCGTTGTTCCAGATACCCAGACCAATCAGGATGAAAGCCAGCCCGCCCCAGGTGATGACATCCCAATCCCCACCGACCATGAGTGAGGTCCAGATCCACAAGCTGGTGTTAATCAGCACAACGAACGCCGAGTTGGCGAATTTCATGGTGTTATCCATCGAGTCGCCCTGTTGACGGCTCACAAATATCTGCGCTCCGAGGAGTCCCAATAACGGCACCAGATCGATGACATTTGGAGTGGTGCCGTCATTGAACGCTATTAACAGGCTTACCCAGAAGCAGGTTAAACCGGAGGCCAAAGAAATGCCGCTGACGATAACACGCTCCAGTCGTTCCCGCCATTGATGTGCTAGGGAATGGGCGATGGCGATTAATGTGTAAGTGAGAAACAGCCAGTCGTTCGGTACGTATTTCAATACCCAAACCAGACTCAATGCCCAGCCCGTGTAAAAATAAACCTGCGTAGCCACTGTTGCCAGAGTGTGTTTGATCGAATCGCTTTCCTCATCCTCCAACATTTGGCGGGTGTGCAGGAAGAAATGACTCATGCCCAGCATGATGACAAACGGGCACAAGGCCAGCAGCCCCGATGCCCCGGCATACATGCGCACGGGGGATATCAGTACCATCAACAGAATGAACATCTGGGCCGCCAACAGGCCTGTGGTTAGTCGCAGTTTCAGGAACAAAATGCTGAGGGCCACCCCGATGAGTGGCAGGGCCCAGAGTTGATCATCCGTCGGGATCTCCTGCATGGCATATATCAGGCCGAGGAGATTAGCACCGACCAGATAAATGTTACCCATCACTTTTACAGTGGGAATGGGCCAGCGTTGATTCAGATAGATTTGAGTCAGAGCCAGCCCGAAGATAGCTGCAATGGTGTATTCAGGATAAGGATGATGCGTGACGGTTAACAGCGTAGCGCCCAGCATGATGGCTCCGAATCCTGTAAAGAAACTGGCTAGAATTAACGGCGGCCCATCGATCAGGCTCGCTTCCCGATGGCGGTAGGCCAATCCGGCGGCGGTTGCTTGGAATAGGGTGAAGAAGACACCCAATAAAAGTGGGGTGACAGCAAACTGGCGAGCAGCATTCCCGGCGTGTATTAACAACTCATAGCCGACAAATATTCCGCCGATCACACCCGCCATCATGGCGCCGTATTGCAGCAGTTTGTTTCGCGTACGCAGGCCAAAATACAGGAGTGTAACCGCCTCGGCACTCAAAAGCAGGGCGCGGTATTCTTCGGCCTGTTGAAGAGTCATCAAACCCAGCGTGAACAACACGGCGGACTTGGCCAGCAGGAGGTCGGCAAATAACTTTTCTTCTGGGAGCGATTTTTTGGCCGCGCGATACAGGAACATCAGGATACCACTGAATACCAGAGGTAACACCCAGTACTGGTCACGCAACTCATCCACTTGCAACAGCACGATCGATAACAGGCCAAAACAGGCGCCGTTGTTCAGGTTGACGAAGGTGGACCGCTTGGTGGCAGTCATTTGATCGTGGCGCGACAGGAAACCGGCTGCGGTGAACACCACCCAGTATAAGCCGAGAAAAATGGCGTCTTGAGTAAACTGTTCCGAGGATTTCGCTTCAGTTTGGATCCGCCAGAAGATGAACCCGATTTACGTGGTAATAAGCGCGAGAAAAGAGAGATTGGCCCAGCGGTTGCGGATGACAAACACCGTGGCGGTAATCGCCAGAGCCATGTTGGATCCGAATATGAACCAGATATTGCTATCCTCTGGGGCATGAACCAACGGCACATAAGAGGCATAATAGGCGCCTGCCACGGCGAACATCGCTATGACTTCCGATGCCTTACTGGTGGCGAACCAGATGATAAACACCGCCCAAGCCGCCAGCAGCAGGCTGGCTATCGTCGGCGAATTGATTAATCTCAACACCGGGGCTTTTACAAAGTACAAGGCATACGTGGAGAAATACACCGCGGCCATCCCGCCGCCGGTGAGCACTTCAGAATAGTTTTTCAGCGCCTCAAATCGCCTGTGTAAAAACAGGCCCGCCCCCATCATGGAAAAGCTGATCAGATAGAGCAGCGCGGCATTAAGATAGGGTCGGATGTCTTCGGTGATATTCTGATATCCCATCTTTGCCAGAAACACCAAACCGGTGAGCACCAACCCTACACCGATTCTCACAAACCACACTTTGCCCACCTGCAACTCAAAGGAGTTGGATTCGGATGAAGCAGGAGCAGTGTCCGGCGTGGACGCGGGTTCTGGCAAGGGGGCGGTTGCATGCTTAATCACCGGAGGCTCATCTGCGGCTTGGGCGGTGACCGGTTCTGGCTGGAGTTCGGGGATCTCGGGCAAATTGGTGACGGTGGGCACGGGCGTAGGTTGGTGTTCGGAAATATCTGCCTCGGCAGTCGGCAAGGAAACTGGATCCGCCAAAGGTTCTGCGATCGGAGAAGCCTCCTTCAGATCTTCTCTAATAGGCTCCGGTTTCAGTCGGTCCGTACCGATAATCGGGGGTAACTCCTCGTTCTGGGCACTTGTGGGTTGGGGATTGGTTGGGTTTTTTTTCCTCCTCCAACAATCGACTCTCCAATGATCGAATTCTAAATTCCAGAGAAGACAGGCGATTGAACGCCATGATCAAGGGCATGCCGATGATCAAAAACACAGGGATGAACCCGCAAAACAAAACATCCATGAGCCAAACAACACGGAGATTGATAGAGTCGATAGATAAACATATCAACATATCCGGATATGTTGATTTTAAAGTTGACGAGACAAGTTTGGGGTATAGCATCGGGGCTGATGAATGAACGGCCCATATTTGGGGAACTGCGGGAGCGGTTGGCGGAGCGCATTCTGTTTTTGGATGGCGCGATGGGCACGATGGTGCAGCGGCATGAACTGGAGGAGGGAGATTTTCGCGGGGAACGCTTTGCCGATCATCCGGCGGATCTGAAAGGGAACAACGATCTGCTTTCGCTCACGCGGCCGGATATCATTCGCGGCATTCACACGCAGTTTCTGGAGGCGGGGTGTGACATCGTGGAGACGAACACCTTCAGCGCCACGCGCATTGGCATGGCGGATTATGCGATGGAGGATATCGCGCGCGAATTGAATGTCGCCTCGGCCCAACTCGCTCGCGAAGCGGTGGCGGCGGTGATGGAGAAGGATCCGTCGCGCCGCTGTTATGTGGCGGGGGCTATTGGGCCGACCAATCGGACGGCGTCCATTTCGCCGGACGTGAACGATCCCGGTTACCGTGCAGTGACCTTTGATGATCTCGTGGCCGTGTACCGCGAGCAGACGGAGGCATTGATCGAAGGTGGCGTGGATATCCTATTGCCGGAAACGACCTTCGACACGCTCAACCTCAAGGCGGCGTTGTTTGCTATTGAGGAAGTGTTTTTGGAGCGCGGTGAACGGTTGCCGGTGATGGTGTCGGTGACGATTACCGATGCCTCCGGTCGCACGCTTTCGGGACAGACGACTGAGGCGTTTTGGAATTCCATCGCGCACGCGAAGCCTTTCACCGTGGGCATCAACTGCGCGCTCGGCGCCAAGGAAATGGCGCCGTACATCCGCGAGCTTTCGCGCATTGCGGACACTTTCGTGCATTGCTACCCGAACGCCGGCTTGCCTAATCCACTGGCGGAAACCGGTTACGACGAACGGCCGGTGGATACCGCGGCGGCCTTGCGCGACTTGGCCGATCAAGGATTGCTCAATGTGGCGGGCGGTTGCTGCGGCACGACGCCGGCACATTTGCAGGCGATTATTGAGACGCTGGCGGATGTGAAGCCGCGCGTGCCCACAACATCGCCGGGTTCGCTGCGATTAAGTGGTTTGGAGCCGCAGACGATTGGTGATCGCACGGGCCAACTGGCCATGGTGGGCGAGCGCACGAATGTGATGGGTTCCCCGAAGTTCAAGAAACTCATCAAGGAAGGTGATTTTGAGGCGGCACTCGCGTTGGCGCGGCAGCAGGTGGAGAACGGCGCCAACGTCATCGACATTTGTTTCGACGAAGGCCTGCTCGATGCCGAGGCGTGCATGCGCAAGTTTTTGAATCTGCTCGCGGCCGATCCGGACATCTCGCGCGTGCCCATCATGGTGGACAGCTCCAAGTGGACCGTGCTGGAGGAAGGCCTGAAATGTCTGCAGGGCAAGGGCATCGTCAACTCCATCAGCCTCAAGGGCGGTGAGGAGGAATTCCTCCGGCAAGCCTCCTTGTGCCGGCGTTACGGGGCGGCCGCTGTGGTGATGGCCTTTGACGAAAAAGGGCAGGCGGCGACCATCGAGGAGAAGGTGGCCATCGCCGAACGCGCCTACAAGCTGCTGACCGAGCAACTGGATTTCCCGCCGGAAGACATCATTTTTGATCTTAACATCCTCACCGTCGCCACCGGCATGGAGGAGCACAACGATTACGCGGTCAACTTTATCGAGGCCGTGCGGCAGGTGAAGCAGCGTTGCCCCGGCGCGCGCACGAGCGGCGGCGTGAGTAACATTTCGTTTTCGTTCCGCGGCAACAACGTGGTGCGCGAGGCGATGCACTCGGCGTTTCTGTATCACGCCGTGGAAGCCGGCTTGGACATGGGCATCGTCAATGCGGGCATGCTTGAGGTGTACGAGCAAATCGAGCCAGAGTTGCTGGAGCACGTGGAAGACGTTTTGTTGAACCGTCGCTCGGATGCGACGGATCGTCTCATTGATTACGCAGAGCAATTCAAGGGGGTCAAAAAAGAACGCGCCGCTGCCGACCAGGAATGGCGCGAGGAAGATGTGGTCTCACGCCTCAGTCACGCGCTGGTCAACGGCATCACCGAATTCATTGAGGAAGATACCGAGGAAGCCCGTGCGGCTGCCGCGCGCCCGCTCGAAGTGATCGAGGGGCCGTTGATGGATGGCATGAAAGTGGTCGGCGAGCTGTTTGGCGCCGGCAAGATGTTCCTGCCGCAAGTGGTGAAGAGCGCGCGCGTGATGAAGAAGGCCGTGGCTTATCTCACGCCGTTCATGGAGGCGGAGAAAGGCGAGGGCGACGATGCCGGCGCGGGGACGTTTGTGATCGCCACGGTCAAGGGCGACGTGCACGACATCGGCAAAAATATCGTCGGGGTCGTGCTTGGCTGCAACGGTTACAAGGTGATCGATCTTGGCGTGATGGTGGATTGCGATTCCATCCTCAAGGCCGCGGAAGAACACAACGCGGACATCATTGGCCTGAGCGGATTGATCACCCCATCGCTGGACGAGATGATTTTTAACGCCAAGGAAATGCAACGGCGCGGCCTCCAGACACCGCTGTTGATTGGCGGCGCCACCACAAGCAAGGCTCACACGGCAATCAAGATTGCCCCGGCCTACGAAGGGCCCACGTGTCATGTGCTTGATGCCTCGCTGGTGGTGGGTGTGTGCAATGATTTGCTCAGTGAAAATCGGCGTGATGATTTCCGCGAGGAACTGGAGGCCGAACACGAACGACTGCGCGAAAAGTTTGCCTCCGGCGAGGACGGTCGCAAAGACATTGTGCCATTGGCCAAGGCCCGTGCGTCCGCGCCGCAATACGACTGGGCCGCCGAGGAAATTCGCACGCCGGAAATTCTTGGCCTTCAGCATTTTAAATCCATTCCGCTGGAGGTGCTGGCCACCTATATCGACTGGTCGCCATTCTTCTGGGCATGGCAGTTGCACGGGGTGTACCCGACGATTTTCAACAAGCCCGAGGAAGGCAAGGAGGCGAAGAAGCTGTTTGCCGACGGCCAGAAAATGCTGGAGGACATCATTGCCAACCAGCGGTTCACCGCGCGGGCGGTGGCCGGATTTTGGCCGGCCAACAGTGTGGGGGAGGATGTGGACGTGTACGCGGATGATTCACGTACCCAGCAACTGGCCACGTTCCATTTCCTGCGCCAGCAACGCCAGAAAAAGGAAGGGCAACTGTGTCGCAGTCTGGCCGATAACATCGCGCCAAAGGAAAGCGGGCGCGTGGATTACTTCGGCGGTTTTGTGGTGACGGTGAGCCAAGAGGTGGAGGATTACGCCGCCACCTTCCGCGATGCGGGCGATGATTACAGCGCGATCATTGTGCAGGCACTGGGCGATCGCTTGGCGGAGGCCAGCGCGGAGTATGTTCATAAAACCCTGCGCGACCAAAGCGGTATTGGCGCCGAGGAAGGGTTTGTGGCGGAAACCAAGCTCGACGAAGAGCAGGCGAAGTTTTTGATCAAGGAAAAGTACCGCGGCATTCGGCCGGCGGCGGGCTATCCGTCCTGCCCGGATCACAGCGAGAAAGCGACGCTCTGGAAACTGCTCGAGGCCGAGGAGCGCACGGGCGCCACTCTCACCACCAGTTACGCCATGAAACCGCCCAGCACGGTAAGCGGGTATTACCTGAACCATGCGGACGCAAAATATTTTAACGTCGGTCTGATCGGCGAGGATCAGGTGGCCGACTATGCCGCGCGCAAAGACATTTCCCAAACCGAAGCCGAGAAATGGCTCCGCCCGCACTTGGGCTACGATGAGGAATAACATGAAAACGAACAAAGCCTTTACCTTGATTGAATTACTGGTGGTCATCGCCATCATCGGCATCTTGGCCAGCTTACTGCTGCCGGTGATGGGTCGGGCGAAGATGGTGGCAAAATCTGCGCAGAACAAAAATAACCTCAGACAAATTGGCAGCGCTTTCACGATGTATGCCGATGATCATGGCGGATTGGCTGTTGGCGTTGGAGAATCCAGCGGCCGATACTTTTTTGGTCATTATCACGGGGCAACAGCTGAGGTGGATTATTCGGCCGGATATTTGAGTGAGTACGTCAGTAACAACGCAAAGGTGTGGCAGGATCCGGCGTTTAACTCATTCAGTAAACGTGCCAAGAAACGCACCTGTAGTTATGCTTATAACAGTCACTACCTCAATGAGATGGAGGAGACCGGCAACTGGTGGGATCCCGGTTACAGTTACGTGTATCGCGGGCTGGATTTGCAGATCTTGGAGAGCCCCACGGAAACCGTGCTCTTTGGCGACTCGGCCCGCAATTGGATGGGGCCGGTGGAGGAAAACTGGTTTTGGACGCCGCCATCGCAGGCCCGTGCCTGGCCCGGGTGGGAAACGGCCTATACCCATTTTCGGCACAACGGCAAAGCAACCGTGCTTTGGGCGGATGGCCATGTGGAAATGGTTTCACCGGACCAGACGTATCCGGTGAACAACGATCAACTCGGTTACATTTGCGATACCAATGATCGTCTCTTTAAGCCGGCCAAGTAATGAGTACTACGCAGTTCATGTTAATCGGCGTTGCCGCAGTGGGGATCGGGGTATTCGCGTGGATGCGCACGGATAACAATTCGTATGCCGAGCGTGAAGTCGCATTGGACTCGCCCGAAGCTCAGGCGGCGTTGGCCTTATTAGAGCAACTGACACAATCCACTAACGCCTTGCCTGAGGTGATCAGCCCCAAGGCAAACCTAATGGTGCAACAGCGGTTATTGCGGCGGGCCATTCATTTGAAAGAATCCGGTTCAGTGACCTTGGATAGTGCTCATTGGACCGGCGACTATTTAAAAGTACAGGTTTCTTCGGCGCCACAAGATCTTTGGTTTACACTGGAAAAGGCTGGCGATGAAGGCCTAAAACTATTGGGCGTGCAGGATTAACATGAAAGGTCCCAATCACATCCCCTGGCTGCTCGGTTTGCTGGTCTTGTTTACGGTCATGCGTTGGCCGGAACTGCTGCCGCCGAATTTCAGCCCGGTGTACGCCATTTGCTTTTGTGCGGGGGCGTATCTAAAAGGATGGCGGGCTTGGGTGGTGCCGGTGGCCCTGTTGTTCATCAGCGATGTGGTGATGAATTATTTCGTGTATCGGCCGATGGGCTACTCGGTGTTTTCGGTGGACATGATCGGCTTGTATGCGCTGTATCTGGTGCTGATCGGCCTGGGCTGGCGCCTCGGCGAAAAGCAATCATCGGCGGTGTTGATTGGCGGCGGCGTGCTGGGGGCGTGCGCGTTCTTCTTTGGCAGCAACACGTTGGTGTGGCTGAGCGATCCGGTTTATGCCAAGACGATGGCTGGTTGGATCCAATCCTTCACCGTGGGCAAGCCGGGCTTTCCGCCGGCCATCATGTTCCTGCGCAACACTATTGCCTCCGGGGCAATATTTACCGCGGTGATCGTGTTTGCGGTTCAATACGCGCGCGCAAGTGAAGCTGCTGGAGTCGCAAAGGGAGGGGCAAGTTCCACCTTGCCCCAAGATTAGTTTTCGTCGAAGGACGAGGTGGAACTCGTCCCTCCCGTTACTTTTCGCCAATCTGAGCGGCGATGGCGGTGATGATTTTTTCGCTCCACGCATCCAAGGCATCGGCATCGCGGCCTTCGACGAGCAAACGAATTTTGGGTTCCGTGCCGGAATAGCGTAGCAATACACGGCCGCCATCAGCCTGCAGCGCAGCTTCGGCTTCCGAGACCAACCCGGCCACGTCGGCCAATTCCTCGATGGGTTTCTTTTCAGTCACCCGCAGGTTCGTGAGTTTTTGTGGGAAACGCGTCCAGCATTTCGCCAACTCGCTGAGCGGCTGTTGCCGGGCGGCCATGATGCGGAGGATTTGCAGGGCGGCCACGAGGCCGTCGCCAGTGGAGGCGTGGTCGCTGAAGATCAGGTGACCGCTTTGTTCGCCGCCGAAATTATATCCGTTCTTGAGCATCTCATCGATCACGTGCTTGTCGCCCACGGGTGTGCGCACGGTGCGGCCGCCGGCGGCCTCGATGGCGGCGTCGAGACCGGCATTGCTCATCACGGTGGTGACGAGGGTGTTGTTGGCGAGTGATCCTTCGGCCAGCATCTTCAATGCGGCAATGGCCATGATGTCGTCACCGTCAATGAGCGTGCCGGTTTCGTCACAAAGCAACACGCGGTCCGCATCGCCGTCATGCGCGATGCCAATGTCGGCGTGGTGTTCCCGCACCCAGTGACACATTTGCTCGGGATGCATGGAGCCGCAGCCGGCATTGATGTTGGTGCCGTTCGGGTGGTTGCCATAAACGATGACCTTGGCGCCGAGTTCACGCAGGGTGCAGGGCGTGGCCTTGTAGGCGGCGCCGTGGCCGCAGTCGGCCACGATGGTCACGCCCTCGAGCGTCTTGCCGCGGGGGAAGGAACGTTTGGCGTATTCGACGTAGCGGCCGAGGGCGTCGTCAATGCGGACCGCCTTGCCAATCTCACCAGCGGTGGGGCGCACATCATCAATCTCGCCGCTGAACACGAGGTTCTCAATCTGCTGCTCAATCGGATCGGGCAGCTTGTAGCCGTCGTGGTTGAAAAACTTGATGCCGTTGTCGTCGTACGGATTATGCGAGGCAGTGATGACGATACCCGCATCCGCTCGGAGGCTATTGGTGATGCGCGCCACGCCCGGCGTGGGCAACGGGCCGATGAATAGCACATCCACGCCCATCGAGAGAATGCCGCTGGAGAGGGCGTTCTCGAGCATGTACCCGGAGAGGCGCGTGTCTTTGCCGATGACAATTTTGTGGCGCTGACGACTGCGCGACTCGGGGTTGAGATTCTTGAACACATGCGCCGCGGACCGCCCCAGCTTGAGCGTCGTCTCGGCGGTGACCGGCTCCACATTGGCCCGCCCGCGTACGCCATCGGTTCCGAAAATTTTATTCGCGGTTGGTGTCATTATTTTCCTCAAGTGCGTCGGGGTTGGAAAGGGGCGGGGCGGGTTGTTCTGGGCGAGAGGGGCCACGGGGGGCGGTATTCGTATACGACAAGCCGGCAGCGGTTTTGATGATAAACCAGACCATGATGGCGAGGACCAGCGACATGACCTTCATCAGGAAATCGCTCATGCCTTTGGGTTGTGGTTCGTCAGCCATGAGTTAGCGGGGGTTTGGTCGGAGTTTTTTTTCTATGAGTTCATATACGGCGCTTAGTGAATCGCGCAGGCGTTGAAATGGTGAGGCAGCAGGTTTTTCGGTGGTTGTATGCGGTTTGAGTTGGTCGACGAGAAATTCTTTGAGTTGTTTCAAGGATACCTGTCGGTGGAGGGCCCCGTTGTGGCAGTAGGCAATGTCGCCGGTTTCCTCGGAGACCAACACAACGATGGCGTCGGTTTCCTCGCTTAAGCCGATGGCTGCCCGATGACGTGTGCCGAGAGTGTGATTGATGTCGACCCGGCGGGTCAGGGGGAAAATGCACGCAGCGTACATGATCCGGTCGCCGCGCACGACGACCCCCCCATCGTGCATGGGGGAGTTTGGGAAAAACAAGGAGTTCAACATCTCAGGCGTCAGAGCGCAATCGACCAACACGCCGCTTCCGGTTTCCTGATGAATATCGACGGTTCGCTCAATGGCGATGATGCCGCCGGTGCGTTGGCGGGCCAACTGATCGGTGGCCTGAACCACGGCATCCACATCCAGCGGACTGTCTTCATCTGAGGAAAACATAGGCAGATTGCCCAATTCAGCCAACAGCCGCCGCAGTTCAGGTTGAAAGATAATGAGGATCGCGACGGTAGTGAAAAGGAACAATTGTTGCAGCAACCAGCGCAAAACCTGCAATTCCAACAGGGCGATCAATGTGGTGATTCCAATCAGGATGAGAAATCCCAAGACAACCGGCCAGCCGCGTGATCGTTGCAGAAAGGTGAAGATATAATAAATGCCAATGGCCAGCGCGGAGATTTCGACCAGCGCACGAAGCAGCCACAGCCAATCGAGCTTGAGCCATTCCCAAATACGGGTCAGGAATGGGGGGATCTCAGCGGCAAATTGTAGGCTGTCTCCTTCCATGATTTAGCGGATGGCGTTCCAAGTTTGTATTGCCTGAATCGTCTCCTTAACGTCGTGCGCCCGCAGGACTGCTGCCCCGGCTTCGGCGGCGCGACAGGCGCACGCCAAACTCCCGGGCAAGCGTTCTTCCACCGGGGCGCCGGTGAGGCGGCCGATCAACGACTTGCGGGAGGCACCGACCAGCAAGGGTCGCTGCATCTTTGTAAAACGCTCCAATCCAGCGAGCAACGCCAAATTGTGCTCAAGGGTTTTGCCGAAACCAATGCCGGGATCGAGGATGACGTGTTCCGGATTCAGTCCGGCTTTGGTTAATAAGTTCAAAAGTTGCTCAAAGAAATCGGCTACTTCAGTCACTACATCGGTGTAATCGGGCGCCTCCTGCATGGTTTGCGGAGTGCCTTGCATGTGCATCGCCACATAGCCGGCGCCTGCTGCGGAGGTAATCTGCCACATGGCAGGATCGGATCTGTTGGCGGCGATGTCATTGACGATGGAGGCTCCGGCCGCCAGGGCCGCCTCGGCGACGATCGGTTTTCGGGTATCAATGGAAATCGCGGCTGAGGTGCGTCCGGCCAAGGTTTCGATGACCGGTATGACCCGGGCTAATTCTTCCTGTTCCGCCACAGCCGGGGCACCGGGGCGGGTGGATTCACCGCCGATGTCGAGGATGTCCGCACCTTCAGCGGCGAGGCCCAGCGCATGGGCAACAGCGGCGGTGGTCGTGGCGTGTTGGCCACCGTCGGAAAAGGAATCGGGTGTGACATTGACGATGCCCATGATGAGTGGGCTGCGGGGAAACTCCCACACGCAATCGCCGGCGCGCCAGATCATGCTAGTAACCGCTGTTGTCCGAGGCCTTTTCGATCAATTCAATCTCGTAACCTTCTGGGGCGTCGATAAAGGCAAACCCACCGCCGGCCTCCTTCAAGTGAGGGCCATCGGAATATTCCACCCCGAGTGATTGAATGTGTTTTTCAAATTCTGCCAGACTCTCTACTTCAAACGCCAGGTGTGTGAGATCTTCCTGCACCTGTACTCCGCCACTGCTGGGGTAACTGCAAAGTTCGATCTCCTCGTCGCTGTTGGGTGTGGCCAGAAAGACGAGCTCAGAACCGCGCGCTGATTTATGACGACGGGTTTCAGTAAGCCCCAGGACTTCGGTGTAAAACTTGACGGAGGTCTCCAGGTCGTCCACGCGGTAGCGGGTGTGCAGCAGTTTTTTGACAATGGCCATGGGCGGAGGATGCCCGAGGTGCTGTGTGCGCGCAAGGATTGTGAGGCCATCGCGCGCGATTGCGCTTGATTGTCGGATGCGGGGCAGGCTGAATCGGTCTTTGAGCATGTCATCATTCGCCTTCATTTTCATGGGGGTAACGGTCTCCCTGTGGGCGGCCGTTGCTCCTCCGACACAAATGGAAACGCGCGGGGTTCCCCCACTTCCTGAGGCTTTGGCGAAACAGGCGGCCCCGTATCTTCAAGTGCGGCCACTGCGCTTTCAAGATTGGCAGTTGACGGGAACCAACGCCACCGTGCTCATCACGCAACGCCCGCCCGAAGGTGAGGTGAGCCAGTTGCATGTGTTGAACAAGCCCAAAGGGCAGCCGCGGCAAGTGACCTTCGGCAAGGAGCCGGTGCGAGGGGCCGCGTTGAATCCGGTGGACGATCGGGCATTGATTTATCTCAAGGACGTGGGCGGGAGCGAACGCTATCAACTGTTCCATCACAGCTTGGCGACGGGCAAATCTGTCCGGATTACCGACGGGATGAATCGGCATACCGAGGCGCACTGGTCGCCGAAGGGGGATCGGGTGGCGTATTTTTCCCCTAAACGCAATGGCCGGGATAACGACCTTTACGTGGCCGACCCCCAAACGCCCGGCAGTGAGAAGCTGCTGGCTCGCCTGAAGGGCGGTGGCTGGTGGATTGAGGATTGGTCGCGCGATGGGCGGTTAATGATATTGATGGAATACATGTCCATCAACGAATCGCGCCTTCACATTGCCGATGCGGTAACCGGTGAACTGTCGCCGTTGACGCCCAAACTGAACATACCCGTTAGTCACCAGAATGCGCGGTTTGATCCGCGCATGCGTGCAGTGTTTTTCAGCTCCGATGACGGCTTTGAGTTTCAGCGGTTGACACGGTTGGATTTGAGCACTGGCGGCTATCAATATTTTTTACCGCAGGTGCGGTGGGATGTAGAGGCGATTGAGGTTTCACCGGATGGCCGGCGCTTGGCAGTGGCGGCCAATGAAGGCGGGGCTAGCAAGCTCCGGATACTCGATGCGGCGAGCGGTGATGTGTTGTGGGAGCCAAAAAACCCGGCCGGCGTGATGCATCAGTTAACCTGGGCGTCCGAGACGGAGCTAATGTATGGCTTTGAATGGGCTTTATCGCCCGGCAGGGTGGTTCATCTGGATGTGGAAGCAAAAGAGGAATTGGTGTGGGCGGAAAGCGATCTGACCGGAGTGAAGGTGGATCAGTTGAGTTTGCCGTACCGCAAAGAATTGCGGAGTGCAGACGGCAGCCGGTTTGACGCCTGGGTGTATCTGCCGGGGCGGGTGGTGGGCGAACAGTTTGTGCCCACGCAACCCTCGCGCCCGTCGCCGGTAGTGATTTGGTATCATGGCGGCCCGGAGAGCCAGTTCCGGCCTCGCTTTCTGGGGCGGTACAACTTTCTGACCGCCGAGGACAAAGTGGTTCTTATTTGCCCAAACGTGCGGGGTTCGCGCGGCTACGGGAAAAAATTTTTAAAAGCGGACAATGGTAAAGAACGGGCCAAGGTGTTACTGGATATTGAGCGAATCTATAACGAAGTGGCGGCAAACCCGTTGTGGGATCAAAACCGCATCGCGGTGATGGGAGGCAGCTACGGTGGGTTTATGGCGTTGCACAGCATGGTTCACTTGAACAACTTTGTCCGCTGCGGCATTGATGTGGTGGGGATCTCCAATTTTGTGACGTTCCTGGAAAACACCAGCGACTATCGGCGCGACCTGCGGCGGGTGGAATACGGGGATGAACGTCAGCCGGAGATGCGGAAGTTTTTACAGGATCTCTCGCCGCTGACACACGTGGGAAAAGTGACCCGGCCATTGCTAATTGTGCAGGGAGCCAACGACCCGCGTGTGCCGGCCAGTGAGAGTGTCCAAATCGAAGCCGCGCTACGGAAGAAGGAAATTGAGACGTGGTACCTGCTGGCCAAGGACGAAGGGCATGGATTCCGTAAGCAGGCCAATCGCACCTTTCAGTTCCTCACCACCATCCAGTTTTTGAGGCGTCACCTGATGGGAACGGAATAGCGGATTGGCAACCGCGTCGGCGTGGCGTACAACGCCCCCATGAAACGGCCGCGCAATTTTGCCAGCGACAACAACTCGGGCATTTGCCCAGAGGCATGGACCGCGCTGGAGGAGGCCAATCGAAACCACGCACCCGGGTACGGGGACGATCGCTGGACGAAGCAAGCAGCGGATCTGATTCGGGAAGTATTTGAAACCGATTGCGAGGTGTTCTTCGTCTTCAACGGGACGGCTGCCAATTCTCTGTCGCTGGCGTCCACATGCCAGAGTTACCACAGTATTCTTTGCCACGAAAATGCGCATGTGGAACATGATGAATGCGGTGCGCCCGAGTTTTTTTCTAACGGCACCAAAGTCCAACTGCTGGCCGGTGCCAACGGCCGGGTGACCTCGGATCGGATCGAGGCGGCCGTACTCAAGCGCACCGATCTGCACTTTCCTAAACCGCGCGCCGTGACCCTCACGCAGGCTACGGAGCTTGGGACAGTTTATCAACCGACCCACCTGCAGGCCATCCAGCGCATGGCAAAAAAGCATGAGCTTAAGATTCACATGGATGGTGCGCGGTTTGCCAATGCCGTGGCGCAACTCAAGGTGGCCCCCAAGGAGCTGACCTGGAAAGTGGGGGTGGATATTTTGAGCTTCGGCTGCACCAAAAACGGGGCGCCGGTGGGCGATGCAGTAGTATTTTTCAATCGCGCCTTGGCGCACGAGTTTGAGTGGCGCTGCAAACAGGCGGGGCAACTCGCTTCCAAAATGCGATTTATTGCGGCCCCGTGGGTGCGTCTGTTGTGCGATGGCGCTTGGCTGAGGCATGCGGCGCATGCCAATAAAATGGCCGCCCGTTTGGCCCGCGGCATCCATCAAATTCGCGGCCTGAAACTGATGTTCCCACGGCAAGCCAATGGCGTGTTTGTGGAACTGCCGGTGGCAGTGATTGCGGCCCTGCATCGACGCGGTTGGCAGTTCTATACCTTCATTGGCGAAGGCGGAGCGCGGTTGATGTGTTCCTGGGACACCACGCCGGAGGATGTGGATGCGTTTCTCGCGGACCTGAAAGAACTAATGGCCAACCGCAAAAATCTGCCCGCCCCCAAGCCGGGCCGAATCAAAAATCATTAACCGAGAATTTATGAAAACCGTTTATGCATTAATTATGACCGCCTGCTGCATGTGGGCGGACGACCAGATTGAGTTTTACAAGCCCATCATCAAGGATGTGGAGGGCTGGACGATTGCGGTGGAGCCGCGGTTGTTGGGCAAGGAAAACAAGGAACTGGCGGACAAGTGCCTGGTGGCGCTGGCGAATCATTTGCAGCGGGTGAAATACATTTTGCCCGAGAAAAAATGGAAGGAGCTGCAGAAGCTGCCGATCCGGCTGGAGCTGCACAACGATCGGCTGGGCTCGATGCAGTATCATCCGAGCGTGAGCTGGCTGCGCGCCAACCGGCATGATCCGGCGCTGGCCAAGCACGTGCACATCCCGCGCGCGCGGGCGTTGATTGATCGTGGCATGTGGGCCAAGCATCCCTACGTGATCCTGCACGAGCTGGCGCACGCCTATCACGATCAGGTGCTCAGTTTCGATAACAAAGACATCATCGGCGCATACGAGGCGGCGAAGAAAGAGGGTATTTACGAAAAGGTGCTGCTCTATACCGGTCGCACGGTGAAACATTACGGGCTGAACAATCACAAGGAGTACTTTGCTGAAAGTACCGAGGCTTATCTGGGCGTGAACGATTTTTATCCCTTCGTCCGTGCGGAACTGCAGAAGCATGATCCGCGGATGTACAAGGTGATGGAAGCGGTGTGGGGTCCGGTGCGTTAGGTTCGAGTCCTACCTCTGGAGCCAATTTCAGTTTATTAAATTCCAGAATCCCAAAAGGATAATTCACACATGACACATGGGATTATTGACAAAAAAACTGGCATAGTGATTCTATTAAGTATGCACAGTTATGTGTTCATCCTTGTACTTGCAGTACTAACAACAAGCACTTTCCAAGTTCAGGCTTGGGTGGATGATGCAGCATTCAATGGGCCGCGACCCATAAAAGAACATCTAACTCTGAAAGATGGCTCTATGTATTTCGGAAAATTAACGGGTTTTGATCCGGTCCAAGGTATCTTTTGGAAGCACCCAAATATAGTTCCTGACCTGCGCGTTGACCAGAATCAGGTCAAATATATCCAACTTGGCAATCTCCCTGCCTCCAAAAAAACGACTGAGAACAGTTGGCAAGTCACACTTGTAAATGGTGATGTACTCTCGGGAGATATAAAAAAAATTAGTGACGGCAAACTCAAACTCGACACGTGGTTCGGGGGTGAATTGCAACTGAAACAATCGTCCCTTAAGATATTAGAGCCTAGGATCAAACCTGCTAAATATATTTTTCAAGGCCCCCAAAGCGTCCGGGACTGGGAATTTTATGATCCCTCCATAAGTCAAACCTTCCATCCGCTTCCAGCCAATGCAACCGCCATTGAAATCGAGGAGAAAATAGATAAAATAAATCTCGGCGACGGCTGGAAACTCACAAAAAACCAAACCTTCGAGACCACAACTGGCCACTCCCACGTGGGAAGATTTTTTGAGAAACTCCCGAACAGAATTTGTTATGATTTTGAAATCCAATGGGAGGGCAACCCGATTTTACAGGTAAGTTTCCTGACCGATAAATTAAACCCATTCAACCACTTTGGTAATGGTTACTCCTTGCGTTTCAAACCCGACACCGTCTCCCTTTACCGCCACATAAATGGAAACCGCGATGGAAACCGCGTTAACAGCACAGATCTTGTAGGCTCAGACGTTAGCATTAACCGCAACACACTTGGCAATCGTGCCCGTTTATCGATCCGCGTGGACCGAGAAAAAAAATCCATCGCGCTTTTTATAAACGATAAATTCATCAAACACTGGGACGACGCGCAAAGTGATCCGCTCCCAGTCAAATCCAATGGGCTGTCGTTTACTGCATGGACGAAGTGCCACCTTACCCTGAGTCGGATTAGCCTAAAAAATGGTACAGAACAACAAGGCGATCAGGATTTCGTTCTTTTGGACAATGGAGACAGATTGAGCTGTAAGTTAATTGATATCTCTGCGGGTATTATGACTTTTGAAACACCCTTGGCCAAATTGCCGATCCCGCTCAAGAACATAGAGCGCGTATACTTCGCAAAAAATACACCTGAGCCATTGCCAGCTCGTACCGTCAGAGCAGTCATTCGTAACGGTGGTAGTATCAGTGGCGAATTGGTGAAATGGAAAGATGGGAAAATATCCCTCAAGAGCCCCTTCTTCGGTGAGGTATCGTTTGTGGATAGCATTTTCCAAAGCATCGAATTTGATGGTAAGCCCATCCAGACCAGGCGCTGATCAATCAGCTCCCATCGGCTTCTGCTTAAACCGGTCTAAATTGGGTTTCAAACACCGACCTTCAATGAAATCTCCAGTGCTAGGAGAAGCTAGCGTGTAGAGATGAGGTTTGAGTATATGGAAAACTTCCCTAGAATCGGCTCAAATAACTAGGGAATGGACAGCGAGTCCTACCTCGGGAGTTGCTATCACCACTTAACGTCACGGCATTTTTGTTCGAGCTGATGTGTAATGCGTTCGACTTGTTCGGGTGAGAGTTTGTTGGGTGGATCATTTTTAATAATCACGTTTCGAATTTGTTTGGGGTTAAGAACTCGAAGCGATGTGTCTTTGGTTTGAAGTTCGATATACCACCCTGGAAAAGTAAGGATAGGGCGGACCGTTACAGGCTCTCCCGTGGCACTCGATAGGAAGTTGCCGAGCCAGCGCGCGTTGCGAGAAGCTTGCTGTAGTCCGTGCTGGTCTTCGCAGTGAGGAAATTTCAGTGTTTGTCCGTTATAGATGACTACGTGATCTTGGTGGCCTGCAGGACCTTGTTGCTTTCTCCGGGCTTTGGTTTCCACGATGTATACTCCTTGAGAGCCTATAAGGACGTGATCAATGTTCCACTGTTCATCAGCAGGGAAATCATGAAAGACACGAAACCCATCCAGCATTAATTGATTTAGTTCTTCTCCAACTGCGCGTTCTCCCATTAGTCCTAGTCGGTAGTTGGAAGATTTTGTAACCAGTTTCCAAAAGTAATAAAGGGCAATTCCGTAGCCTATAATTAAAGGAATGTATCCCCAGTTTGGTATCGGTCTTTCCGAAAGTTGGCCCCAAACAAATGGTGGAAAAAATATGAGAAAAATAAGTAAGGTCGAAAGATTGTCCTGAATTTCATCGAGTTTTAGTGACACGCTATGGCCAGGAGAACGTAGTAAATCCTCAGTGCCTGGTGATCTTCTGTTATTCCTAGATCGAACCAAAAACCAAATACCGATCACTGTAAAAACAAAGATTAATGGAAAAAGACTAGCCCACGGCATGCGTGAATATATCTATACAAAGATTTCCGCTCGAATACTTAACTGAACCTCCATAGAAGTCTCCAATGTCAGGAGGAACTAGCGTGAAGAGATGAGGTTTGTGGATTTGGAATAGATCGCTAGAATCAGCTCATCAAAATTCCTTGTCTAACAAAACGAATGAGTTGCTCGATCCTACTTGCGGTTCAAATCGTGAGTTTTACATGGCTTGCCGCTGCCGCGGACCCCATGACCGTGTACCGGCCACCGGCCGCGTTGGGGCCGCTTGACAATCCGCTTAAAGGATATTGCCTGTACACTAATGCTGGGAAGATCCACCGGCCCTATTCCATGGTGTTCCAATATGTTTCATGGAAGGAACTGGAACCGATCGAGGGGAAATACGCCTTCGAGGCATGGGAGAAAAAGTGGGATCATCCCCTAGCGGCAGGCAAGCATGTGGTGCTGCGGGTGTATTTGGATTACCCCAGCAAACCATCCGGTTTGCCGGATTGGTTGCGTGCTAAAGGCGTTCAGGAACGCGTGTACCGGGGCCATGGTGGCGGGAAAAGCCCCGACTATAATCATCCGCAATTGGTCCTCGCCATGGAGCGATTCATCGCAGCGTTCGGCAAACGCTATAACGCCCATCCGCGGGTGGCGTTTATTCAATTGGGGCTGCTCGGTTTTTGGGATGAATGGCACACGTACCCGCATGGCAAATGGTTTGCCTCGGAGGCCACGCAACACCGGGTCCTCCGCGCCTACCAACGAGCTTTCCCCAACAAGCAATTGATGGCCCGTTATGCTGATGGCGTGCTGGCCCGGTACCGGGGGATTGGTTTTCATGATGACATGTTTCCCGAGGATACCGACAACGGGAAGGACTGGTCGTTTCTGGCCCGCATGCGTCGGGGTGGCCATGCCGATGGTTGGAAGCAGAATGGGGTCGGCGGCGAAATGGTTCCGCATGCCGCCGGCAAATGGCTCGGTCCGCAATGGGCATACACGCAAGAGATGGTCAAGCGCTCGCACTTTTCGTGGATGGGTCCGTACGGGCCCGCGCTCGACGCGGAAGTTTCCCGGAAACATCAGGCGCGCAGTGACGAGTTGGTGCGCAAGATGGGGTATCAATTTCAGCTCACTGAAATTCGGGTTTCAAAACATTTGGCAGTGGGCAAGGTCGGCACCGTGGTAATCCAAGGCCGCAATGAAGGCGTGGCGCCCTTTTATTATCCATGGCCGGTGAATCTGGCGTGGTTTGATGCTTCGGGGAAATTTGTTTTTGAAAACAAACTGCCGAATGACATCCGTACTTGGTTGCCCGGAAAATTCGGTCTCAAAGTATCGGTAGCGGTCCCGCCTCAACCCGGCATCTATCAATTGGGATTGGGTGTGATCGATCCGTGGACAAAGAAACCTGCCATCCGGTTTGCCAACAAAATGACCTCGCGAAATGGCTGGGTCATTCTCGGCCACGTCGAAGTGAAATAATTCAAATGAAAATTGTGAAATTAATATTATTTATCCATCTGCTGGCCTTGCCGTTGGCGAATGCGGCACCGCCAACGGTCCCGAAGCTGGACATCCGATTGACACAAAAGGATTACAAGACCGTGCCGGAAAACTTCGAGGCGGTGTGCCGGTCGGCGGCGATGGGGGTGGCGCGGCATTTTCCGAAGCACGCCTTTAAGCCGATCCGCATCGAGAAGGCGAATCATCAATACCCGGTAAAACTCGATCGCCGTGGGGCAAACGGCGAGGTGCTGGTGATGCTGAGTGTGGATGACGGCTTCGGCTGGGCGCAGATTGCCTATCAGTTTTCGCATGAATTCACGCACGTGGTAATCAATCATGACCGCCCACGGGCCGGGGCGAACCATTGGATCAACGAGGCGTTTTGCGAGGCGGTATCGTGCCATGCGCTCAAGGTGATGGGGGAGGAATGGAAAACGCATCCGCCGTACGGCAACTGGAAGAGCTACGCCAAGCATCTCACGAGTTATGCCGACCGGGTTTTGGATCCCAAGAAGGCCAAGCCGGACGGCATGGAGTTTGTCGCATGGTTTGAGAAACACGAAAAGGGGCTGCGACTGGGCAAGCGATATCCGAAATACGATCTCTACCAATACGTGGGCTACCAGTTTTATCAGGTCATCCAAAAGGATCCCCAGCAACTGGCGGCACTGATGTATTTAAATGACGGCCTCGAAAGTCAGGCACTCAGTACGCGCGAATATTTGACGCGTTGGAAGAGCCGGTTGCCCAAGGAGCATCAGTCGTTTGCCGATCAAATTGCGGGGACCCTCGGGCTGCAACTGACGGCAGCGGCCGCGCCGAAAGGGTGGGAGACATTCACCCCGCGCAAGGAACTGGAGCCCTCATGGGGTGTGGAAGGCGGGGCGCTGGTCATTTTCCCCAACGGCCGCAAGGGCGCCATCGGGCAATGGCAGACGAATATCCCCGTGAAAGGCGGGCAGCATTACCGGTTTCTGGCGCAGCGCAAAACGACCGGGATCGATAACCCCCAACGCCACATTGTGGAGCGATTGATCTGGCTTGATGATGCTGGCAACAAAGTGAAACGCGATGAGCCGACCTTTTCCTCGTATCGTCCCGGCACGGCACCGTGGGCGGAGCCGGAGTTTCCGCGGGCCGGCGCCAAGACCCGCAGCGGTTGGGTGGAGGTGAGCGAAGATTACCGCGCGCCTAAAGCCGCCACACAGGTGAAGGTGGAATTGTGCCTGCGCTGGCTGGCTGCCGGTGAAGTATCCTGGCGCAATGTGTCCGTAAAACCCGTTGCTGCGCCCAAGCCGCGCAAGGTGCGGCTGGCCACCGTTCATTTTCAACCGCGCGCCGGCAAGACCAATGCCGAGAAGTGCGCGCTCTTCGCACCGCTCATTGCCGATGCCGCCAAGCGCCAGGCTGATCTGGTGGTGTTGCCTGAGACGTTGACCTACTATCACAGCGGCCGTTCCTTTGCTGAATGCGCCGAGCCCGTGCCGGGGCCGTCCACTGAATATTTTGGCAAACTCGCCAAGCAACATGACCTTTATCTGGTGGCCGGTCTGCTCGAGCGCGATGCGAATCTCATCTACAACGTCGCCGTGCTCATCGGCCCGGACGGCAAGGTGGCCGGGAAGTATCGCAAGGTATGCCTGCCGCGCGGCGAGATTGAAGGTGGCATTTCGCCCGGCAAAACCTATCCGGTTTTCCAAACCCGCTTTGGCAAGGTGGGCATGATGGTTTGCTACGATGGTTTTTTCCCCGAGGTCGCCCGTCGCCTGAGCAACAATGGCGCGGAAGTGATCGCGTGGCCGGTGTGGGGCTGCAATCCCATGCTGGGCGCGGCGCGCGCGTGCGAGAATCACGTGTACGTCATCAGCAGTACGTACACCGATGCGTCGAGCAACTGGATGATCTCAGCGGTGTACGGCCACGATGGCCGGCCGCTCGCGCAGGCCAAGGAATGGGGCACGGTCGCCCTTACCGAGGTGGATCTCAACCAACGCCTCCACTGGCACAGCCTCGGCGATTTCAAGGCACAGATTCCTTCCCATCGCCCGCTGGAGGAGTGATTCGCTTGCAATCCGCTAGGGATCGGGTTCAATCGGCGGTCCTATGAAATGTCTCACTCGAGCCGGTTTTCTTTTTTCGATCTTAATGCTGTTGGGGTTAAGCAGCTCCAGTTTGTCGGCGGCTCCTGTGACGCATTCCTTCCTCGGGGTGGGGAAGGCAAATCGAGTAGTGATCGTCAATGAACAGGGCAAAGTGATTTGGCGGTTTGATATGCCGGCGAGTGATGGCTGGGTGTTGGCCAATGGCAATGTGTTGCTGGCGCTGTATCCCACGCGCGAATTCCCCAAGGGCGGAGTGGCCGAGATCGATCGCAAGACGCGGAAAATTGTCTGGTCTTATCAGGGGCAGCAAAAAGAAATTAGTACCGTGCAGCAGCTGGGCGAGGATCGCTATCTGGTGGCCGAACTGGGGCCGGAACCGCGCGCCATCGAAATCAACCGGGCTGGCAAGATTTTGAAATCCATGCCGTTGGCCTGCCAGAAAGGGAACGCCCACATGCAGACCCGCATGTTGCGCGCTTTGCCGAACGGAAATTACATTGCGCCGCACCTGCTGGATTTTGCCGTGAAAGAATATGATCCGGCCACCGGCAAAGTGTTGCGCACCTTTCCGACCGATGACCGTGGACGCGCCAAGCGCGATTGGCCGTTCACCGGGATTCGTTTGGCCAATGGCAACACCCTGATTGGTTGCACCAACGGTAACCGCGTCATCGAGGTAGACGCCAAAGGCAAGATTGTCTGGAAGGTGGACAATGCCGATATTGGCGAGAATCTGTTTGCCGACGCCTGTGGCGTGCAGAGGTTGCCGAACGGCAACACGGTTATCACCAGTTACCACGCGAAAGGCGATGCCGTGAAATTGTTTGAGGTGACACGCGACAAGGAAGTGGTGTGGCGGTATCACGGGCAGACGGCGGGTTTTCATCATTTTCAAATCCTCACGACCAACGGCGCGCCGTTGAAAGAGAACACCTGGAAATAACATGATACGCACCGCATTGTTGTTGGCCCTGTTCTGGGCGGCGCCGGTAAACGCCAAGGATTCCAAGCCCAACATTCTGTTCATCATGGCCGATGACCTTGGCTGGATGGATTTGGCGTTTCAGGGGAACAAGCTGGTGGACACGCCGCACTTGGATCGGTTGGCGAAGCAGGGCATGCGGTTCACTTCGGCCTACGCGGCGGCGCCGGTGTGTTCGCCGACGCGGTGCGCGGTGCTGACGGGGCAGGCGCCGGCGCGGATTGGGCTTACAACGCATTTGCCCGGGATGTTTTTCCCGAAAGACAACCGCCCGCAACCGGCCAAGCTCACCGGGCAACTCGGTACGGAGTACGTGACCATCGCCGAGCGGCTTAAGGAGGCGGGCTACGCGAATGCCTTCCTCGGCAAATGGCACATCGCGCCCAGCGTGGCGCGTGGCGGGCGCGTGGCCAAGGAATTGTCGCCGACGGGGCAGGGTTTTGACGTGAACATCGGCGGCACCTCGTACGGCGGTCCGCCCAGTTTCTTTTCGCCCTATCGCAACGCGGAGCTGCCTGATGGGCCGAAGGGTGAGTATTTGCCGGATCGATTGGTTGATGAAACCATCAAGTTTATCCGCGCGAGAAAAGATCAGCCTTGGATGACGCACCTATGGTTTTACACGGTGCACTGGCCGATGCAGGCGCCAGAAGCGTTGTTGAAAAAATATGAGAACCGCAAAGGGCCCGGCCTGAACGATACGCGTTACGGCGCGATGATTGAGGCAATGGATGCCTCGATTGGCCGGTTGCTGGCCGCGCTGGACGAGATGGGCGAGGCAAAGGATACGCTGTTGATTTTCACCAGCGACAATGGCGGCTTTGCCGGCGTGAGCGACTGCCGGCCGTTGCGCGAATCGAAAGGGCACCTGTACGAGGGCGGTATTCGCGTGCCAATGATCGTGCGCTGGCCCGGCAAGGTGGAGGCGGGCAGCACCTGTCCGTGGCCGGTGGTGAGCATGGATTTCTTTCCAACATTTTTGGAAGCCGCCGGTCTCAAGCCGGGCAAGGCCCCGGTCGATGGCGAGAGCATTATGCCGTTGCTCAAACAACAGGCACGCTTCACCGGTGGTGGCGGGCTCAATCGCACGGAGATTTTTTTCCATTTCCCCAACTACGCCTGGCACATGGGCAACCGTCTTGGCGGCGCGGTGGTCGCCAGCAACGGCTGGAAGTTGATTCGCAATTACGATGACCATTCGCTGGAGCTGTACAACCTGAGCGAGGATCTCAGCGAAAAGAAGAACCTCGCGAAAGCAAAGCCGCAGTTGGCGAAACACCTGAACGACAAGCTCACGGTGTGGCTCAAGGAAACCAACGCCCCGATGCCCCGGCCGCCGAAGAAAGACTGAATCACCAAGCCCACGGAAGAATGGGACGAGGTGGAACTCGTCCCTCCCGAGGCGCGATTAAAATGATGGGAGGGGCAAGTTCCACCTTGCCCCATTTTGGAGCTTCGGGGTGGGTCTAATCGCCGCCGGGGATGCCTTCTGGAATACTGCCGGGTGATTCTCCCGGGATTTCTCCTCCCGGCACACCGCCGGGGATCGAGTTCGTATTGCCCCCCGGAACATCGCCGCCGGGAATTTCTTCGGGAATTATCTGGGACTTGGGTTTTTGGGATTGCGGTTTCGGTGCCGACTGGGGTTTGCGTTCGGTTTCCATCAAGCGATCTTCATAATCTTGCCCGGCCTTGATGATGATGGCCGATTCCTCCAGCTTGCCTTCCGACTTCACGAGAATGTTGTAACAGCGTGTTTGGCAGAGACCGCAGCCAACGCATTTTTCGGCATCGACAATGGGCGATTGGAAACCGGTGCCATCGATCGGTTGACCGTTGTCATCCACCTGCGTGCCGGTCTCGATGAAATCGATCGCGTGATAACCGGCGGCGTGGCATTCATCCACGCAAAGCTGGCAATCTTCTCGCCCGGCAAAGGGCAGGCAGGTTTGCTAGTTTACAATGGCCAAGCCCATGCGCGTGGATTTCTTTTCCTCCAACGGCAGCGCGCGGATGGCGCCGGTGGGGCACACCTGGCCACAGGCGTTGCAGCTGGATTCGCACCCGGCCCAGTCGGCCACCACCTCGGGCGTCCATAATCCCTCGAGGCCCTGGTCAAAGCCCATCGGCTGCAGTACGTGATTCGGGCACGCCTTGAAACATTCGCCGCAGCGAATGCACATCTGCAGAAATTCCTGCTCCGGCACACTGCCTGGCGGGCGCACGGGCAATGGTTTGCCTTCGTGCCCCCAGCCTTTGGCCAGCGCACTGAGCCCCACGCCGCCAGCCACCGCGGCGGTGCCACCGGCGAGCCATGAAATAAACCCGCGCCGCCCGAGGGCGCCTTCGCCGGTGGGCGGATCATTCACCGGCTTGAGCGCGGTGGTGTTCCAGCGCTCGACAAACTTGATCGCGTGCGTCGGGCACACGCCGCCGCAGGTTTGGCACAGCGTGCAGTCGGCCGTGCGCGTGGTGTAGTCCGGCTTGATCGCGTCGAACGGGCACACCTCCACGCATTTGTTGCAGTGAATGCAGCTCTCCTCGACCTTGCGTTCGCTGGCACGGAAGAGGTTGCTGAGCGAAAACACCGACGCCCGCCAACTATCGCCCCAATCGTTCCCGGCAAACGTCTGCTCAATGAGCTTCGGCGTCACCTCGGCAAACGCCCCCGCGTAAAAGAGCAGCGGCAATTTCGGGTTGTTTGGTATCGCGCCGTCATCGGCAAAGTGAATTGCCTGCGGGGTGAATGGGGTCATGTAAGAAAGAATACGGTTGCCAATGGGTTTGTCGAGTGTGGTTGATTTTTGAGGCGATTGTGTGATAGCTTGCGCGCAAGGAGGTGTCTTGAAAAAGGCGATTAAGACTGGCGTGGTGGCCACTCGTTTCCGCAATGGTTCCAGGGAAGTGTTGTTGGTTTCCACCAAAAAAAATCTATGGGGATTGCCTAAGGGTAATTTGATTCCGCGCTTAGGTAAAAAACGTACGGCGTTGGAGGAAGCTTATGAGGAGGCTGGCGTACTGGGCGAAATTCGCAATGGTCGGCGGGTGCGTTTGGAGCGCGCACGATGGATATTGGATCTTTATCCAATGCGCGTGGCCAAGCAGTTGCGGCGTTGGCCGGAACGGGATCGACGACACCGCCGATGGGTGCCGGTACACCAGTTGCAGGACTGGCTGATCCGGCGGGATCTGGTGAAGTGTATCCAAAAACTGGTCCGTCCTTCAGGTTCGGTGGCGTGACCGCACGGAGTGCGGTATGTTATCGTGTGTCAACGCCATGTGGATGCACGGGAAGCGGCGGGGGTGGAGGGCGACTAGAATTCCGGTTGTTTCTCGGCGTGGTTGAAGGCATCGTCCGGCATGCGCTGCTTCGTCATTCTTATCATGTTGGCCATAGGGGTTTGGGCCAAGCCATACAACCTGTTGGTCATTCAGACCGACGAACATCACTTTAAAACGCTGGGTTGTTACGGCGGGAAGATCGTTGCCACCCCGAACATCGACTGGATCGCCAAACAGGGCGCGCTGGCCACGAGTTTTTATGCGACCACACCGGTCTGTTCACCTTCCCGTGCGGCCTTAATGAGTGGATTGTATCCGCAAAAGACTCCGGTGGTGAACAACAACATCCGGCTGGATGACCGCATGGTTACTTTCGCTGAGGTGCTGCGCCGGCAGGGATACGCGACCGGTTATGCCGGTAAATGGCATCTCGATGGAGATGGCAAACCGCAGTGGGCGCCGGAACGCCAGTTTGGCTGGCAGGACAACCGGTTTATGTTTAACCGCGGCCACTGGAAGAAATTTGCAGACATGGCAGAAGGTCCGCGGGTGGGCCCCCAAAAGCGTGGCCAGCCGGATTACGCCCTGAACGGCGCGGATGAAAACTCGTTCTCCACCGATTGGCTGACCGACAAGGTGATCGATTTTGTGAATGACAAAAAGGGGCAGCCGTTTTGTTACATGGTGAGTTATCCCGATCCGCACGGGCCGAACACCGTCCGCGCGCCCTACGACACGATGTATGATCACGTTCAAGTGCCCATACCCCGATCGGTCAACAAGACCCGCGAACAGACCCCCGTGTGGGCGGCCAAAGCACCGAAAATAACTGCCGACACCGTGCGCGTACTCATGCCCAAGTACTATGGTATGGTGAAATGTCTCGATGACAACATCGGCCGGATTCTATCCACACTGCGCCGCAACGGGCAATTGGACCGCACGCTGATTGTGTTTACCAGCGACCATGGTGACTTGTGTGGGGAACACGGCCGGCTGAACAAGGGCGTGCCGTACGAGGGTTCCGCGCGCATCCCGTTTTTGCTCTACTGCCCGGGCAAGGTGCCGCCGGGTACCGTGGTGAAGGAGGCGTTGAGTTGCATCGATTTTCTGCCCACGGTCACCAGCCTGATGGGCGTGCAGCTACGGCTCAAGGTGGATGGCCGTAATGCCGAGAGCCTGTTCACCGGGGTGCGCGGTGGCGAGTGGGAGGACATTGCCTTTTTACGGTCCACCTCGGGCGGGGCATCCGGCTGGTTATGCGCGGTGACCGACCGCTATAAGCTGGTATACGCCACCAGCGGTAAACCGTGGTTATTTGATCTGGAGCAGGATCCGGATGAGTTGAAGAACTACTTTGCCTCGCCGGCACATCAGCAAATTGTCCAACGCCTGACCGGCTCCTTGGCCGGATATGCGGAGGAACACCGGGATGCGCATATTCAAAAACCAAACATCGCGGAGGCGATGCAGGCCGTGCTCAGGGCAAAGTAGGGGTTGACGACCGGAACGCTTCGGCCGACCATTCGCACATGGCGAAGCCCAAGAATTCCAAGATAGCACCCACCTCTGAAACGCCCAACCGGCGTGAATTTATTAAGACCTCCGGTAAAGTTGCAGGGGTCTCCGCGCTGGCCGGCGTGGCGATTCCCCGTGTGCACGCGGATGTGAATGATACGGTCAAGGTCGCGCTCGTCGGGGCCGGTGGTCGCGGCACGGGTGCGGCCAGTAATGCCCTGTCTGTTTCGGCCGGGCACGGCCCCACCAAACTCGTGGCGGCGGCGGATATTTTTGAGGATAAACTCAAGAGCAGCCTGAACGGCCTTTCCAAGAAACATAAGGAGAAAGTGGATCTTGGAAAGATGGGCAAAAATGGCCTGCCTGAGCGCGCCTACATCGGCTTTGAGGCGTACAAGGAAGCGATCAGCAATCTCGACAAGGGCGATGTGGCCATCTTCACCACGCCGCCGGCATTCCGCTGGGTGTTCTAT
This sequence comes from Verrucomicrobiales bacterium, assembly GCA_038145765.1. Classification (GTDB taxonomy): domain Bacteria; phylum Verrucomicrobiota; class Verrucomicrobiia; order Limisphaerales; family UBA1100; genus UBA1100. The sequence continues at coordinate 38,352 of JAYQQG010000007.1, forward strand.
AAATACGCCGTGGAGCGGGGCATCAATGTGTTCATGGAAAAACCGGTGACCGCCGATGGGTACGGCACCAAACAAATCCTTGAGATCAACAAGATGGCCAAGCAGAAAAATCTGAAGGTGGGTGTCGGCCTTATGTGCCGTCACAGCCGTGCGCGAGGTGCCATGGCTGATCGCATTCAGGATGGTGCCGTGGGCGACGTGGTGTTAATGCGCAGCTACCGCATGCACGGCCCGGTGGCATCCGCACGGTCCATTCCGCAGAAGTTGCGGGATGAGTACAAAAATCTTGAGGAAATCCGCTGGCAAATCCGCCGCTTCCACAGTTTCATTTGGGCCAGTGGCGGTTGCTTTAACGATTACTACATTCACAACATTGATGAGTGCTGCTGGATGAAAGCCGCGGCCATGGGCGACCCCGAGCACACCGGCGGCGACCCGCTCAACGTGATGGGATCGCTCGACAAGTGGACCTGGCCGATCATGGCACAGGCCACCGGCGGGAAACACTTCACCAAAAACCGCCAAGGCCAGCCGTACGTTGATCAAAACTTTGACAACTACTCCGTGGAATACACCTACGCCGACGGCACCAAGCTCATGCACTACGGCCGCACGATCGAGGGTTGCCATAATGAGTTTGCCAGCTACATCCACGGCACTAAAGGCTTTGGCACCTTTTCCAAAAACGGCCACTGGCCCGCACCCAGTGCGTTGTATTCAGGGCTCACGCCAAACCCGAAAAACGAGACCTGGAAATTTCCGGCTCGGGAGACCAACCCGTACCAGGACGAATGGGAGGATTTGCTCGACGCCATCCGGAACGATAAACCGTACAACGAGGCCGAACGCGGTGCTTTGGCCAGTCAGGTTTGTAACATGGGTCGCATGGCCGCGCACACCGGTCAACGGGTCATGTGGAATGATGCCCTGAACGCCGATCCGTTGGCGCCTGAATTGGAGAAGCTCGTGGGCCTCGGCGGCGATGCCCCGGTGAAGGCGGACGCCGATGGCTTCTACCCGACCCCGCAACCGGGTATCACCAAGAAGCGCGAGTACTAAAATCCGCTTCGTAATCTTGCCCCCGCATCCGCTTCACGGCAGGATGCGGGGGATTTTTTATGGCCGAGGAAACCGCCACCCAATTGCCACCCAAGGAGGATGATATCCTGATGTTTACTGTGAAAACGGCAATAATCGCCGTGATCCTCTACATCGCCATCTATTCCTTCGACCAATGGAAACGCAAAAAAGATGGCCCGTGGTCCGTGAGTTTTCAGGCTGATTCCAACGGTACACCCACGATGGTGATTGATTGGGAGGCACGAGGGTACCGCAATTGCACGCTGGTGTTCCCGGGTGAAACGTTGCCGGTCGGTTTTGCCAATGTGCAGACTAATTTTGTCGATCCCGTGCACATGCCACAGGCCGTGCCATTCGGGCAATGGTTCTATGCCGACCTCACCTACCTGCCCGGGACGGTGACCTTTAATTTATTTGCTGAAGACGCCAATGCCCCCGGGAAGGGGCGCCGCCATGAGATTGAACTGCTGCCGCGGGTATTGGTGGTCAATCGAAAGGAGTACCGCTGGAAAAACAATCTGCGGATTGAAGTGCAGCCCGAGGCCAAGAAGGACTGGCGGGAAACCGATGTGCCCTATTGATCGCGCGGCAATGGCGGGAGTGCACCCGGGACATTTTCAAAATCAAAACCCTTCACCGATTCCGCCGCCACCGTGCCGATGATACGGCGCAACGGCACGATGCTGGGGCCGCGTTCGGTGGGATGAACCCGATTGCAAAGGAAGATGATAATCGTCTTCGAATGGGGATCAATCCAGAGCGAAGGTCCGGTGAACCCGGTGTGGCCGAATGAACCGAGCGGAAACTTGTGACCGCGTGGGCTGGAATAGCCCGTATCGATATCCCAACCCAACCCTCGCCGAGCGGACAGGGTAGGGGGCGTTTGGACCGAGGTCATCAGTTGCACCGTTTCCGGTTTGAACAGGCGCACGCCATCGAGTTGTCCCCCCTGCACCAACATGCGCGCATAACGCGCCAGATCGGGTGCGGTGGTAAACAACCCGGCATGGCCGGCAATACCGGAGGTCTTGCGCGCCCGCGGATCATGCACAATCCCTTGCAAGGCCTTGCCCTGGGTGACGGTGGTGGGGGCGATACGTGTTCGTTTGGCGGCGGGCGGATTGTAGCCGGTATCCTTCATCTTCAATGGACCGAAGATTTCCTTCGCACAAAACACATCCAGCCTCTGACCACTGACCCGGCGCACGATTTCGTCCAGTAACTGGAAGTTGATGTCACTGTAAATGAAGCGTTCATCCGGTTTTGCGCGGGGTATTTCGGCGATGCATTTGGTGATGCATTCGCGATGGCCGTTCCAGCCGGTTAAGGAAATGTCCGGCCGCAACCCGCTGGTGTGCGTGAGCAATTGGCGAAGGGTAATGGCATCTCTTCCCTCACCGGTGAACTCAGGTAGATACGTTTTAACCGGGTCATCCAAGTTCAGTTTCCCACGTTCATGGAGCAGTAACACAGCGGGTGTGGTGGCGACCACTTTGGTCAATGACGCCGCATCATAAATGGTATCCGGCTGGGCCACGACATTCACCGGCTCAACGCTTGCCATGCCGTACGCTCGGTGAAAAACCGCGCCCTCACGCTCCAGCCACAGCACGCCGCCGGGTAGACGCTTCTCCACCCGCGCTTTCTGAATAGCAACATGGATGGCATCCAGTTTTTGGAGATCCCATGTTTGAGCCAATTTCTGTGAAGGCGGTGGGGCATCGGGCCATTGGATGCAGGATACGCAAATAATTGCAATAAAGGCACTTATACATGTTTTTTGAAGCAATTTGGCCATCGTTCCGTCCAAGCTACCTGTGCCCACGGCAAGTAGCAAGGAGGCTTGCCGCGGGTGGAATGTTCTGAAATGATTTTTCCCGCTACGAAGTGAACTTGCGCGTTGTCATTATTGGTCTTGCCTGCCTGCTGAGCGGATTTGCTTGGGGGCAGCAGAAATACTTGGAACCGCCCGAAGCGGCTAAGGAATTGTTTGATTCGCGGCCGATGCCACGCGTTTCGTTGAGTCCGGATGGACGGCGCTTGTTAGTGGCTGAACATTATCGGTTTCGCCGGATTGAGGATTTGGCATCGCGAGTTCAGGCCTTGGCGGGTATTCGGCTGAATCCTTACAATAATGGACCGGCATTGCCGCAGTATTATTTTCGAATGGAACTGCGTGAGGTGGCCACCGGCAAACGGTATCCATTACGATTACCGACCGGAAGCCGCCGATTCAGCCTGCCCGTATGGTCTCCCGATGGCAAACGGTTTGCATTTTTGCAATACGACCGGCAGTCAGTGATGATGCATGTGGGGGAGGCGGCCAGTCAGCAGATCAAGTCTTTTCCCCAAGTGAAACTCAATGCGGTGGCGGGGCGCACGTTCCAGTGGTTGCCAAATAGCAAAGGGTTGCTCTGCCAATCAATTCCGGATCAGCGGGGCGACCCGCCTGCTCCACCCCGAGCCCCAGCCGGGCCTGTGGTGCAGGAAACGGGTCCGAAAGAGGCACCCGTGCTGACCTACCCGGACCTGTTGCAAAACGAATATGATGAAAAACTATTCGATTATTACTTGTACTCCCAGTTAATGGTGTTGGATGTGCAAACCAACCGGCAGAAAAAGCTGGGGCGTCCATCTATTTTCAGTAGTTTCGATGTTTCCCCGTTCGGGCGCTATGTGCTGGTGGAGCGGATTCATCCACCGTATTCCTACCAATCCCCGGCACAGTTTTTCCCGAGGAGCACGGAGGTCTGGGATTTGGGGGCTTCGGTGAAGCACGTGACCATTCAGCCGGCAACTGAAGATGTGGCGGCGGGAGGCGTGCCGGTGCAGCCGCGGGGTCATCATTGGCGGCCAACCGGGCCGGCGACCATTGTCTGGATTGAGGCACTGGATGGAGGGGATCCAATGCGTGAGGTGGAATATCGGGATCGGGTCATGATGTTGGAGGCTCCGTTTACCGGCCGGCCCAAGATCGTAACGACCCTGCATAATCGGTTTTCGAAAATCTACTGGGCTGAAACTCGTAATGTGGCTTTGGTGCGGGAATATGACAGCGCTCGGCATTGGTACGATACGTGGCTGGTGGATCCGGATAATCCCGACACGGAAGATCATCGTTTATGGAGCCACTCCGTCAACGAACGCTATGAACATCCGGGGTTCCCGTTGATGCGGCAGTTGCCGAATGGACAGCGCGCTATGCGGGTGCATGCGAATTCCATTTTTTTGAATGGCAACGGCTCATCGGTTGAAGGGGATCGCCCATTTTTGGATAAGCTCAATCTCGCCACGCGCCAGCGAGAGCAATTGTTTCAATGTGATGAAAACAGTTATGAGGCGGTGGTGGCCCTGCTCAGTGATGATGGAACCGAGTATGTGACTCGGCACGAAACCGAGGAGGTGCATCCCAATTATTTTGCTCGCAAGGTGGGAGAATCGGAGGGTCGCCCGCTCACCGAGTTTAAAGATCCTGCTAAGTCCCTGCGAGAAGTGCAAAAGAAACTGATCACCTATGAGCGGGCCGATGGCGTCATGCTCAATTGCATGCTGCATTTGCCGCCGGGATATGACTTGGAAAACCCCAAACCGTTACCGACTATTCTTTGGGCGTATCCGCGCGCCTACACGCAGGGGCGGATGGCGGGGCAGGTTTCCAATTCACCCCACCGGTTTTCCACATTTGCCGGGGCATCTCCGCGATTCCTTGCGTTAGAGGGATACGCCGTGATGGATCAGGTGGCGATGCCCATTGTGGGCGATCCAGAAACGGCGAATGATACATTCACTGAACAGATCGTAGCCAATGCGGAGGCGGCGGTGGATGCGGTGGTGAAAATGGGGGTTTGTGATCAGCAACGTGTGGGAGTGGGTGGGCATAGTTACGGCGCCTTTATGGCGGTCATGTTGCTGGCCAATAGCGATCTGTTTCGGGCAGGGATTGCCCGCAGCGGTGCGTATAACCGGACTCTGACCCCGTTTGGGTTTCAAGACGAGCGCCGGACGCTTTGGGATGCTCCGCGTACCTATCTGGAAATGTCACCGCTGCTGGCCGTGCCTAAAATCCGTGATCCATTGTTGTTGATTCATGGTGAGAACGACAAGAATCCCGCCACGACACCGGAGCAAACCAAGCGCCTTTTTCAGGCGATCAAAGGCAACGGGGGTAAATCACGAATTGTGTTGTTGCCGCATGAAACACATAACTATCAGGCTCGCGAAAGTATTGGCCACACTCTGGCGGAGATGGTGAGATGGTTTGATGCACACGTAAAAGGCGAGAGTGAATCCAATTCCACTGAAGCCGGTGGGCCGTGATCAGGCAAGGATGCCCTGCAATTGCTTGAGCAGTGGCGGCACGGCCTGATAAGGGTCTTCGGCCGCTTCGTATTCCAAAACCACGTACCCTTGGTAATTGGCTTGTCGGAGCAGCTTCGTGAAGCGTTTGAGATCAGCTTCCTTTTTTTCGTTGCCGACGCGCAACTCCACTTTTAATTGCACATTCACCGCGTACGGCGCTGCGGCGGCAAAATCGGCGTACGGATCGGCGGTACGGAAGTTGCCGCTATCCAGATTCACCGCAAACCACGGGTGATCGACGGCCTCGACAAAGTCGATGAGTGTCTTGGCGGAGCCGATGCTGTCATGGTTTTCAATGCCAAGAAAAATGCCGTGTTTTCCGGCGTAATCGCAGCATTCTCGCAGACAAGCAATGGCCCATTGATCGGCTTGTTTGCGGTCGACTCCCTTGGCTTCGCGACCGGCGAACACTCGGATGTGCGGTGCGCCGAGCAGTGCGGCGTGGTCGATCCATTTCTTCACATACGCAATTTGTGCGTCCCGTTGTGGGCCTTTGGGGAGTGAAAAATTATTGCCGACCGCGGTGCCGCTAATATCGACTCCGCGCAGAAAGGCATGCCGCCTAAGATCCGCCAGATATTTGGGGGTGACGTCGTGCCGGAAAAAATAGCTGGTGAGTTCGGTGCCGTCGCAGCCGTGGTCGGCGCAGAAGTCGATGAACTTGAACAGGTCCATCGGCCGTTCCTTTACCTCGCGTGTTGAGGTTTTTTGGAACTTAAAAAAAGTGCGAAACGAGTAAGCCGCAAGGCTGAGGCGCAAGTTTGGGGTCCCAGTCCGTTTAAAGGGCGCACCCAAAACGGTGGAGGCACCCGCCAATGCACTGCAGGTGAGGAACTGGCGACGGGGCAGGGGGGCGTTCATGAGGTTAGTGGCTGCACCCGCAGTCGCCAAAGCCGTCACTGCAGAAGTCAAAATCTTCCTGAGCAGGGACCCGGCCGACCTCGAATGTTTTGGCGATCACTTGATGGATGCGGTCTTGGACTTGTTGAACTTCTTCCTGGGCAGCCAGAAAGTTGGTGGCAACTTCATTGGCGAGAAAGTCTTCGCGCAATTGTTCGAAAGCGACAATTTCCTCCTCGGTAATTTCCGCGCCGGTCTGTTGCTTTTGCTGCAGCAGGGCACCGCGCTCGTTGAGGGTGCTGTATTCGTACTTAAGTTTTTCGTCCGTGATAAAGGCGTCAATCTTGGCGTACAAATCCTTGAAGGCTTCCTGGTTCACGATGGATTCGCAGAGTTGATCGGTACCTTCCTTGATGGGAAGCATGTCGAGATGGCTCTGGGGCTGGCTCTCCTCGGGCTGGCCTTCCGTTGGGCAGGGTTCATTTTCCATGGTACTTAAACGGTGAGGATATCTTCTTCTTTTGCGGCAAGGTGTTCGTCAATTTTTTTGACGTAGGCGTCGGTGAGTTTTTGCACTTCTTTTTCACCGTGGCTTAGGTCGTCCTCGGTAATGTCCCCGGCCTTCTGCTCGCTTTTTAACGATTCGATCGCCTCGCGGCGGACGTGCCGGATGGACACACGACCGTCCTCGGCCAGCTTGCGGGCGGCTTTCACCATCTCCTGACGGCGCTCCTTGCTGAGGTCCGGCAGACTAATGCGGATGAGCTTGCCATCGACCGAAGGGTTCAATCCAAGATTGGCGGCTTGAATGCCTTTTTCAATGGCGTGCACGGTGGTGGCGTCCCACGGCTGGATGAGAAGCGTGCGCATTTCCGGTGTGGTGATGGCGGCCAGTTCCTTGAGGCGCATGCTGCTGCCTTCATAGGCCTCGATGTTGATGTTTTCCACAAGTGCGGGCGAGGCTTTACCGGTGCGGACCCCGGCAAGGTCGGCCACAATTACTTCTTCACTTTTTTGCATTTTCTCCTCGGTGTTGAGGAGGATGTCATCCACTGGCATGCGGTCAGTCTAGAGAGGGGCGGCGATGGTGGGAAGGAAAATTGCCGAAGGGTGTCAGGCCTTGACGAGGGTGCCTACTTTTTTGCCGAGCACTACGTTGCGGATGTTGTGCTTTTTAAACAGGTCGAACACCACGATGGGCATCTTGTTATCCAGACAAAGGGAAACGCGGTGGAATCCATGACGCGCAATTGTTTCTGGAGGCAATCCAGATAGGTGATCTCGCGGAATCGCTTGGCT
>JAYQQG010000008.1:0-45314 GCA_038145765.1 Verrucomicrobiales bacterium
GCAAAACCCATCCGAATGGACAAAAGGAGCTTCATCAGGCCGTCGGACTTGCCGATGACCACGCCACCCTGTTGCATGCGTTGGGCATTGATGTCTTAAAGGAAATGATGACCCCCGTCGGCCGTCCCATGGGCCTCACCGACGGCATCGTCATCCCGGAACTCCTGGCGCCGGCCTAGTTCTCCACGGTTGCCCCCGCCTAAGGTTCCCCGTAGCATCGGGGCATGCAATTTACCTTCCGCTTTCTGCTCGGGCTCACTGTTTTATTGAGTTCCCTCGCCTCAGCCGAAGATCGCAAACCCAATGTGGTGTTCATCCTCACCGACGATCAGGCACCCTGGGCGCTGGGGCTTTCGGGGCATCCGCATGCCAATACTCCGAATTTGGACCGGCTGTTCAAGCAGGGCATGTGGCTGAAAAAATCGTATGTGGTCACCCCGGTTTGCAGTCCCTCCCGCACCAGCCTGATGACCAGCCGTTACGGCAGTGAGCTGGGGGTCACCGACTGGATCCACCCACGCAATGAACCGAATCTCGGGCTGGACCCTAAAACGGTCACCTGGACCGAGGCCATGCAGTCCGCCGGTTATCGCACGGGACTGATTGGTAAATGGCACTTGGGTGTACCGGACAAATTTCATCCCACCAAGACGGGGTTCGACTACTTTATGGGCTTCCGCACCGGCGGCAATAAAGTCATCCGGCCCACCCTGGAAGTGAACGGCCAAGAGAAACCCGTGGAGGGATTCACCTACGACATTCTCACCGACGATGCCCTGAAGTTCATTGAACGCAACCGGAACCGCTCGTTCCTGCTCTGTTTACATTACCGCGCGCCACACACCGCTTGGTTGCCGCTACCGGACAGCGACCGAAAACCGTTCGAGAATCTTGACCCGCAAATCCCCAACCCGGATTATCCAAACCTCGATGTGGATCGTGTGAAACGCATGACGCGCGATTATCTCGGCAGCGTCAAGGGCGTGGACCGTAACGTGGGCCGGATCATGAAACTGCTCGAGAAACTCAAACTCGCTGATGACACCATCGTGGTCTTCACCAGCGACCACGGCTACAGCATGGGCCACAACGGGATCTGGCACAAAGGCAACGGACACTGGGCCCTCAAACCCCCGCCGCCCGTGACCAATCCCAACATCCCCCGCAACCAACGCCCCAACATGTACGACAACTCCATCTTTGTGCCCACGGCCATCCGCTGGCCCGGGAAGATTGCGCCCAACACCGTACTCGATTTGCCGGTGAGCAATCTCGACTGGTACCCGACTCTGCTCAACCTCGCCGGTGTGCCCTTGCCTGCAAGCGAGACCATTCGTGGGCGAGACATTACCCCGGCATTGATGGGCAAGGATATCGAGTGGCCGGATGTTTGTTACGGCGAATACAGTACGCATCATCAATCCAAAACTCACATGCGCATGATCCGCACCACACATTGGAAATTAGTGCGTGATTTTCTGAATCCGGAACGCGACGAATTGTTTGACCTAAAGAATGATCCGGCCGAATCGCGTAACGTGATTGCTAATAAGAAAAATGGGGCGGTCGTCCGTGAATTACACGGCATGATCCTCGCACGCATGAAGGCCGTGAAGGATCCCATCCTGAAACAGGCCAAGCCCTGACCCGCCGGCGGGATGCCATGAAACTGATCCTCGCCCTTGCGCTGCTGTTGCCGCTCGGATGCCAAACACCTGAGCCGGCACCCCATGAGCTGTTGCAGCTCACACCCAGCACATTCGGGCACTCCGCCACGGTCGCCATTGCCGAAGCGCCCAAACCGCTCAAGCCCAACATCATCCTGATCATGGTCGACGACCTCGGTTTCGGCGATCTGGAGGACTACGGCAGTCGGGCCATTCAAACCCCTCACCTGAATGCTCTTTGGGAAAACGGCATGGCGTTTTATCAGTATTACGCCGGCAGCACGGTGTGCGCGCCATCCCGCAGCGTGCTGATGACCGGTCATCATGCCGGCCAAACTTCCGTGCGTTTCAACAGCGGCGGCATGCCGTTGCGGGATGAGGATTTCACGCTGGCGGAGCTGATGAAAAAGGCCGGCTTCGCCACGGGCGGGTTTGGCAAATGGGGCCTCGGTGACCTCGGCACCGAAGGCGCCCCGGAGCAGCAGGGCTTCGATGAATTCTTCGGCTACTATCACCAGATCCACGCGCATGATTTTTACCCGCCCTACCTCATCGATACCGGCCACAAGGTGCCGTTGCCCGGCAATGCCGGGTTCGATTATCGCCGGCGGCCTGCCGGCTTTATACCCGCCGAGGAGAACGGCCACCGCCGCCAATATGCTCACTATGCCATCGTCGAGCGCACGCTGAATTTTATTCGCCAAAACAAAAACCGTCGTTTCTTCTGCTACGCACCTTGGGCCCCGCCTCATTTCAGCTACCATCTACCGGCTGACGATCCGGCCGTGGCCTTATATCAAGACCGCGATTGGCCGATGGAAGCCAAGGTGACCGCCGCCATGATCACCATACTCGATCGGCAGGTCGGCGAGTTAGTGGCCCTGATCCGCAAACTGAAGCTGGAAAAAAACACGTTGATTTTGTTTACCTCCGACAACGGGCCCGCCCGGCGATTCGAGGGCACGCTGGATAGTGCCGAGCGATATCGCGGCCAAAAAAAATTCCTCTATGAAGGCGGCATTCGCGTGCCGCTCATCGCCAGCTGGCCGGGCGTCATCCCCAAGGATTCTGCGTGCGGCGAAATTCATTATGCCGGCGATTTCATGGCCACCTTTTCACACCTGACCGGCGGCGGCCAATATCTGCCTGCGGATTGTCACAGTGTATCGATGCTGGATGCATTGAAGGGGGCGCGCTATTCGCATCGGCCTCGTCATCGATATCTCTACTGGGAATGGCAGCAACCCAATGGCCAACTCATGCAGGCCGTCCGTTCTCACGGCAAAAAAATCGTGCGCCATCATCCCGCTCAACCGTGGGAATTCTATGATCTCGCCTTTGACCCAGGCGAAACCAACAACACCGCCGCCCAGCATCCCGAGCTGGTCCAGAGGCTCATCCGGTTTTCCGAAGAATCCCGAAAACCCATCAGGACACAAAAGGAACCTGACAAACCCGCCGGTAAACGGTATCGATGAGCCATGAATTCGCGCCGCCGGTTTTTGCAGGAATCCACCGCCATCGCCCTAGGCTTCACCGGCCTCCAAACGCTAAGTGCGCGGTTGACCGACAAAGAGGCACTGCGCACCGAAGGATACGGACCGCTTCAGGCGGATCCGGATAAAGTGTTGAACCTGCCCAAGGGATTTCGTTACCAAATCATTTCCCGTGCCGGCGAGACGATGGCTGATGACCTCGTTTTACCGGGCAAACCGGACGGCATGGCCGCCTTTCCCGGCCCCCAAGGCACAACGATTCTGGTGCGCAACCACGAAATCAACCCAGCCGTAAACCCCGAAATCGGCGCTTTCGGCAAACAAAATGCCAAGCTGACTGAGGCCATTCAGCAGCGCATGTACGATCCCGGCGCGCGGCTCAATGTCGGCACCCGGGTCCCCTGCCTCGGCGGGACCACCACGCTGGTGTACGACACCAAAAAACAAAAAGTCATCCGCCAGTTCCTCAGTCTTGTTGGCACACTACGCAACTGCGCCGGTGGCCTCACCCCCTGGGGCAGTTGGATCACCTGCGAGGAAACCATGGAACGCGCCGGCAAAAACTGTTCGCTCGACCATGGTTACAATTTTGAAGTCCCCGCCACGGCTGAGCCTAAGCTGACCCAGGCGGTGGCACTCAAGGCGATGGGGCGATTTAATCATGAAGCCGTGGCGGTCGACCCCAAAACAGGCATCGTATACCAAACCGAAGATCGCCCAGACAGCCTGATCTACCGCTTTATCCCCAAAGTAAAAGACCAACTCGCCCAGGGCGGTAAATTACAGGCACTTGTGGTTCAGGATGCTCCTTCGCTGGACACCCGCAACTGGAATGATCAACTCGTTCAAATCGGAGACAAGCGATCGGTCCGCTGGCTGGACATGGACGAAGTGGAAGCCCCCAAGGATGACCTGCGCCAACGCGGATTCGCCCAAGGAGCCGCACGTTTTGCCCGTGGCGAGGGTATGTGGTTTGCGGAAGGGTCCATCTATTTTGCCTGCACCAACGGCGGGGCTAAAAAAGCCGGTCAGGTCTGGAAACTTACCGGCGACACACTGGAATTGTTTGCCGAACCCAACGACAAGGATCTGTGTGACAATTGCGACAATCTCACCGTTGCACCATGGGGCGATGTGGTGTTATGCGAAGACGGCGGCGGCGAACAATACCTTCGGGGCATCACTCCGGCCGGCCGCCTTTACACATTCGCCAAAAATGCCAAGAGCAACAGCGAGTTTGCCGGGGCCTGCTTCTCACCCGATGGCAGTACACTCTTCGTGAACATCCAGCATCAGGGCCTCACGCTGGCCATTACCGGCCCTTGGAAAGACCGGCAGTAAACCGCTCAATCAACGGCTTGCCCTTCAGCCAGCCGAGCTTCACAAAAAACTCATCCGTCCGCCGCATGCTGGCGATGAACATCCGGTTGCCGCCCCGGCCGTAATTGAAAAACCCATGCGCTTCCCCCGGATACGCCGCCAGTTCCGCGGCGTTGTTGGATAACTGCATCTTTTCTACGAACACCTTGGCCGTCCAGAATTTCACCGTGGGATCCTCTTCACCGTGCAACACCAGCGTCGGCGGCAGCCCCTTGCGAACGTGGTGCCATGGAGATAATTCCACCGGAGCCACCCCCATGCGCTCGCGGAGGCCGACTATGTTTTCCGTGTTCAGAAAATCCTTACGGGCCGGCACCGGCGCCAATACACAGGGCGGATTAAACAACACCATCGCATTCGGCACGGAGCTGATCTTACCGTCCTCACCCTTTCCTTCAAAACCGGCGATCACCCCCGTACACGCCGCCACATGGCCGCCCGCAGATCCGCCCCCAGCCGCAATCCGCCCGGGATCCACCCCCAACCGCTTTGCATTGGCGCGAATCCACCGCACCGCGCTCTTGCCATCCGCCACACAGGCGGTGGCCAACGTTCCATGTAGATTACGGATACGATACTCTGCGGTCATTGCCACCATGCCCCGGCTGGCGAGATAACGGCACTGCTGTTCAAATTGAGCCGGCGTTCCGCCCTTCCAGCCGCCACCGAAAAAGAATACCACGGCCGGGGCATCCGTGCGCTGCTTCACCGGCCGGAAAATGTGCAGGTGCAGTTGCGTGTTTCCGACGGTTTTATACACCACCTTCTCCGCCCCCTTGAGTTGATCTGGCCAAGCTTTTTTCGATTGAGCCATCAGCGAAGTCATCGCCATCAACGCGACAATAATCCAAATCCGTTGCATGCCCTCACTGTGCCATATCTGCTGCCAATGGCAAATGATTTGGCGGCCACCGAGGCTTATGGAACACTCCGCGCATGAGCGATGTGAAAACTGTACTGGTCACCGGCTCGGCCGGCCGTGTTGGACAAGCCGCCGTCCAAGCGTTACTGGAACGAGGCCATTCTGTTCGCGGTTTCGACCGCGTCCCATCGCCCGGTCTGCCTGAAGCCACGGTCGCCGACCTCAGTAATTTGGAAGCCCTTCAGGCCGCCATGGATGGTGTGGAGGCCCTCGTGCATCTGGCCGCCACGCCTGATGATGTAGAGGATCCGGTGAACCACCTGTTTCCACCCAACATCACCGGCCTGTATCACACGCTGGAAATCGCCCGCACCGCTGGCGTGCAGCGGCTCGTACTGCCCAGCAGCGGTCAGGTGAATTGGTTCCGCAATTTCGAGGGTCCTTGGCCCGTGGATGACACCGTGCCGGTCTCGCCCAAGGGCTGGTACGCCGCCACCAAAATGTTTCTGGAAAGCATCGGCTACAGCTACTCAACCACCCACGGCATGAGCGTCATCGTCACCCGCCTCGGCTGGTGTCCGCGCGACGAAGGCCAAGTGCGTGAGATCGCGGATGAAACAATTTATCAGGATGTCTATCTCAGCCCGGCGGATGCGGGTCGCTTCTTTGTCGGCTGCGTGGAGGCATCGCCCGACGTAAAGTATGAGATACTTTATGCCACCAGCAAACCGGTGGATACCCTGCGCTATGACCTGAATCGCGCCGGCTCCATTGCCAACTTCGAACCGCAGGAACAATGGCCCGACGGCACCGAAGTCATTATCGGCCGCCGCTGGACCGATTAATCAGTGCCGGTCCCACCAATTCTGCGGATGCCCCACCGGCTTATCGAAGCCAAGTTGCTTGATGGTCAACGGCTCCACATGACCATCCACGAATGCAACATTCGCGCGCGCGCCGTGCCGGGGCATCACGCGGGTGGGAGCCAAGTGCCACAACGGATCAGCCGGAGATCGAATAGTCCAGCTCCCCATCGTTCGACTGGAATCCTCCTGCCAATCTTCCACCGGCCGATACATGGTTTCGCGGGTGATAAAAGCGGCATCTGCCAAGAAGATTGTTTGGGCCGGGTTTTTGATTTGTGCCTCATGCGGTCCATCCCCTTCAGTTGCCACCGCAAAGGCTCCCGCCACTGACAGACTCATGCCATAGCCGATGCCGTGATCCGGACCACATTTCATGCAGGGACAGCGGAATACCCGACGGTCGCCCACGTAAGATTCCAATAAATCCGGCCACAACGTCAGATGCGCATTCGGCACCACCGCTCCGGCTGAGGGAGGCTGCAGCACCGCATGCGGCACCAAATGCTGTTCGTGATCTGAGGAATACAGTTGCTGGGCCACCGAGAGATTCCGGAGATTGTTGAGGCAGTAGATTTCCAGTGCCTTCCCCTTGGCCCGGGCCAGCACCGGGGCCATCATAGAAAACAAGACGCCCACCAAGGCGATCGCCACCAACAGCTCGGTTAATGTAAACGCCCTCAAGCGTTTCCGGGGGGATAAACTCCAACCGGTGATCATACAACCACAGACGACTCGGAAGCGTTCCGGTTACACAAATCTCGCCAAGCGGCCCTAAATTGGTTAATGTGTTGGCATGGAATCGGAACCGGAATCCCCATTGCATGACCCTCAATCGCAAGCCAACGCCGTGGCGGCTTGGCGATGGCCAGCGGTTGTCGTGGTCCTTGCATTGATGGTGCTGGCCGCCTACATCGTTTCCATTAAAACCGCCAAAGATGCTGCCACCGGAACGATTCGAGAAACGCGCAAAACAATCGCCGAGATCGGCGAAGCCGCAGTCACCATTGCGGAAAATTTCCAGCAAGCAAAGATTACCGAAACATTTATCGAATCCCTGCCCGAGGTTAGCGATGCCGGCGAAGGGCGACTGGAAGTGGCCACCCTGGAGAACACCAAGGTTTTCAAGCGCACCAATACCCGCACCATCCTCTGGAATAAGATCAATCTCGGCACAACCGTCACTGAAATCAAAGTTCCGGCCACCTTCCGTTATCACATCAATTTGGCCGAGGAATGGAAACTCGAGGTGCGCGATCAACAATGCTTCGTCATCGCCCCCATGCTATTGCCCACCACGCCAGTAGCCATCCACACCGATCGACTTGAGAAACACTCTGAAAATGGATGGGCCCGGTTTAACGCCGATCAACAAATGGATGGCCTCATGCAATCCATCACCCCGCGCCTCACCTCGCACGCTTCATCCGATGCGCACATTAACATCGTCCGCGAACACGCCCGGCGAACTGTAGCGGAATTCGTCCGCCAATGGCTCATGAAAGAGGATCACTGGCGCGAGGACCGTTTCCGGACGGTCACGGTGATTTTTGCGGATGAAGCGGCCGCAGAGGATTTCCCGGCAAAGCCGACCCTGCAACTGAACTAACCTGCGCGGTCTTTTCCGGTTCCGCCGCTGGTTTTTCCGGCTTCATCGGGAACACGGTGGCAGCCACCATCACCTGAATGATCCCGGCCACACCGATGGCGGTAAGCATCACGGTCCATGTCTTGAGCGTTTCTTTCTCGGTAAATCCGCTCATCCGCTGCACCACCCAAAATCCGCTATCATTCATCCACGAAAGCGGGAAGGCGCCAAACCCAATCGCCAGACAGAAATAAATCGGATGACAGCCGAGTGATCCATCTTCAGCCATGGCCGCCAGGATTGGGGCCATAATTCCTGAGCCGGTAATCATCGACACCGTTGCCGAACCTTGCGCAGCCCGAATCACCGCGGTCAACAGCCACGCCATAAACAGCATTCCAGCTGCGCCACCTTCACTAACGCCAATCGCCTTGATGGTGTCACCCATCCCGGAGTGTCCAATCATCGAGCCAAACGCTCCACCGGCACCGGTGATCAGGATAATCACTCCCGCCGTCTCCAGCGGGTTATTCATGGATTCACCGAGCTTCTCAAAGGTCCACCCACGCTGTTTGGCCAAGGTGTACATCGCAATGAGCGCGGCGATAAACATCGCCACATTTTTGTCACCGATAAACTCCAGCCATTTTTTTAGTTCAGGCGAAATGGTGACGCCGAATTTTGCGGCCAACCCGATAAATGTAACTGCAGAAATTAAGACCACCGGCAAGAGAACTGGCAGCACAGAGATTCCGAACCCAGGAAGCTCATCATCATTTTTCTTCACAATTTTGTTCAGTTCATCGACTGACGATCCTTTGGTTTCACGAATGGGGATGTCCAGTTTCTCATTAAACCGTTTAGCCAGCCACATCACGATCGCGACGGGAATCACTGCAGCCAACAAACCGGCAATGATCGCATTACCCGCAGGTTGGCCAAGGTTTTCTGCGATCATCAACGGACCCGGTGTAGGCGGTACAATGGTGTGCGTGATCGCTCCCGCCCCGGCCACCGCGCACACATAGAGTGTGTAGTTTTTACCGGTACGCAGCGCGAGGGCACGCGCCAATGGGATCAGCAGGAAAAAGACCGTGTCAAAAAATACCGGGATACTCAGCACGAATCCGCTGATTAACATCGCCCATGCCGCCCGGCTTTCACCCAATGAATCCATCAGGCGTCGCACAATTTTGTCCGCTGCCCCGCTTTCCATCATACAGGTGCCGATCACTGCGGCCATGGCAATGACAAATCCAATCTTGCCGACGAGCGTGCCAAAACCGGCCATCGCCCATTTGATTGAACGGATCAAATGTGAGGCACCTTCGCTGTCTCCCCAGAAACCGTTGACCTTGGTTAACTCCGGCAATGATGGCGTCAGCAATCCCACCAAGATCGCCCCCAGCGTGAGCCCTAGGAAAGGGTGCAGGCGAAATTTGACTATGCTCGCGATGACGAAAATTACACCCGCGGCGAGGATCCAAAACGGGGTGTAATCCGGAGAAGCAGCTGCTAATAAATTCATGGCCAGTGGTCCGTCCAGACGCTTGAAGGAAACGGTAACGGCCTCAAGCTGTCGATTTTATTCCGGCCAAAGTTTTCCCCACCAACCGGCCGCTGGTGAGGGCCCAGGCAATATGCAGCCCGTGGCCCCAGAGGATTTGACCGCCCAATCCGTTTTGGCCCACGGCATATAGGCCGGGGATGGGCATTCCGGATTCATCAAGCACGCGCAGGGATTCATCAATCGCCGCCCCGCCTTCCGTGGTGGTGAAATAGGCACGGCAGGGCCCGAGCAAGGCCCAATGATTCCCGGCCAAGCCGGCTTCGACAGCGGCCGTTTGCAGGGCCTTTAAGGAAATCCGGCGGCGATCGGCAATATGTTCCATCGAGCCGGCACAGGCTATATCCGGCCGCAGTTTCAGATAATCCGTCAAATAGGCATAGGCGATCTTGGGTGCCGTGGAAATGAAATGCGGCCAAGCGGAGTATCGTTCGATCAACTCGGTGTTGAGCAAAATATAAGCCAGCTTGCTGGGCTGGGCCGCGATGGCAATCTCACGCTCGGGCCACTGCCGTTCATCGCAAAACCGTTTGCCGTTCACGTTCAATAAAAGAGCGCCGTCGTCAAATAACGCATTTTCCGGATGTTGCCACGTCACGAGCAGACGGCGGATCATGGCATCCACCACCCACCTCGGTGCCCACGGCAACAGTCGCCCCATCAGCCAGGCGATCGGCCCCGTGGTGGGGAGCAGTTGGGAAAAGAACAACTTCCCTTCCGGCGGCACAAAACGCAGTTCCGGTCCATAGGTGACATCCATATTCACCAACTGCGCCCCGGCCGCCTGTGCCAATCGATGACCATCGCCCGCAGCAAACGGATTGATCCCATCAATATGGGCGAAACGGTCGCCCTTGTGTTCGGCGATCATCTCATGCGAATTCGCGTAATCGCCGCAGGCCAGCACCACCCCACGTTGCGCGTGAATCGTCTCCTCGTGATCCTCGACCCACGCCCGCACACCAATCACACGATTACCCTCACGCAGCAATTCCTTCACCGCCACCTGACAGCGAATCTCTCCACCTAGTTTCAGGAACCGCGCCTGCAATCGCGCGATGTATGCTTTGGCGTTGGGAACGACATTGTGCATTCGCGGCACGCGGTTGGGCGGCTCAGGATTGGGACCATGAAAGGCTAATCCCATACCGCGCAACCAATCGAGCGTCTCGGCCGTGTGACTCAGAAACCAGCGACGCAGGGCGGCATGATTACGGGCTTCAATGGCGTTCGGTGCAAATGCGCCGGCATCCTCCTCATGATCCTCCAGCGTATCCTCAATCCCCGCGGCCCGCTGCATAGTCGTGCGGTTGGCCGTGAAGGATCCGACGGCGATCCCCGTAGTTCCTCCCAGTTGCTTCTGTTTTTCCAGCAGCAACACCGAGCATCCCTGCTCGGCGGCACTCACGGCCGCCGCCAGACCGCTACCGCCGCCGCCCACGATGATCGCATCAACTGTGCGTGATATCGCCACGTTCGCGGGGCCAGCTTTGCACGAGGTCGGGGAAGCTGCAATCCTCGCACGTCGCCGGGGCGTGATCACAAAAATCCCGCACAATTTGCAAAACCCCCTGTTGCTGCACCGCCCCTTTCAATCGCCATGCGCCCCCCAACAATCGTTCCCGCGCCAATTTGAGCACGGCATTATCCTGCGCAGCCGGCCATTGATGATACCGCGACATCACCCGCGACAAGACCGGCCTATTGCGCCCCATCTGAGCGCGGGCATAAAACCACGGTAGAATCACATTCACCGCCAGATCCGTGACTCGTGCTTTTCCCAGCAATGGACAAACCCGTTCCTGGCGCGGACTGCGAAAGGTCCAGTGCCGATCCCAAAATTCCGTTGATGGCACGATCAATTGCTTTCCCAAGGAAGCAACCAAGCGCGTTGCGGGGCATTCCATCTGCATCCAGGATTCCAAACGTGAAACCATATCTCCCGCCGCCAGCCAATGGGCCAGCAGCACAAGGCGGCGAATGGGATGATTTGCCGGCCGCAACCCGCCCAATCGCCAAACAGATCGGGGCAACATACATTGCTCCAGGGCATTCCGCTCTCGCCACCAATGATGCCACAACCATTGAAGGTGATTCCGAGCCGCCACCGTGTAATGGCATTCATCATCAGTCAACCAACCCGCCATTCCCAGCAATCGTGCCTGCCAACCCGTGGCGTCCGTGGGCGGAAGCTCTTGCAGAGTAGCCCATTGATCGGCCAAGTATTGCATCGGCCAAATATTGTGTTTGTACCCAAGGCCCGAAACAGACCCTGCATCAAGGCAGCTTCCCAGCCATTCTCCCGGGCCATTTGTAACAAGGAATGGGCTTTGGCTTGCAAACGAGCCGTCGCAGCTTGTTTGAGCAATTCATTTTTATCAGTTTCAGGCATCGACACCAATGGCGCGTGACACCGGCCAGCAAACTCCGTCGGCAGCGTTTGCATCGGCGTGACTTTCTCCCAACCTGCCGCCAAATGTGGTTGCAAAGCCAAGGTTGGAAGCGGCGTTTTGGCTGGCCCTTCCCAAACCACATGAAGGATGACTCCGGCAAAGGCCGGGTTGCTTGCGTGTCCATGCGCCCGCCAATCGGCACTGCGCAAATCAATTTCCACCGGGCCGCTGATCGGCGGCTCTTCACCAAACCGGATCACGGCCGATTGAAAATCCGGGCCAGCCTCGTGATTCCAAAAACCCGGATGCAGCACCCTCACCGGCCGCTCCTCCAAGGTGCATAATGTCTGCCGGTCCAAATACTGCCGCTGCCACAGGGCCTGAAGCACGCGTTCAGGAGGCGGGCCTGAGCCGGTTTCCTCCACACATTGAACCCGGCGGACAGTCTGCCACTGTGAATAAAACGTTTCAGTCATAATTGGGTCTTGCCGTTGCCTGCGCTGCATTTTTTTGCCAGAATGCACGCCGCAAGGTCGGGTATGAAATCTATGAATATTGGCCATTTCAGGAACATCGTCAAGGGCTTCACCTTGATGTGGGTTTGCCTGATGGCCCACCAAGCGGCGGGGGCGAATTCCATCCGCCAAACCCCAGTCGTACAGGCAGTGAGCAAGGTGTTGCCCTCGGTGGTGAATATCCGCACGGAAACTGTTCAGGAGGTGAGGGATCCGTTTACCGAATTATTTTCCGATTTTTGGAATCCCTATTATCAGCAGCCGCGACAGGATGTGCGCCGCAGCTTGGGTTCCGGCGTCGTGATCCATGAAGACGGCTATGTGCTCACGAACGATCATGTGGTGCAGCGAGCCACGAAGATTCTCGTGAAGTTTTCTGATGGCCGCGAATTCGAGGCGGATCGCGTCGCATACGATCACCGCAGCGATTTAGCGCTGCTGCGGATCCTCCTGCCCGAAGGATCCAAAACGCGCTTTAAACCCTTGCCGTTCGCGCGGGATGGAGATTTGTTGCTGGGTGAAACAGTGATTGCGCTGGGCAATCCCTTTGGCCTGGGCGGCTCGGTCAGCCGCGGCATTCTCAGCAGCCGCGACCGGCGCGCCCCTCGGACCGGCGAGATGCTGGACATGGCTAACTGGCTCCAGACCGATGCCGCCATTAACCCCGGCAACAGTGGAGGGCCATTGATCAATCTGGAAGGTCAACTAATCGGAATCAATGTTGCGATCCATCGCGAAGGCCAGGGCATTGGCTTTGCGATCCCCATTGCCCGCGTGAATGAGACGCTCGGGAAATTCTTTACCCCCGAACACTTGCGCGGGTTATGGCTGGGCGCGCGGGTACGATTGGATGGCAACCGACTGCGATTAGCACTGGTGGAACCCAACAGCCCTGCGGCCCAGGCAGGGTTGCGAGCCGGCGATACCGTCTTGGAGGTCAATCAACAGCCGGTGGCGGATTATGTGGATTGGGCCAAGGAGATCGCCGGTCGCGGCCGGGAAAAACTGGCACTCCAAATTTTCAGAGGAGGCCGGGTGATGACCATATCGTTGACATTAGTGCCGGAGGAAAAGGTGTTTAACTCCAAGGTGATCGAAGAGCGCCTGGGACTCACCGTGCGCACGCTAACCCAAGACCTGGCAGGGCAACTGGGCATGTCATTTTTTGGAGGCTATCTGATTACCGAGGTGGCGGACCGCAGCCCGGGAGACCGGGCTGGATTGGCACCGGGCGCCGTGATCCAGCGAGTGGATGATTCCCAACCACAAAGTCTGATGGCATTTGCCCGCGATATTCATGGCCGCAAGGAAGGCGATTCGGTCCGCCTCAGTGTGGTGTGGGAAATGCGGCGCGGTGCGTTTATTCAGCGGCGAACCGGGACGGCGACGGTGAAAGTACGATAATGACGGGCACTGAAACTGAATCTCCGCCCATGATTGAGGTGCAAAACCTCACGAAATATTATGGAGGCCAGCCGGCGATTCAGAATTTATCCTTCAGCGTGCCGCGTGGTGAAATTGTTGGATTCCTAGGCCCCAACGGTGCGGGGAAAAGTACGACCATGCGCATCCTCGCCGGCTTCCTCTCGGCCACCGAAGGCTCCGCCCGCGTCGCCGGCCATGATGTCGCCACGGATTCGGAGGCTGTCCGGCGCCGGGTGGGGTTCATGCCGGAAAATAATCCGCTTCATGAAGACATGCGCGTGCGGGAATATCTAAAGTTTCGTGCCCGCTTGAAGGGGCTCGACAACGAAACCAGCCGGGAACGCGTAGAGGATGTCCTCGACCAATTCGACTTAAGCGCGGTGCGCGGCCAGATGATTGGGGAACTCTCCAAAGGGTTCCGCCAACGAGTGGGATTGGCGGATGCGCTCGTGCATGAACCGGAATTGTTGATTCTGGATGAGCCCACCATCGGACTGGACCCACACCAAATCCGGACCGTTCGCCAACACATCAAGGCGCTGGGAAAACACCATACGGTGCTGATTTCCTCCCACATTCTACCCGAGGTGGAAGTGACTTGTTCGCGGTTGTTGATTTTCCATCAAGGCAACGTCGTCGCGCATGATACCCCCCTTGGACTAGAGCAATCCTTGGGGGGGCGCCATCGAATTACAGTGGAATTGCAGGCCGCTCATGAATCGCTTCATGAAGTTTGGGAAGAAATGGCTGAAATAGAGCATCACCGGATACTGCCGGCCGAGGGGGATTTTTTGCGCTGCGCATTAACCCCCCGGGATGGCGAAGACTTGCGCCCACGCATCTCTGCATTGGCCCGGGCTCGCGGCTGGCCATTGCGTGAACTAACCCGTGACCGCCATACGTTGGAGGATATTTTTGTCCACATCACCCGGGAGGAGGAAGACTAATGGCGGCCCTGTTGACCTTGGCACGCCGGGAATTGGCCGGCCATTTTTTCTCACTCCGCGGCTACGTCATCATGGCCGGCGTCCAATTGCTGCTTGGGGCCAGCCTGCTTACAGTCGTTTACCTGCTCAATGGCTTGGCATATGACTTGCCGTTTACCGAAAAATTTCCGCAGACAGAATTCTTTTGGCTCGTGCTGCTCATGGTCGCCCCGGTGATCACCATGCGCACCTTCGCCCATGAGAAAGCCAGTGGCACATTTGAAACACTCATGACCACGCCGGTCAGCGACGGACAAGTCGTACTGGCGAAATTCATTGGTTCCTACATTTTTTTCCTCATCGCCTTTCTGCCTGCCGTGATCTACCCGTTCCTGTTGGAGCACTATGCGCATGAAGCCATGGAAGTGGACCCCGGGGCGGTCTGGAGCCTGGCCTTGGGGATTGGACTATACGGCGCCTTTTTTATGGCACTGGGCTGCTTTGCTTCCTCGCTGACCCGCAGCCAAATTGTAGCAGCCGTAATCACGTTCGCCGTGGGAACAGGTTTATTTATCCTGGGATATCTGGCCGACTTGCGGCCAACAGACGTGCAATGGTGGCATCATCTGGTTCAGCATATTTCGATGCTCCGCCACATGCAGGATTTTTCAACCGGCATCATCGACAGCCGACATGTGGTTTATTACCTGACTCTGACCGCGGTGTTTTTGTTTTTCACCCTGAAATCCGTGGAGAGCCGGCGCTGGCGATGAGTGAACACCCACCAGGATTCTCTGCGCGCCTCCGCTGGAACGGTTGGGTGAATCTATTGTGCGCCTCGCTCGCGGTGATCACCTTGTGCATCGTGCTCAATTACCATTCGCATCGGCATTATCAACGGCACACTTGGGCCCAAAACCTGGATCAAGCACTCTCGCCGCGCACCGAACAATTGCTTGGCGACATGACCAATGAAGTCGAGATCACGGTATTTTTTGATCGCACTGAATCCACCTTCCGGTTGGTCGACGAACTGCTCAAGCAATACATCCACCATAATCCACGCCTGAAAGTGACGCATGTGGATCCACTCCAACAACCCCGCGAAGCCCGGCGGGTGCAAGCGCGCTACCGGTTGAGCGAGCAACAGCACAATGTGGTGGTGTTTGCCTCCAACGACAAACACAAGGTGATTTCCAGTGCCCAACTATCGCAGTTGACACCCCGCCCCGCATCCGCCAGTGAATTAAAAGAGGAAAGGAGTGGGTTTGTCATGGAGCGTACAGCATTCCTAGGGGAACGCCATTTCACCTCGGCCTTGCTGGCTGTTTCCAGTCAGGAGCAACCGCTCGTCTATTGCCTGACCGGGCATGGGGAACACAGCATCACCAACCTCACCAGTACCGGCTACGGTGAATTCGGCCAGTTACTGGGCGAAATGAACCTGAAGGTCCGCGATCTCGAGTTGCAAAAACAACCGGAAGTGCCAGCCGATTGCCAGCTGCTCATCATCCCCGGTCCGAAATCCGAGTTGACGTTGGAGGAACAACGCCGCCTCAACCAATACCTCGACCGCGGCGGACGGCTGATGGTGCTGCTCAACCATCGTTCCGATGGCGGCCTCGCCGATCTAATGCGCTTCTGGGGGTTAACCGTTGGCAATAATACTGTACTGGATTCGGACAATACTCTGGGCGACGGCTCCCTCACGCTGAGACAATACGTCCACCATCCCGTCGTTCAAACCCTCCATCGGGAACAATTGCCCGTGCGCCTGCTGCTGCCGCGCACGATTAGCCCATTGCCCGGCACCGATCCACTGGCCGCCAAACAAAAGATGTTTCCCCTCATTCAAACCGGCCCACAAGGCAAAGCCTACCGGCATTTCCTGCAGAACCCCGCCGGCTCACAGCCCACCCTCGAACACCAAGGCTCCCTGCCCGTGGCCGCCGCGGTGGAACGCGATACCCTCGAAGGCGTCAATACCGATCACTTGGCGCGAATGGTGGTGATCGGTGATTCGTTATTTCTCAGCAATCAAATGATCGATAAGGAAGGCAACCGCGAATTGGCCTGGCACACTGTCAACTGGCTGCTGGACCGGTCGCATTTGTTGCAAGCCATCGGCCCGCAACCGATTCAAACTTACCGCTTTGAATTCAAGGCCAACGAATTTCGTAATCTCGCAGTCATCTTGGTGGGACTCATGCCAATCAGCACATTGACTCTGGGAATCCTCATTTGGCTTCGGCGCCGAACCTAAACATGATTCGAAAAGACACAGCATGGTTGATGGGACTGGCCACATTGGCAGTGGCCTATCTCCTGGTGTTTGAAGTCGATCGCTCCAAAGATGCTCCGATGATTCCGAATTTAGTGCCGGAATTTAAACCTGACAGCATTCAGAACATTCAAATTGTTTATAATGGCACCAATTCCATCCACGCCATTCGATCCGGCGAACAATGGCAGCTCGTGCAACCGCTTCCCTACCCTGCAATGCCCGAAGGGCCAAACCGTTTGCTCAGACAAATCAGCGCCTTAACCCCTCTAAATTATCGCGACTCCATGGGGTCGGAAGCAGAATTTGGATTTGCCCCGCCTAAAATTGCCATCCGCCTGCAACGATCTCAAGGATCCATTGAATTGCACTTGGGCGATTACACGCCATTGGAAGACAAGCTGTATGCCCGCACTCCAGGCCAGCCCGGCGTCTTTACAATTAGCCGACAGTTCCTCAATTATCTGCCGTTCACTGCACATTATTGGCGGGACCAAAAGCTGCTGCATCTCAGCCGCGCTGAGCAGCTTGAAGTGGACCAGATCCAGATCAAATCCGGCCCACGCCAAATGACGTTGCACCATGCCACCAATCACCTATGGCAAATCAGCCAACCCCAACCCCTCAAGCGGGCTGATCAAACCCGTGTTCAAAAGACGCTGATCAACCTATGGAACTGGAATGTGGTTGAGTTCGTGAGTGACGATCCCAAGGTGGACCTTCAGCGTTTCGGATTGCATTCGCCTGAAGCGGAGCTGGTACTGAGCCGGGGCACGAATCGGCTGGCCGCCGTCCAGTTTGGCCATAGCCCCACCAACCAGCCCGGCATGGTGTACGCACGCCTGATGCAACATACCAACGTGGTGATCATTCCCAAGCCGTGGCTTACGGATCTGAGGGCGCCGGTTTGGGACTACAGCGATCATCATCTAATCGATACCTTTGATCCAGGGGCTGAATCATTGGCTCGCGTTGACGTGCGCGCGGGAGATACCTTTAGCCTGCAGCAATCCACCAATGGCACCTGGCAAATTACCTCACCGGGCAGCCTTCCAGCCGATGAAGCCCTCGTGTTCGATCTTCTGGGTCGCTTGCGCAATATGAAAGCAACTGCATTGGAACGCGAAGTCGTGGGTGATCTGACTGCCTATGGACTGGACCAACCTGCCGCCCAATACACACTGCGCCAACGTGGCAGTGCCAGCATCATCCTCGGGCAGATTTCTTTTGGCGTGCCAGCTGGTGAATCCAGCGAGGAACTCTTCGCCCGGCGGCCGGACGAAGACGCCGTCTATCGAGTCCGCGCGGCAGACCGGCAAGCGTTACCGGCCTACTCGTATCAGTTGCGCCATCGGCGGTTCTGGAATTTCCCCGCGCAAGCGGTCACTAAAATCTCCCTGCAACAAGGCGAACAAACCCTGGACTTATTACGCAATCAAGACGGAGAATGGACGCGCACCGGCCAGCCGCTCTCCAAGGAACAACGGGAAAATATCTCTACCGCCCTCGGGTCCTTGGGACGGCTGCAAGCGGCGCGCTGGACGGCACGCGGGGCGGACAAGCTGGCAACCTACGGGATTATTCAACGGCAAAAGAGCATTACCCTCGAGCTGCAACATGAAGGCCAAACGCTCACTCGCAAGATTCAGTTCGGCAAACAATCCCCCTTGTTCAACTACTACGCCTTTGCCACCGACCCGTTGGAACAAGAGGCCGTAGTTTTTGAATGCCCGCTTAACACGTACAACGCCGCAGAGCTGATCCTGTTCCCGTTGCTCGCTCCGGCACAGCCGGGACAATAGTCCATCAAATTGAATCCGGGCAATCGCGGCCCCGATGGTGAAGTTCCTAGCCGCGGTGGCGCTTGGCCTTGAGTTGGGCTTCGGAGTAGAGGATGGCTTGGGCCAAGGCTTTGGCTTCGTCCTCAGAAATGTCGCTGCCTTCCTCGAGGCGTTTTTGGGCCTTGGCCTTGGCTTCTTCGGCGGCGGCCTCGTCGATATCCGCGCTGTCGGTGGCATTGTCGGTAAGAATCGCCACGTGGTCACCGGTGACTTCCACAAACCCTTGCCCCACGGCGAGGATGGAATCCTCTCCGCCCTTGCGGGCAATCAATTCGCCGGCCTTCACCTGCGCCATCAGCGGTGCGTGGTTGGGGTAAATACCGAGCTCTCCCTCCGCCCCGGGCAGGCGCACGGAGTCCACTTCCTCGGAGTATATTTTTGCCTCCGGGGTCACGATCTCGAGCTTGAGGGTGCTGGCCATGATCGTCGAATTTTAGCTTAACCTTGGATGTCCTCGATGCCGCCCTTCATGTAGAAGTTGGACTCGGGCACGTCGTCATGTTGACCGTCGAGAATTTCGGCAAACCCTTTCACCGTGTCGGCGACATCCACCTGTTTGCCCTTCGCGCCGGTAAACACTTCGGCCACCGAGAAGGGCTGCGACAGGAAGCGTTGAATCTTCCGGGCGCGGAACACGGTTTGTTTGTCGTCGGGTGAGAGTTCGTCCATACCCAGAATCGCAATAATGTCCTGCAATTCCTTGTAGCGTTGCAGCACGGCCTGCACGCCGCGGGCCACGCGGTAATGTTCCTCGCCCACAATCTCCGGCGTCAGCGCCAGTGAGGTGGAAGCCAGCGGATCCACCGCGGGGTAAATGCCCAGCTCGGCGATGGAACGCTCCAACACGATGGTGGCGTCCAAGTGCGCAAAGGTGGTGGCCGGCGCGGGGTCGGTCAAATCGTCCGCCGGCACATACACCGCCTGGAAGGAGGTGATGGAACCCTTGGTGGTGGAGGTAATGCGCTCCTGCAGGTCGCCCATCTCCGCGGCCAACGTCGGTTGGTAACCCACCGCCGACGGCGTACGGCCAAGCAGCGCGCTCACCTCGGAACCGGCTTGGGAGAAACGGAAGACGTTGTCCACAAAGAGCAGCACGTCCTGGCCCTTTTCATCCCGGAAATATTCCGTCACCGCGAGGGCCGACAGCGCCACGCGCATACGGGCTCCGGGCGGCTCGTTCATCTGACCGTACACCAGTCCGATCCGGGAGCCTTCGGCCAGCACCGGCAGGCCCTTGTCGTTGTACTTGGTGTGACCGTTCTCGTCTTTCTCGGTCTTGATCACGTCGGCTTCGATCATCTCGTTGTAGAGATCATTGCCCTCACGGGTTCGTTCACCCACACCCGCAAACATCGAAATACCGCCGTGCAGTTTCGCGATGTTGTTGATCAGCTCCATGATCACCACGGTCTTGCCCACGCCGGCGCCACCAAACGCGCCCACCTTGCCGCCCTTCAGGAACGGGCAGATGAGGTCGATCACCTTGATACCGGTGGTGAGCACCTGCGGCGTAGTGGATTGGTCCTTCAGCTCCGGCGCCAATCGGTGGATGGGGTTGTAAATGTCGTTGCCGTCAGCATCCTTGTCCGGCTGCACAGGGCCCTGCTCGTCCACGGCTTCGCCGGTCACGTTAAACACGCGGCCCATCACGCCTTCGCCCACGGGCATGCTGATCGGCTTGCCGTTGTCGGTGATGTCCATGCCGCGCTTCAAGCCCTCGGTGGAGCTCATGGCCACGGCGCGCACCCAGTTGTCGCCCAGATGCTGCTGCACCTCGAGCGTCAGCTTGGTGGATTCCCCTTCCAGCTCGTACTCCACGGTGAGTGCATTGTAGATGGCGGGCAATTGCTCGGTGAACTCCGCGTCCACCACGGGGCCAATGATCTGTACAATCTTGCCTTTGTTCATGGTCGTAAAATCGTCGTCTTAAAAAATCGTTGTTATCGTTTAATTGCCCAGAGCCATCTGGGCGGTGGTGATCTCCAACAGCTCGTTGGTAATCGCCGCCTGGCGCAGCTTGTTGTATTCGAGGGTCAAATCCTTGATCAGCTGGTTGGCGTTGTCCGTGGCGTTTTTCATCGCCACCATGCGCGCGCTGTGTTCGCTTGCGCGGCTTTCCAGCAGAATCTGGTGCACCTTGAAATTCACATAGTGCGGCAGCAACTGCCCCAGCACTTCGCC
The DNA here is from genome assembly GCA_038145765.1 of Verrucomicrobiales bacterium. Classification (GTDB taxonomy): domain Bacteria; phylum Verrucomicrobiota; class Verrucomicrobiia; order Limisphaerales; family UBA1100; genus UBA1100. Next base: position 20,986 of record JAYQQG010000008.1, read on the forward strand.
CGCATTGGGCTCAAACTCAAACTCCGTCGCGCCGCCGGCCAACGCCGTGGAGGTCTCCTCGCCTTCCACTCCGGCCTGCACACCTTCAATTTCGCCGATCGGCAGCAGCTGCTGCACCTCGGGCTTTTGCGTGATGGTGTTTACGAAGTTGGTGAAAGCAATGTCCACCTGGTCCACCTCGCCACTCTCGAACAAGTCCACCGCCAGCTTGGTGATCTGCCGTGCCTCGGCAAAGGCGGGCGGGTCGCCAAAAGAAAATTCCGCGGCCAAATCCCAGCCGGACCGGATTGCATGCTGCGCCCCCTTGCGACCGGCGGACACGATCTTCGTGTCGTCGGTCACAAACTCATCACTCACCTTACGCAAGAGGTTAGTGTTCAACGCACCGCACAGGCCCTTGTCTGTGGTCACCAAGATCAACGCACGGCGGTTGCCATCGCGCTGAACCATATAGGGATGCTCGAATTCGCCCGCATGGGTCACCACCTCGGACAACACCCGGTTCATCACCTCGGCGTAAGGCCGGCCGTTCAATGCGGCCTGTTGCGCCTTGGCCATCTTGGCCTGCGCCACCTTCTCCATCGCCTTGGTGATCTGGGCGGTGTTCTTGACGGACTTGATGCGCCGTCGAATGTCGCGGGTGCTGGGCATTAAATTCTTACTTGTTCGCGGCCTTGTACTCGTCCAACGCACTCTTGAGTTCCGCCTCAAGCGCGTCATCCAGTTTGCCGGAATCCGAAATCTTCTTGATGATGTCCGCCTTGCGATCAGTCATGTATTCGCCGATCGCCTCCTGTGTGGCTTTCAGGTCGTCCACATCCACATCATCGAAAAATCCGTTCTGTACGGCCCACAACGTCACCACCTGCATTGGCACGCTCACCGGCTTGAACTGTGGTTGCTTGAACACTTCCACAATTCGTTTACCGCGCTCGAGCTTCGCTTTGGTGGCGGCGTCCAGATCACTGCCGAACTGGGCGAAGGCCGCCAGTTCGCGGAACTGCGCCAGCTCCAGTTTCACCGTGCCGGCTACCTGTTTCATGGCCTTCACCTGCGCAGCGGAACCCACGCGGCTCACGGAGAGCCCCACCGAGATGGCCGGGCGCACGCCCTGATAAAAGAGGTCCGTCTCCAGAAAGATCTGGCCGTCGGTAATCGAAATCACGTTGGTCGGGATGTACGCGGACACATCACCGGCCTGCGTCTCAATAATCGGCAATGCCGTCAGTGAACCTCCGCCGGCAGCCGCTCGTAGGCGTGCCGCGCGTTCTAGCAACCGGCTGTGCAGGTAAAACACGTCACCCGGATACGCCTCACGACCGGACGGGCGCTTCAGCACCAGCGACACCTGCCGGTAAGCCACCGCGTGCTTGGATAAATCATCGTACACAATCAGCGCGTCCATGTTGTTGTCCATGAACCATTCGCCCATTGCCGCCCCGGAGAACGGCGCGAGATATTGGTTGGTGGCCGAGTCACTGGCCGTGGCGGCCACCACGATGGTGTGCTCCAGCGCGCCGGCGTCAGTCAGGTCCTGAATCACCTTGGCCACATTCGCGCGCTTCTGGCCGACAGCCACGTAAATGCTGTACACGGGGCGGAAGCCTTCGACGCCCTCGTTTTCCTTGTTAATGCGGGCATTATTGATGATCGCGTCAATGGCCACCGCCGTTTTGCCGGTCTGACGGTCACCAATGATCAATTCACGCTGACCGCGTCCAATCGGGATCATCGCATCCACCGGCATGATGCCCGTTTGCAGCGGCTGATCCACCGACTGGCGGCTCACGATGCCAGGCGCGATTTTTTCTACCGGATAGTTCGTCTCCGCTCCCAGATCGCCTTTGTCATCAATCGGCCGGCCCAGCGCGTCCACCACGCGGCCGAGCAGCGATTTGCCCACCGGCACGGACAACAGCTTGCCGGTCGTGCGCACCTCCTGGCCCTCGGCGATGCCCGTATGATCACCCAAGATCACCGCGCCCACCTCGGTTTCCTCGAGGTTCAACGCCAGGCCGGTCACGCCGCTGCCAAAATCCAGCATCTCGTTCATCATCGCGCCGGTCAGGCCTTCGATCTTGGCCACACCGTCACCGATCTCGCGCACCACACCCACGTTCTCGCGCGCCACATCGGTCTTGGCACCGGCGATTTGGGCTTGAATATCCTGCAATAGGTTGCTCATGATTTGTCGTTCTTAAATTGGGTTAGAAACTTTCGGCCAACCGGCTCAAGCGCGTCTTCACACTGCCGTCATATACATCGTCGCCGAGCTTTACGCGCATGCCGCCGATCAGGTCGGCGTTCTCGGCAAATTCCACTTCCACATCGGCACCCTTCAGGCGGCCGAGGCTGGCGCGCACGGCCTGCTGCTGCGCCTCGGTCAGGGCCACCGCGCTTTCCACGCGGGCCGAGCGGCTATTTACATCCAGCTTCACCAACCGCTGCAGTTCCTGCAAGGTACCGAAGTACCCGCGCGGTTTCTTTTCAATCAACAACGTCACCGTCTGCCGCACCCGCGCCTCGTCCAGCGCGCCATTCACCTGACAACTCTGGAAGAGCTGTTTGGCGTCACGACGGGATTGTTTGCTGCCTTTCATGAAATCAAATTAAGCGGCCAATTCCTTATTGGTTTCTTCGATCAGACGTTGCTGATCTTCACTGCTGAGCACCTTACCGCTGACCTTCGCCGTGGTTTCCACCACCAACCGGCCAATCTCGGCCTTGAGCTCGGCCATCATCGCGTCGCGATCGGCTTCACTCGCCTCGCGCGCCTTGGCAATGATTTCCTCGGCCTGCTTGATCGCCTTCTGGTTTTCGGTCTCCGTCACCTTGGCGGCGGCCTCGCGGGCTTCCTTGATCAACTGCTTGGCATCGTCGTTGGCCTGACTCAGAATCTCATCCTTCTGCGTCTGTGCCTCTGCCAGCTCGGTCTTGATCTTCTCCGCATTCTCCATGCTCTCGGCGATGCGCTGCTTGCGGTCTTCCAGCATCTGCAGTACCGGGCCGTAGGCAAATTTCTTCAGCGCTAGTGCCACGATGAGAAAGGCGATGCACTGCGAGATGAAGAGCGGCCAGTTGACGCCAAAGGTCTTGGCGATTTCGCCCAGCGGACCTTCACCGGCACCGGATGCTTCCGCTAACAAGATCAAGTTTTCCATGTCAAAAAATCAGGTTACTGGGCGGAATTCCTTCCGCCCAGTGTAAGGGTTTAACCTGCCATCTTCCCGAGGAAGATCGCAATAAACACGACACCTTCAGCTAACGCAGCGAAGATGATTGCCTGCTTCTGAATTGCAGCAGCGGCATCGGGATTGCGACCGGTAGCCTCGGCAGCTTTCATGCCGATGATGCCCACGCCAATTGCAGATCCAATCGCGGCCAGACCCACGTGCAGGTTGCCGCTTAATGCTCCAAGTAGTTCCATTGTTGTACTTTCGTTATTTGTTTAGTTGTTCCCGATGCCTCCACGGTTTGCCCATGGTCCGACTCCGAAATTGGTTTAGTGTGCGTGATCGTCGTGTTTCTCACACATTAAGGCGGTAAACACACCGCACAAGAGTGCAAATACTAGGGCTTGTACTAGCCCTACTAAAATTTCCAAAAAGTAAAAGGGCAACACCGCCAGTGCCCCTCCGATATACATCAGCACTTGGTTGCCCAACATGATAACGGATTCCAAAATATTTTCACCGGCATATACGTTACCATAAAGACGAAACGTCAGAGCCACAGGCCGAACACCGATTGAAACCACTTCAATGAGCCCAACAAAAACAAATACCAACACAAGGAACACGCCCAAGAATCCGCCACCGTGTCCTTTCACCGCAAAAATATGCCCCAAGAATCCCCCAACGCCCTGTTCGGTAAGGCTCCAATACACCCAAAGCAGCATAAAAATTGCCGCCATGCCAAGGGTCATATTCAGGTCAGCATTCACTCCGCGCATCAAGGGCTCTGTGATATGTTCATTGTGATGCCCCGGCTCTGCCCATCCAATGGTGCCCAACCCGGGAACCAATCCAAACCAATTCGCGGTCAAAATGAATACAAACACTGTCGCCAAGAACCAAAATGTTCGATTAATCATGTGGTCGCCAACGATGCTCTCAAAAAATTCATACAGCCCTTCTACAATGCACTCGACCAAGTTCTGAAGACCGTCCGGAATAAGTGCCACATTCCGCATGGCAATTTGAACCACAAGGATGATCCCCAGTGCCACCACCCACGTCACAAACATGGAGTTTGTAATTTGTAAGGGGCCCACCTTCACCACGCCTTCCGGTCCGAAAATAACGGGTGCATGCGGCGGCAACCCGTGACTTCCTCCTTCATGGTGGCCATCCCCATGCCCCTCATGCGTATCGCCCTCAGCAGCTTGGGTTTCGGCATTTCCATTGGCCGCCGTACTGCCCGGAGCCTCTTCGGCCATCAGACACGGCACGGCCATCATGAGAAACAAGGCGGCCAGTATTCGCTTAAAATCCATTTTTAACCCAAAAAAACGCATAAAACCCCGCCATATGCGGCACTCTGCGCGCCTGAAACTAGGGTGTGTGAATTTTTTCACAAGCATTTTTTCGGTTGTTGATGAACTTTTTTTATTTTGCCAGTTCACATCGGTTTTTTCAGGCCCAATCCGCCGTTCAACCAGTCACTAAAAGGCAATAAAATATTGGCTAGGCAAAGTTTTATCTCTACCCTCTTTGGATGCCGTCCAAACCGAGCCAAAGTGCTGAGGATTATCTTGAGCGGATCCATGAATTGCTGGAAAGCAAGGGAACCGCGCATGTGGCGGACATCGCCCAATCGCTGGGAGTCGGCCAGCCCAGCGTCACGAGCATGGTGCAGAAACTCGCCGATGAAGGGTACCTGCATTACGAGAAATATCGGTCACTGACGATGACCGACGCTGGCCGGGCGGTGGCGGAACGAATCCGTGATCGGCATCAGGTTCTGGCCGGGTTCTTCACCTTGTTCGGTCTGGATGCTGAAACGCAGGCACGCGATATCGAGGGTATTGAGCATCACTTAAGCGCCGACACCCTGCAAACGTTGGCGGATCTCACGGTGTTCTTTGAACAACACCCCGAGGTGCTGAAACAGTTCAAGGCCAACCGGCCGGCCCCCAAGGCAGACGGTTCCGAGGGGTGAACATGCAGCCCGGCTCGTTTGATCACCTGCTCATGGCGGCACATGAAGAGGTGGCCGTCGCCCAGGGCGATCTGCCCGCCACCCTGCAATCCAGCGCCCGTACGGTGCCGGTGACCTACGAGCCACAACCGAATGCTGGTTTTGTGGCCGATGGCATCGCCCCGGACACACTTGGCCTGTTCCTCGGCGAATCGTTGGCCGACGGCCCGAGCAGTCACCCGCAACCGACCCAGATCATTTTGTTTCTACAAAACCTATGGGAATTCGCCGGCACAGATGAAGCCGCCTACCGCGAGGAAATCCGCATCACCTACCTGCACGAACTGGGCCATTACTTCGGCATGGATGAAGACGATCTCGAGGAGCGCGGTCTCGGTTAGTTTAGGATTTAGCATTTGGGTTTTAGGATTTAGCCTCAAGCCATGAGCTGGACCGATATTAGCGTTCCCGTCCGCAACGGCATGGTGCATTGGCCCGGCGACCCCAGTTTTGAATCGCGCCTGCACAAGACCATCGGGGATGCCAACGGCAGTCCGTGCAACCTCACCCATATGAGCCTCAGCGCCCATACGGGCACGCACATGGATGCTCCGCGGCATTTCATTGAGGGAGGCATCACAATGGAGGCACTCCCGCTCGAAGCCGTGCTTGGCCCGTGTCGGGTAATTGAAATCAAAGATGAAACCGCCATCACCGCCGCCGAGCTTGAGCCACATCAACTGCAACGTGGGGAACGCATCCTGTTCAAGACGCGCAACTCCGCTCGCAGCTGGCAGAGCGATGATTTTGATGAGGATTTCATCTACATCGCACAGGACGGCGCACGGGCACTGACGACAGCCGGAATACAAACGGTGGGGGTCGATTATCTCAGCGTCGGCGGCTTCAAAAAAGACGGGTTGGAAACCCACGTGGAACTGCTCGGGGCCGAGGTCTGGATTATCGAAGGCCTGAACCTCAGCGCGATTGAGCCGGGCGATTATGAACTCGCCTGTCTGCCCCTGAAACTGATCGGCAGCGACGGCGCCCCGGCGCGCGCGGCGCTGCGTCCCCGCTAATGCGTGTACTGGTCATTGGCTGCGGTTATGTTGGCTTGCCGTTCGCGCAGGCACTCGCCCGTCTGGGGCATGAGGTGCATGGCACCCGGCGCAGTGCGTTTGCCGATGATATCGTCACCCCGCATTGCCTGGATGTCACCGACCGCCGTTCCTTTGATGCCCTGCCGCGTGACTGGGATCGGATCGTCTACACGCCCTCCTCGTCCCGCGGCGATGCCGCCGTGCATCAGGCGGTGTTCGTCGATGGCACCCGCAACCTGTTGAATTGGCTGGATACCGAATCGCCACGTCTTTTGTTCACCAGCAGCACCAGTGTGTATCCGCAAACCGACGGGGGCTGGGTGGATGAGGAAAGCCCCGACGAACCGACCGGCGGCACCGGCGCCAACCTGGCGGTGGCCGAGGAGCTATTCCTCGATTCCGGTCGCGCCGCCACCCTCCTGCGTGTGGCCGGCATTTACGGGCCGCGCCGCGGCTATCTGTACCGGCAATTCCTCAAAGACGAAGCCGTGATGACCGGGGATGGTACGCGCTGGATTAACATGATCCATCGTGACGACGTGGTGGGGGCCCTGCTCGCAGCGTTGACCCTCGAACCCGGCATTTACAATGCCGCCGATGACGAACCGGTCACCCAACGCGCCTTCTTCGAATGGTTGGCCGAACAACTCGGCAAAGCCATGCCGCCCGAGGGCGAAAGCCAAAAACGCAAACGCGCCGTCACCCATAAGCGCGTCAGCAACGCCAAGCTCAAGGCCGCCGGGTGGTCATTGAAATATCCGAACTTCCGGGATGGGTATGGCGCATTGATCCGTGAAGAGCAGGGCGGGCCCTAGGCCCGGCCCTACCCGACACGGAACGAAATTCGCGCAATCATTTCCGAACCGAACGCGTGCTGCAGGCGCTTGAGAATCTCGTGCCGCCGGTACCGCACGATCTCGCTGAGCCAAACGTTGCTGTCCACATTCACGAACAGTGTGCCCTTGCGAATGCCCACCGGCTTGGCGTGCGCGGTGACCGTGGGATCAATCAACTCCTCCCACACCTGGCTGATCTCCGCCTCGCTTTGGCGTTGCTTGAGCCCGAGCTTTTGCATGACCATCGGCATCACCTCCGCCGAGGTCCGCGCCTGATTGAGCCGGGCCTTTTCCTGCTCGGCCAGATCGATGCCGCGCCACTGGGCCAGAATGCTCCGCGCCGCCCGCGTGGGCGGATGCGCGCTGATCGGTTGGTGACGTCGGTTGGGCATCAACAGGCTTCAGTATCCCACACTCGTTACAATCACAAAGCGGACGTTATCCAAGTAACCCACATAAGTTAGTTAACGAGGCACAACTTGTGAAATAACCCCCACTAACAGCACTAGAAACGGGAAATAACGGGTTCATCCAAAATCACCTGAATAACTCTTAAACTGTGAAAAACCGTTTTCTACACGGGTTGTGAGCAACGAAATCGATCTCCTCAATACACGAAGCAAATCAAATCGTTTGGAATGCCGCTTGTCCAACGTCCATCGAGAGGGCGAAGCTCCTGCTGAGCCGAAGGGCAGCCCGTATGATTCTTTCTGAGCGGCTCAGGGGGAGCTTCGCCCTCCCGGTTATTGGTGGAATCTGCGCGTGACATTTGTTTTACGAAACGGAATATTCCGCGGCGATGATCTCCAAGAGTTTAAGGCAATGCCGTCTCCCACTCTGCCTCACCTTGTTGATCCTGCTGTTTACCCAAGCGTGTACCACGGTGACGCACCGGGAGTATACGCCGTTTGCTCAGGTTCTGGATGAGCAGAGTGAATTGAAAGTGTCCACCTATCCCGCGTGGTTCCCCAAGAAGACCGGTCCGGGTCGACTGGAGACGCATGGCGCAGTTTATTTTCAACTAAATGTGAAAGACCGACTTCAGCCGGCCGGACCGAACTCGCAGGTGCAATCGATCGAGATTCATTCGTTTACCTATCAGATGGATGACGGCCCCAAGACTGCGCTGCTGACGAACTATACCCGCTCGTTTTGGATGCAGAATAATCCCAATTACGATCCGCGCGACCTACCGCCGATCCCCTATCAACGGGACAGCCGGATCAGCGTGGAAGTGGATCTCACGCTCAACGGCACACGCCATCAGGTTCAGGGCGAAATGAAAGCCCGCGAGCGCCGCACCTCGGCGCCAAACGTGTTTATCCGGTGAGGTTCGAGAGAATGAGATGCAGCCCGGCCAGCAGCGTCAGCGCGTAGGTCAGATTCCGAAATCGTTCCTCGGGAATTTTCCGGTTTAACCAGACTCCCAGCCAAACGCCCACGGGCACGAGCGGCAGGTAAAGGGCGTTCCATTTGAGCGACTCCAACGTGACCAGGCCCCACCCCACGAAAAAGGGCATCTTGATCCAGTTGATCCACGTGAAAATCAGCACGCGCGTGGAGACAAACTCCTCTTTCGGCAGGCGTTGCGGGATCATGAAGATATTGATCATCGGCCCGGCCCCATGGGCAAAGGTGCTGGTGAGCCCGGCCCCAAACCCCGCGGCCGTGCCGGAACCGTATCCCGGCACAAAGGGGGTCTCGTTCCGGAACACTTTTTCTTTGAAGAACTGGAACGCCACGAAGCTCACGGCTAATATCCCGATGATCAGGCTGAAATGGCGCGGGTCCAGCCGGTCCATCAGTTGAATGCCCACAATAACTCCGAGCAACACGCCCGGCAGCAGATATTTCAAATTGGCGAGCCGCCATTGACCCCAGTAATGGTAGAGAGAAAACGAATCGCCGGCACACAACAACGGCAACAGAAACCCGATGGCGAATTGCGGCGATTGACCGGCCATGCCGAAGGCCACCACACACCACGGCGCGGTGAGCATCCCGAGCCCGCCGCCGAAGCCGGCCTTGCTCAGGCCGATGAACACGACCGCGCATCCCACCAAGATGATGACCGGCAGTTCCGTCACGGAGGTGGTTTACGATTCACTGGGACGGTTGTCGATGGGCGAATGCGCGCGGGGTTATTCAGGCGAACACGCTGCTGTGTTAACAAGAGACACCGTGTGCAATCTTGACCGTGCAACGAGGGGGTGATAGACAATCAACGGCCACTACATGTGGCTTTCTGCCAAGGAGGTTTGAAACAACGACATGCGTTGTCCGAAGTGCGGCTGTATTGAGGACAAGGTGATTGATTCGCGCTCATCGAAAGAGGGCGCCATTATTCGCCGTCGCCGTGAATGCAACGACTGCCAAAATCGTTTCACGACCTACGAGCAGATAGAACACCAGCGGCTGATGGTGGTGAAACGGGACGGCCGCCGGGAGGAATTCTCTCGAGAGAAACTGTTCTCCGGCATAGCCAAGGCCTGTCAAAAGCGCCCCATCAGCCAACAGGCCATTGAGGACCTGACCCAGCGGATCTACGACACGATCTCGGAGGAATACGCTGAGGAAGTCCCGGGCATCTCGATTGGCGAGGCGGTCATGAACGGCCTGCGCGAGATCGATCAGGTGGCCTACGTGCGGTACGCAAGCGTCTACCGGCGCTTTGAGGAGGCGGACGATTTTGTCCAAGCAGTGAAGAAACTCGAGACGAAGCATGATTCAGCTACATACCGACTGCCTGGTTTTTGAGACATCCGACGGCGAAGCCATTCCCTGCTCGGCTCACGATGTGACCGTGGAATTGCTCGGGGACGCCGTGCAGGAGATTGAGCCGCATCTGATCACCGAGGCGGCCGAAGCGGTTCTCTACCATTTCAAGGTCGACCAGGAACGCGCCTCCATCACAGTGGCGGAATTTACCCTGGCATTGGAACGCATTCTGCGCGGGTTCGGCTATAAAGTCATGGCCGCCGGCGACGAGGATGCCAGTCCCTCGTCGGCTGCCGAAACCGACCTGCATCACCTCGCCCATCAGGCCGGGGAAGGATTGGAGATGGTGTTCTTTTGCACCTTGCGCGACCAGATCCACGCCGATTTGCACGGCCAACCTGAACTTCTCAAAGTCAAGGGCCTGCGCGAGGCCGTCCACAAACTCACTGGCACCAAGAACTGGGGACCGCGTTCGCAGACACTCAATGACCAGATTGTCGATTATCTGCGCCACATCGTCGCCCAGCACCAGCAGGAGGCGAAGCTGACGCTGATGATTGTGTGATGACGCTGTTTGAAAAAATCATCGCCCGCGAAATTCCCGCGGACATCGTGTATGAAGATGACCTCGTGCTGGCCTTCAAGGACATCCATCCGCAGGCCCCCGTGCACGTGCTGGTGATTCCCAAGCAACCCATCGCGCGCATCGCCGAGGCGGCCGAGCACGATCAGGATTTGCTGGGGCACCTGTTGCTCAAGGCGCGGAAAGTCGCCGGCCAACTCGGGCTCACCGAAAACGGATTTCGGTTGGTGATCAACAACGGGCCTGACGGCGGCGAAAGCGTGCCGCATCTGCACTGCCACATTCTCGGCGGCCGCGCCCTCAGCTGGCCTCCCGGTTAAGCCTCACGGCTTTTTTTTCAGCGACGCCAGATACTCGATCAGGTCAACCAGGTCCTGTTCCTGAATCGTCAAATGCAATCCCGGGGGCATCAGTGACAGAGGTTGTTGTTGGCGACTCTTAATCCCTGATTTGGAGTGGCGGGTCACCGCACCGGTGGGGCCTTTCACCACTACTTCCTCATCCGTCTCGCTTTGGATGATACCGAACGCCGAGTTGCCGTCATTCATCGTCACCAGCCAGGCCTCGTAGCCGAAGGAGATGCCCGCGCTGGGATCGATAATCGCCTCATACAATTCCTCTTTGGGCAGCTTGTCGCCGATCTCCGTCAAGGCCGGGCCCACATCCAGCCCCACGTTGCCCACCTTGTGACAGCGGGCGCAGGCGGCCGTTTCACGCTGAAAAACCTTGGCCCCGTTGGCCACATTCCCTTTGCGCTTCACCATCTGGGCCACCGGCGGCAACGGCTTGGCATTTGCACCCGTCGGCATGGGCAGCACCCGGGCTGCTTCCGCCTTGATCGCCGGCCAACGGGCCGTGCTGAGGGCCAGGCTCGCGGTGAATTTCGCATTCAACGGCAGTTTGCCATCCTTGGCCCAGACCAGAATCTGTTTCGCGCCGGCTTCAAAATTGGCCAGTCCTTTCACCGCCTCCTTACGCACATTGACGTGGATCTTGGAGTCAGTGACCAGCGGCATTAGCAGCGGCAGCACCTTTTGGTTGTTGCTGTTGCCGAGGGCGCGCGCCATGGCTGCAGCCTGCCGGGCATCCTGGCCAGTGAGAATTGCGTGGACCGACTTTAAGCCATCGCCGGCCAACACCATCCCCAACGCCTCCACACCGGCCGGGTCGTTGGGATGCTGCGAAGCCACGGCCAACAAATCCGCTTCACGACCGGGAACCTTGAATTTTTTAACCAGTGCCACCAACCGCGGCTCGCCGGCCACGGCATCGAGCACCTGATCCAACCGCTGCTTGAGTGCCGGATTCCCATTGACCACGGCCGCATCCAGGCGGCCCAGCGCCTCGATCAGGGTATTCACCTTTTCCGGCGGCAACGGCTCCGCGGCGGTCAACGTGCCCATCAGTACGAACAGGGTAACCCATGATTTCATGGGGGCATTGTACCGGCCCACAAAAAAACCGGCCAGCACCGAAGTGCGGCCGGCTTGAGATCCAAAAGGGCGTTTACGAAGCCCTCGCTCTCCCATTTATTCCAGAGCGCCCAAGGCGATGCGGGCGAGCGCATCGTCCTTTTCCTTGCTCTTGGGGATGAAATCCATCGCGCGCAGGTACCTAGGCTTCTCAGCCGGCAACGTTTTACGATCAAGGATGATGTCGGCCAGGTATTTGGCGCCGTGGGTGCCTCGGTTCCGCCAGATCACATCGTTGGCGGCCGCTGTTCCCAGCTTGGCTTTCTTGATCCAAGCGTCGAAAAACTTGTTCTCCTGCTTGTCCGCCGCAAGGCCGAGCGCCTCGAGGTACCAGCGATCTTTGCCATCATGGGCATCGGCCAGCTTGGCCCAAAGGGCGGGGGCGTCATCGCTTTGATGATGGCGCAGCGCGATCAGGCATTCACGCCGCACGAGCGCGCTTTTGTCGTCAGCAAATTGCCGGATCAGCGGAATCACATCCAGCTTGTGCTGCCGCGCGAGGCGCAGGGACATGCCGCGGATGTTGTCGTCCTGATCCTTGGCGGCCAACGCCACCGTGGCGGCCTGGTTGTCCTTGATTTGCGAGAGCAACCACAGGGCCCGGGCGCGCATGCGGGGATTCTTATCCTGTGCGAGCTTGAGGAGCGCCGGTTTGGCATCGTTCTGGCGTTTGTGCAGCTCGATCCACGCGATGTACCGCACGGAGTTGTTCGGGTTTTGGATCGCCGCAATCAAGCCTTCGATGGAGTTAAAATCCAGCTTGGGCAGCTTGTATCCCTTGTGGCCCTTGGGAGTGACCCGGAACAACCGGCCGCGATCCAGATCGCCCATGCGGTGACCGCCTACGCCCGGATCGTACCAGTCGGCCACGATCAACGAACCATCCGGCGCCACCTGCACATCGGACGGTCGGAACCAACGGTCTTTTTGTGCGCCGTCGAGGATATTGACGATCTCAGCGGTGTACCCCGCGCCACTGCGTTTCACCGGGTAGGCACGCACGATGCTCGGACCGGCATCGCAGTGGATCATTTGGCCCTGAAACACCTTGGGCAAAAGGGTGCCTTCGTAGATGCACATTCCCGTGGGGGAGCCGGCGCCGGTTTGCAGAAGATTCGGCATCACGCCGGGATCATTGAGGTGCCAGTGCCGTTCGGGAACGGTCTTCTCCAGATTGGTGCGGTTGGCCCGCCAACCGGCCCCGGTGAGTTCGCTGCGGAACCCATAGTTGCCGTATTCCATCACGTAATTGATGCGCACCGCGCGGTTGCCGTCATCGTCATTGTCGCTCTGCCAGAGGGTACCGAAGCTGTCGACGACCACCATCCAGTTGTTGCGGAAGTTCCAACCCAATGTCTCCACCTCGCTGCCGTCAAGGTAGGAGCGAAACACCATGCCCTGCTGATAGGGCTGGCGGCTGTCGTTCACCTCATTGCCCGCCAGATCGACAATGGGTTTGCCATCCTTGTCGCGGAGTTGGCGGCCGGAGTTGCCAAAGTTGAAATATATCCGGCCGTCCGGCCCAAACACAGAATCATGGATGCCATGATCATGCTGGCTGCCGGCGATGCCGCTGAAGAGCGTCTCCTTCTTGTCTGGCTTATCGTCGCCATCCACATCGGTAAACACCTGCACCTTGTCGCCGGCGGCGATAATCACCTTGGTATTTTTGCCGTCGACCGTACCCAGCACACACACGCCGTGGGGAGAATCGATGTCGCGCCCCTGATAAAACACTTTCTGCGTGTCGGCCTTGCCGTCTCCGTTGGTATCTTCCAGAATCAGGATCCGGTCACCCTCCTGCCGCCGGTTACGATGCCCGCGATAGTTGATGATTTCCGCCACCCACACCCGGCCGCGATGGTCGATATCGATGTTGGACGGGCTCAACATCATCGGTTCAGCGGCGAACACCTCGGCCTGTAACGCCTCATGGACATCGAGGTTTTCCACGGCATCATCCGGATGCCGGCTGGCCGGGGTGGCGTTCCCTCCCGCTAAGGCGGGCGCCGCCACAAAACGGGGCTGCTCGGTGAAAATGTGGAATTGCGCACTGGAGGCATTGCCACAAGCGCCTTGGTCGGTGCCACCATTATCCAGCCCCACCCCGGTAACAATCTTCACGTAGGGATGCTCCTTGGGCAGGCGGTAAGTGACGATGGAGTTGGCGTGGGTGCCGATCCCGAATTCCATCAGGTTGCCGTTCACGCGCAACGGTTTGCCGTCGCAGTTCTTGTTGATCTGCACACTGCCAAAACCGGACGCAGCATGCTGCCAGCGAATCGCCGTGAGCTTGGTTTCGTTGCCGGACGCATCGATGAGAAGCGGTTCCACCCAGTCGGCCCAGTCACAAGCGTAACCATTGCCGCCGTCGGTCACCACGAGGTGCAGTTCCGTGGCTCCCTTGAGATCGGCGGTAAGCATCGCCTGGGGGTTTGCCTTGGTGAGCACTTTGGAAGACACCACGGGCTTCCGGCTTTTACTGGTGAAGGCGCTGCCGGCTTGAGGGCCGGGGTTGCTACGGGGCTTGGGCTTGCGGCCCTTGTTGTCGAGATTCGCGTAGAGATCCTTCTCGGTCAGCTTACTGGGCACGCCGGCGGCGGGGACCTCGGCCTTGGCCACCCACACGATGGCGTTCAGCACGGTTTTGCGATAATCATCGTTGCCCCAGTTGAGGTGATTGTGCCCGCCGGTGAAACCGAAGCCGCGGCCGCCATTGGGGCGTTCAAAGGCCCAGGCAACATGCTGGAGATCGCCGGCCGCCACGCTCTTGCGCACATGCGGGTTGCCGCTGTGGGCCCCATCCCCGCGCCGCATGGTTTCGGCCGGGGCCACATCCGACAGGATCGGCGTCACGCCTTTCATGTCCTTGGCAAACCGCATGTGGAAATACCATTCATCATTCGCCTTAAAGGGCTTTACCCCGCTGGTAATGGGGTGTTTGGGGAGTTTCTTGAAATCGGCCACCCAGTGAGGGTTCACCGACCAATGTGTTTCAAAACAGCCGCCCTGCCATTCGATGAATTCCTTGTTGCCTTTATCGGTGGTGGGCTCCACGGCGTAATGGATCGTGAGAAACCCGACCCCCTTGTCCATGAGCTTGCCCAGCAATCCGAGGTTATCGCCTCCCAGCGCAGGATGGCGCCCACCGCCGTCACTATAAATAACCACGGCATCGGCGCCGTTAAACACGCTGGTGTCCTTGGGAAACCCGTTAGTGACCACGGTGGGCGTCACCAGATCGGCAGCCCCTTCCTTCAGGCACTTGGCCAGCAACATGATACCGGCGCGGTGTTCGTGAGAGAGCGGACCGTGGCTTTGAGGGCCAGCAATCATCACCACTTTTTTGGGTTCGGCCAGGGCGGAGATCGTCAGGCCCAGCGTCAGCGCGAGTGTGAGGATATGTTTCATCGTGTGATCTGCAGTTGAAGTTGAATTATTTCCGCCGACCCTTGCGGTCAAGATTTTGTTTCAGTTCCTCGGCGGACACCTTGGAAGCGACGCCGTCTTTGGGGATATCGGCCTTGGCCAGCCACAAGAGGGCGTTCAGCACCACCTTGCGATAGTTGTCATTCCCCCAGTTTACGTGCTTGTGGCCACCGGTAAACCCGAAGCCACGGCTGCCGTTGGGACCTTCGTAAGCCCACATGGTCGTCTCCGCGCGGCCTTCGGCATCAATGATGTGCTGGTACGGCCCGCGAGGGTACACGTAAGGCCCATCGCGGACGTCTTTCCCGGGCTTGGCGGACAGGATCGTGGTGATCTTGCCCACGCCATCGTTGCGAAAGCGCATGTTGAAGTACCATTCGTCCACCACCTTGAAGGGCTTCACGCCGTTGGTGATGGGGTGCTTGGGGAATTTTTTGAAATCCGGCGCCCACATGGGGTTCACCGAAAACTTGTGTTCGTAGTAGCCGCCAATCCAGTCCTGCATGGTTTTGCCGGTATCCCCCGCCGGCACCTCCACGCCGTAGTGTGCGCACCCGACGCCCACGCCCTTGGCGATGAGATCGTTGATCAGCTTCACCCGCTCCGGTTTCATAGCCGGATGCCGTCCACCGCCATCGGCATACACGAGAATTGCATCCGCCCCCTTGAAGGCGTCATCACTTTTCGGCCAGCCCATGTCATGCACCTCAGCGGTGATACCGGGCAATGGGTCGAGGCATTTCTCGAGCAACAAACAACCGGCCCGAAACTCGTGGTCGCCGGGGCCGTGGCTGGGCCGGCCGGCGATGAGCAGGATTTTCTTGTCGGCTGATTCCGCGGCAAACACGCCGACCAGGAACAAGCATAGGACTTGGGAAAAATGTTTCATGGCGACACAAAAAAGGGGCGGCCGTGAAGCCGCCCCCCATGGAATTATTTCAAGTGTTTAATGCGGATGTTGCGGAACTGAATCGTCATCGGCGGACCGGCGTGCAATTGCAACGCGAGGATGCCTTTGCGGACGGCTTCCTTGCCTTCGTCGATCGTCTCAGACATCAGCGTATCGTTGATCTGGTGCACCATGTGGTTGCCCTTGGCGGTGATGTGCATGGTGTTCCATTGCCCCTGGCCGTTCACCTTTTTCTGCAACTCGGCTGAATCCCCAAATCGCTCGACCTTTTTTTTGGCTTTGCCATCGCCCAAGGTGGTTTTGGTGCCGCGATCGGCGAGAATGCCGCGGCCGGTTTTTTCGCCGTAATTGATGCCGCTATAACGTGTGCCGGCTTCAAAGTCGCCCTGATAGCCTTTCACCACGTGGTTGCCCAAATGCTCTGAACGATATTGGCACCCTGAGTTGCCGGACGCGGTGAGGAAGCGATACTCGAACTTCAGTTCAAAATCAGAGAGCTCGCCCCCGGTCCAAATGATGAAGGTATTGCCTTTGGTAGGGTTTTCCTTGGTGGTTTGTCCCTGGATCGCGCCGTCTTTGACGGACCAGAATTGCTTCTTGCCGTCCCAGCCCTTGAGTGTTTTCCCGTCAAAAAGGGACACAAAGCCCTTCTCCTCGGCCACAGCCGACAGCGCGAAGGCTGCGGCAAACATAGCGGTAATGATTTTTTTCATGATATGAGTTGAGGTTTACTTAAAGGCTTTCTTGAGGAATTTCAGGCCCTTCACGGCGATCTCGTCGCGGGTGGGCTCAATCCGCCGCCAAATGGCCGCGGCGCGGGCGATAACCTTCACGTCGGTCGTAAAGCTTTCGATAACCACGTCACCCTTGTATTTGATGGCCTTGAGCGCCTTGACGATGGGTTTCCAGTCGAGCTCGTCGTTGCCCGGTGTGCCGCGATCCGTACCGCAGGCGTGGAAGTGGCCGAGCAGCTTGCCGGCTTTCTTGATGGCGGCGGCCTGATTTTTTTCCTCAATGTTCATGTGGAAGGTATCGAGGTGCAATTTGAGTGCCGGACTGCCGACGGCCTTGATCAATTGCAGGCCCTTATCGCAGGTGTTCAGGAAGTCCGTCTCAAAACGGTTGAGCGGTTCCACACAGATTTGCACGCCCTTCTTCTCGGCATAAGCCGCGAGGACCTTAAGGTTTTTCACTACGAGAGCGAATTCCTTCTTCTGCTGCTTGGGGTCCACAGCATCGGCCTTGCCGACAACGCTGTACACGGGCCCAATGAGAGACGGACAGCCGAGCACCACCATATGATCGATCAGCGCCTTGCAATATTTCATGGCCTCACGCTGATCCTTGGCTGAGCCGCGAAAATCACGACCCGGGCCCATGCAGGCGCAGACTGAGCCGCAGACCAGGCCGTTTTTATCCAGGGCGGCCTTAACTTTGGCCGAGTCGATATGTTCCGGCGCTTCGATCGGGATTTCGATCGTCTCGAAGCCCCATTTCTTGAACTTCGGGAACAGTCGCGTGGATTGGGTGGTGAAGGGTGAAGTAAACAGGAAGGTGTTAATACCGAATCTCATGACTCAAAAAGGTGAGCGGCAAAGCTACGGGAACCAACAAACCCGGTCAACGGCTTTTAAGTGTGCCGCAAGGCTTCAATGGGATCCAAATCCGCCGCCCGCCGGGCGGGATAGACACCAAAGACCACTCCCACCAACGCCGATATGAGAAAGGCCAAAACGACCGATGGCAGGGTCACAATGGTTTTCATCTCGGCAAAATGTTCCACCGCCAACGGTAACGCCACGCCCAGCACCACGCCCACCAAACCGCCGCCGATGGAGAGCACAATCGTTTCCACCAGAAATTGCGTGACGATCTGTTGTTTGCGCGCGCCCAAGGCACGACGAATGCCAATCTCGCGGGTGCGCTCCGTGACCGTGGCCAGCATAATGTTCATGATGCCAATGCCGCCAACAATCAGGCTGATGCCCGCGATGGAGCCGAGCACAATGTTAAAAATACGCTTGGTTTGTTCGGCCTGCCGCAGCAGTTCCAGTGGCACAATGATCTCGTAATCCTGCTTGGGATGCGATTTCTTGAGGGCGGCCGCGATGGAAGCTTTGGTGGCCTCGACGTTTTCCACGGAATCAATTTCCGCCACAAGCTCGTGTAATTCCACTCGCTCCCGTGAATAGCCGCCGGCACTGCGCTCCAAGAACAATGTGCCCAAACGGGCGTGCGCGGCTTTCAGTGACACATAAATGTTGGAGTCCAACGATTCGCCAGCCTCGTCCCCTCCAGGTGCCCGCGCCTGGACGTTGCCCGTTTCTTCAACAACCCCCACCACCACAAACACATCCTTGTTGTTAAACTCAATGATCCCATCCAGAGGATCTTCAGCGGGAAACAATTGCTTGGCGAGGGAATCGGTGATGACGCAAGCGTTACTGCGGTAACGATCATCGTTGGCGTTCAAGAACCGACCTTTCAGCATTTTGGCTTGGCTCATTTCCAAGTGATGCGGTTCCGTGCCCCAAACCGTGCAGGCCACTTTGCTCCGACCGTGACGCGCCTCCAGCCGATAGCGCCGCTTGGCTAGCGTCCGTTGAATGCTGGGCACCGTTTCCGCTAAGTGCACCACGTCGTTGGTTTTCAATCCATACGTAGCAGTGTACGTCCGTTTACTTTCGCCGGCGGACTGCCCTTGCGGTGGTTGAACACTACGAATAATGATATTGCGGCTCCCGAGTTTACGGATGGCTTCCTGGGCCTCATGGCTCGCCCCTTCACCAATGGCCAACATGGAGATGACCGAGCAGACCCCGAAGATGATGCCCAGCATCGTCAGCAACGAACGCATCTTATGCAGCATCAGGCTCTTGATGCCGATTTGAATGACGCGAATGAAGGCAAGACCCATGATGGTAAAGCGCGCCAGTGCCGGCCCGATTATGACCCCGCCGAAGCCATCGCCGGCTCGGGCTGGGCATCGCCCTGCGTGCCGGAGTTTTCGTCGATATTCGGCGAGAGCGAAACTTGATCGCCTTCTTGTAGGCCCTCCTTGATTTCGATATAGCGGTTGTTGAATTGGCCGGTTTTCACCGGCACAATCACCACCTGCTGACCGCGTTTCACCTGCACAACCTTTTGCCCCTTGTATGTAGTCACCGATTGCACCGGCACCATCAGCACATCCTCAAGCTCGGCGACCATGATCTCGGACTTGGCGGAAACACCGGGCTTGAGATCTTCCGGCAACTGCGCGTTGTCGTCCTCGATCCACACGTGCGTGTCATACACGGAGACGTTCTCGTAATACTTACGGCGGGCGTCCGGAGTCGGGGCCACATACCGCACCACCCCGGCGAACTCGCGGTCTGGAAGGGAATCAATCCGCACGATGGCTTTCTGACCTGTTTTGATATGGCGCACAAACGATTCGTGCACCTGTACCACCGCCATCAGTTCACTGACATCGGGCAGGTCAATCACGCTGTATCCTTTGCGAATTTCAGCCCCTTCCTTGATGTACGTATCGTTATAACGAGACGAGCTGCGCGCATAAATCACGAGCCCATCCTGAGGAGCACGAATCTCAGTCTTGGTCAGCTGTTCCTTGTACAGCGTCAACCGATCTTGCTGCGCCCGCAATCCCTCTTCGCGGCGCACTACAGTGCCTTCATGGGATTCCACCAACGTGTTGGATTTCTGGATCGTCCGTTGTTCTTCCACTTTGGCCTGATCCAGCTTGGCTTCGTAACGTTTTTGTTGCTGCGGTTGCTCAAATTTAATGAGCAGCTCCTTCTGCTTCTTGTATTGAGTGATTTTGTTTTGCTGTTTCTTGATCGTTAGCTCGTCCGCCTGTACCTCCAGCGAAGTGGCATATCCCTTGTCCTTGAGTTTGAGCGTGCTGGCCAGCCGTTCCTCCGCCCGCTTAATTTCCTCGTCGGCCAGGGCAATATCGCCTTCCAGTATTAACAGTGCCAGCGGCGCGTCGCCCTCAATAAAGCGGCTCAAATCCTGTTGAGCAAACTCCACGTCCAAGGCCGCCTGACGGTTGGCCGATGCCGTTTCGATCTTCTTCAGGGCAAGATCTTTTTGGGCATTGCCCAAATCACGCTCGGCGTCGGCCACGGCCTTTTCCTGTCCGATAATTTTGTCGCGCAGATCGGCATCCTCGAATTTCACCAGCAAATCGCCCGGGATGACAATGGGCTGCCCTACGCTCAAGTTGTTCCAGTCCAAGTCCAAGTTGGCTTCGCGCAGGGCTTCTTCAAAAGCGCGCCGCTCGATCTTGCTGGCCGCCTTGTCCGTGGTGGGAACCACGGCCCGGTGCATATGGGCTTCGGCAATGGACTGCAACGTGTCGCCCTCAACGGCCTGATGTTGAGCGGGGCCTTTCACGTAGGTGCCTTCGGCCACGAGGGAGACAATGGCTCCGCCGTTATCCAATTCACACTTGAGATTGAGTTTGCTGGTGGAATCCAAGGCCCCGCCTTCAGCCACCGTCACCCGTAAATGGCCTCGCTGAACTGCGGTAAACTGAGCCGCCTCGGCATGATCCGTTTGCGGCTCCAACCACTTGGCGCCCATGAACAACCCTGCCAAAAGCACGATGACGATCGTGGTCCAAGCCGGATGTTTGCTAATAAATGCCTTGGCTTTAGCCATAATTATTCCAGTGGTTCCGTGCCTCCAAATACCTGCTCGGGGGTGATTACTGCAGGTAATATGCCCGGATCAACAGGATTTGTTGGGTTAGAAAAACCAGAAACGGGCTGATTTTTCAACCAAAACTGTTCGCCTTCGACGCGTAATACGCCAAGGTTCTTCAACAAATTCCACCGTGCAACGTGATAATCGACAATGGCACTGGTCACATCATTTTGCGCCGCCACCAAGTCCGCCTGTGCCTCGAGTTGATCCCGAATATCCGCTCCGCCGTTTTGCAGCAGCAATGGCATGACTTCCACTTGCTGCTTGGCTAATTCCAAGGCGGCACTCTGGATGAAGTAATTCTCCCGTTCCTGTTCTAGGGAACGAATGCCCTCGCGGATGTCTTCCCGCAACGAATCCAGCTCCGTTGCTAGCTTGCGCATTTGTTTTTCAAAATGGATCAAGCTGGTGCGGTAGGCGTTGCGCTCGGTGAGTTGATCCAACGGCAGCTTGAGCTTCAGGCCGGATGTACTGGCGAAATTCTCAGGGGAAAATGAACTGTAAAACTGCTTGGTCAACGAAGCGTCCACCACAATATCCAAGCCCGGTTTCAGGTCACTGGCGGCGACGCGCACTTTGCGCTGGGCATCCTCAAACTGGTCCACCTCATTGAGCACATCCAGCCGATTGGTCACCGCCACGAGATAACCCCGGCGTTCATTCAGTTTAAGCGGCGTCAATCCCTGCGCCACCAGATCCGTTAACGCACTATCCTCCAGCCGCAATGCTTCGCCGAGTGGCAGGCTGAGCCGTTGTTTGAAGGAATCCAGCGACTGCCGGTAACCCTCCACCGCCTTGAGATATTTCACCCGTGCACTCAATTCCGTTTGCCGGGCCTGATCCACTTGATATTTGGGCAAGCGCTCCGCTTCGGCCATCGCCTCGGCGCGATCCCGCGCTTTTTGAAGGTTAAGATAATTGTTGTAACTGTTACGCACAGCATCTTTGCCCTGCAGAACGCGGAAGTATTCGGTCACCGTCTCAATCGCGAAGGTCTTTTGATAATGACTGTAATCGCGCACGGCATAGACCACATCCCGTTCCGCCTGCGTCAGCACCTCCGCGGCGATCTCGGCTCCCGCACCACGCAACAGCGGTTGTGTGAGTTTCAGGGTGAGATCCGGCACCTTGGGTTTGCCATCAAAATACAGGACCAAATCATTGGCCAACGTTGCCGTGACTGAAGCGCCGGTCTGGAAGATTTTTTCCAGACTCACACTGGCATCCGATTCCCCGCTCAGATCACCATCCGTGCCTCGCTTGAGCCCCAAGTCCACCGTACTGGAAGGGTTCCACACAAATTTATGGCGCGTCCCGGTGAGCGACAGTGCCTGTAGATAAAGCGTCTCACGCTGGAGTTGATACGAGCGGTTGTGCCGCTCGGCCATCTCGAGGGCTTCCGGCAATGTCAGTGTGCGGTCGCCATCGGCAAAACGCTCTTGAATAATTCGCGAGGGCGTCACGACATCGGGCCGTTCTCCCACTGTGGTACGGACCAAATTCGTCCCGGCGCCTTCACCTAGTACCTGTAAGGATCGTTCATTCAGAATGGCCATTACCTCGGCATCGGCATCGGCCCGATGCCCCTCAGTTTGGCAGCCAGTCCAAGCCAACAACACAACAAGCCCAATGATTGCAATTGAAATGAGACGATTCATCCGTCGAAACGGCTGGTTGGACGCAATCTTCAACATTTTAATCAAAATAAAATCAGGCGTGGCGCAGTGCCTCAATGGGATCCAGCAAGGCCGCTCGGCGCGCCGGATATAGACCAAACACCAGCCCTACCATCACCGAGAGCCCAAAAGCCACGAGCACGGACCATTCGGTCACAATCGTGGTGGTGTGCAGCAGATTATGACGCACCCAAGCAAATCCCCAGCCGCCGAACACCCCGATCCCACCGCCCAGCAGGCACAGAATCAGGGTCTCGATCAAAAACTGCACGGTGATATCCCCCTGTGTAGCTCCCATCGCGCGGCGCACTCCAATCTCCTGCGTGCGCTCGGTTACCGTTGCGAGCATGATATTCATGATGCCAATGCCGCCCACGAGCAATGAGATGCACGCGATATACATTAGCATGCGCGTGTCGCGCGCTTTTTGGGCCTTAAGTGCGTTCAGCTCGTTGATAGGGACTTGGATCTCATAATCCACTTTGCCGCGCCGGGATTTATCAAGAGACTCGCGCAACAACGGCAGCGCTTCCATCACTTCGTCCGCTGAGCCAAACTCCACACGTATTTCAGATAGCTCCACGCGCTCTACGGATAAACTACCCACGCTGCGGTCGATATTTTTAATGCCGAACAACGCCTTGAACGTGGAAAGTGGGATGAACACATTTGCTGAGATCGTGCGGCCAAGCGCGTCCTTTTGTTGCGGCAGCTTGGCGCCCTCCACTCGTTCTTGAATAATGCCTTTCACCCGGAACACTTGGGCGGATTCAAATCCGCGGATCACCACTTTTTCCATCAACGGGTTATGACCGGCAAAAAGTTTCTCCGCCAATTCCAGCGTGAGTACGCAGGAGTTTTCTTTGCGAGCCTCCTCAATCTCATTGAGGAAAGTGCCCGCCACCATTTTGCTCTGGGTGAATTGCGGGTAATACGGGTAGGTGCCGATCAATTGGCAATCCACATCGCGCTTGCCGTGGGCGATGTTTTTGCGCTGCGTAAGCACGGGTAGGACCTTGATCACGCCGGGGACTGTCTTGGCAATGCGCGCGGCGTCGGAGTTTTTCAGGCCGTAAATGGTTTCCCATTCCATGCCTTCTCCCTGCAACTGCTCCTTGTCGGCCATCGGCTTGACGCTTCGGATGATGACGTTTTGCGCGCCCAGCGCCTTGATCGCCTCCTGCGCATCGTGACTGGCACCTTCGCCGATGGCGACCAGCACGATCACCGCCCACACGCCAATGATCATGCCCAGCATGGTGAGGCCACTGCGCAGCTTATGAAGGCGAAGGCTTTGGATGCCTACCTGCACAATCCGGATGAGGGACGAGCCGCGCATGCCAGAGAAGCGGGTTACTTGGCGACTGCCTTCACAGCGCCTTTGCGGATGTCCTGGTCCACCAGTCCATCCTTGAGGTGAATGACGCGCTCGGCGCGTTCGGCCACGGCGTCATCATGGGTTACGATCACCAGTGTGCGGCCTTCGCCATGGAGTTCATCGAGGATATCCAGAATCTCCTGCTCCGTGCTGGAATCCAGATTACCGGTGGGCTCGTCGGCCAACAGCATGAGAGGCTCATTGACCAGAGACCGCGCCACGGCCACCCGTTGTTGTTGCCCCCCGGAAAGCTGCATGGGTCGGTGATCGAGGCGATCGGCCAAGCCCACTTTTTCGGCCAGCTTTACGCAGTGATCGTAGTGGTCGCTAATGTCTTTGCCCTGGTAAAAAAGCGGTACGTGAATGTTTTCCACC
>JAYQQG010000009.1:0-42700 GCA_038145765.1 Verrucomicrobiales bacterium
GCTTTTAGGGCGTTGATTCCGGCATCGGTAATCTTGGTGCCGCCCATGATCACCACGGTGGACAGCTTTTTGCAGCTTTCCAGCGTCTTCAACAGTGCATCGTCGCAACCCTCTGTGTTCAGCGTCACTTGCTCGATGTTGCCGGCATCGTTTTGGGAATACTGCGCGCCTGCATTGTCCAGCGCGGTGGCTGCGGCTTGTTCTTCGGCGGGCAATTCGCCTTGAGGCGCGTCTTCCGAGACAGATTCACCGGCGCAGCCCAGAAAAAATAACGGTGCCACAGCAGCAATCAGGAGGTGTTTGAGTTTCATATTATGTGTATTGGATTGTGGGTTGGGTTGTTCTCCTGCGGGTATCAATGGGATGCGCAGGTCGGCGAAGCATGCTGAATTGCCCTCCTTTTGCAATTCAATAATTGTGCAAAAATGGAGAAAGTACGCGTGAAAATCACGCAAATACACCCCGCCCCCCCCTTATTTATCATCGATTTTCCCCAGAAAAAAGGGGCTGTATCGGGGTTCTTCCCGCTGGCACAATAATTGCGCCATGTCGCTCAACTTGGGTACTAATGTGGCTAAAGAACTGGATCTCTTAGTCGCGCCCAACAAAACCAACGACAACCAACCATGAAAAACATCACAAAGAAAATTGATTCGAAAGCGTTCACGCTGATCGAGCTGTTGGTGGTGATTGCCATTATCGGCATCCTTGCCTCCATGCTCCTGCCCACGCTGGCCAAGGCCAAGAAAAAGGCCAATCGCCTCAAGTGCGCCAATCAACTCGGCCAAATTGCTAAGGCGGTCACCAGCTTTACTACCGAGTATGACCAGACTCCGTGGCAAATTTCCCCGGAAGAAGGCAATGCCCACTACCGTGTGTACAATGACGGACAAGGCGGCGGCTGGCGCGGAGACTGGACTTGGGCCTTGGATCCCTACCACTGGCATACCGGCAGCCACGTGATTACGGCGGAGCTCGGCAGCGCCAAGGCGTTCCACTCCCCCTCGGATCCCAAAGCCAAGCGTCAGAATGATACGAAGGTCCGGCAAGCCGGATGGGGCTGGCGGAATGCGACCGCGGATCCGTCGCAAAACTTCGGCTACAAGCATCGCTCACTGGATCAGGGCCAAAGTTACGCCTTCTGCCTCGGGTCCGATGCCCTCCAAGGCGACAGCCTGCTGGGTTTCACCCGGAATCTTGGTGGCGATGACGACTCCCGCACCAGCGTGGGCTACACCGCCAACTACGGTGGTGGCAACCGTGCTCATGGGTTCCGCCGCAACTGGGGCACTGACCATCGCCTGTGCATCAACCTGCACAACAACGCCGGCAACCCCATGGCCAGTGGCACGTATGATGCCGCCGCCATGGGCGGGACGGTAGGCTGGAACGGCGCAGACGCCGGCGGCACCCTCAAGTACTACGCCCTCAGCGGGCTTGACGCTGCCCAAGGCAACTTGGTGACCACCGACGGCTCCACCCAACAAACCGATGACGCCGGCCTCAGCGCCGCCATCGCCAAGCACGGTGCCGGCGAAGGCATCTCGGCCAATAACGGCAGCCCAAACTTCAACACCATGCGCATGCGCAAGTAAGCGCCGGAACTGAAGCACAACAACATATTCAAGCCCCCCAGCAAGGGGGGTTTTTTTTGTGTCCCCCAGCCTCCCACATCCCGGGAGGGCGAAGCTCCTGCTAAGCCGGGAAATAAATCAAAAGGACTGTCCATGTCTTTCACATCCCGGGAGGGCGAAGCTCCTGCTGAGCCACCCCAATGGAACAAAGGATTTGGGATCTGACACCCAAAGAAAAACAGGATTGCCACCTCCCGCCAAATCCCGTAAGCATGGCCGCCCGCTTCCCAAAGCCCACGTGGCGGAATTGGCAGACGCGCTAGATTCAGGTTCTAGTCTCAGCAATGAGGTGCAGGTTCAACTCCTGCCGTGGGCACCATTCTTCTCTATTTAATCATTCAATCCGGGCCCTTATACCCGCAGACAATCGTTATACCTAAAATAACATTTTTATTCGAATAATTTGAATAAACGGTTTTAGATGATTGGAAAAAGAAGTTTAAATCAGAAATCTAATTAAAATTGGAATTTAAATTAACTTAGCTAATACTTAATCTAAGCAGAGTTTATTGTGTAACGGTTTTAGTGAGTGCTTCGTATGGGGAGCAGGCTTTAGCCGAAATAAGCAACCCAACTAAAAGAAAAATCCTCCAAAAAAGAACACCTAGACATCTGTGTCTAAAAACCAATAACCAAAACAATACAACGGAGAACACAATGAAACACACACAAAAAGGGTTCACACTGATTGAGCTGTTGGTGGTGATTGCCATTATCGGCATCCTCGCCAGCATGCTGCTGCCCACCCTGGCCAAGGCCAAGAAGAAGGCGAACCGCCTCAAATGCTCCAGCAACGTAGGCAACCTCGCCAAAGGGTTCACCACCTCCGCCGGTGATCTGGATGATTACCTGCCGTGGATGATGCACGCCGAGGACGGCAACAACGCCTACCGCGTATTTGCCAATGGCACCAACGGGAACAGCAACAACACTCGTACGGGAGATTGGGGCTGGGCGCGTTACGTGCAGCACGTGTGGTACATGCCCTCGTTGATGAGCGCGCTGGAAAGCTGCAAATCCATCCATTCCCCGTCGGACCCCAAGACCAAGCGCAGCAATGACACGCAGAATCGCGAAGTGGGCCCGGACACCGCCTACGCCGGCTGGGGGATTACCGATAATGGAGGCCGCAACGACAGCCACATGGACCACAAATCGGGCAGTTACGCGTTCGGCTTGGGCAGTGACCTGCTCGTGCCGGAGACCATTATGGTCACCACCCGCAACCTGGGCGGCACCTGCCGTCACGACGGAACCGGCTCCAACTTCCAGGAAGCTGGGGCGAATGCTTCCGGTCGTTACTACTCAGCCGCTGGCCCGAACTGGCAGGATGTGGGCAGCAAAGACCACATGTCCGCGTTCTTGACCGACCCGAACGGCGGCGGCACATGGCGCGACCCCGCCACGGCCACCGGCAATGCCGCGAATTATGTGATGAGCGGTTTGGACGCGAGCCAAGGCAACTACGCCACCTCTGATGGCAGCGTGGTGCAGGGCAGCGATGCGGATCTTACCGCAGCTGCCACCGCCCACATGGCCTCCTCCGGCGGCACGCTCGAGCAAGCCACCGGCGGGTTCATGCGCATGAACACCCAGCCTTAATCCTCTCAGGGAACTCTTGAACCTAAATCAACCCGCCCTTCTTCGGAAGGGCGGGTTTTTTGGTGGTTCCACTAATCGCCGCATAAACGGCCCAACAAAAAAGCCCGCCGAAGCGGGCTTGAGAATTGGAGTTCCTCCGAAAGCTTATTCAGTGGTGCCGCCTTCTTCAGTGGTCGTGCCACCTTCTTCAGTGGTCGTGCCACCTTCTTCAGTGGTGCCGCCTTCAGCGGGTGCGCCCAAATCTTCACCCGTATCGCTGGGATCCACTTCCACGTCGTCCCCGGCATTTTCCGGAGCGCAGCCAATCAGTGCCACAGCAAACACGGCTGCTGTCAGCGTTGTCATTACTTTCTTCATTATTTATTTCTATGTTGAATCACGATGCAATCACGCGCACCGAAACCATGCTGAAACAAGGCTGAGCCAAGCGCAATCCTTTTCTCGCGTGAAAATCACGCAGGCGAGTGAAAAATGGAATGTAAACTATGTGTGAAAAAGGTGGATTTTTGGATTATTCAATAAAAGATGGAAATATGTGCGCATCAATTGCCATCTTAAGGGCGCTATTTTGAATAACCTACAAAACGGAATATGGCATCTAAGATGCGAAACAGGGACCGTGCTGAGGGAAGCATTCCTTCAAAACCCGAACAAACCCATATACTGAAGTGTACCAACTTTAGTGATACCAACCTAAGGAAACACAATGAAACACACACAAAAAGGATTCACACTGATTGAGCTGTTGGTGGTGATTGCCATTATCGGCATCCTCGCCAGCATGCTGCTGCCCACCCTGGCCAAGGCCAAGAAGAAGGCGAACCGCCTCAAATGCTCCAGCAACGTAGGCAACCTCGCCAAAGGGTTCACCACCTCCGCCGGTGATCTGGATGATTACCTGCCGTGGATGATGCACGCCGAGGACGGCAACAACGCCTACCGCGTATTTGCCAATGGCACCAACGGGAACAGCAACAACACTCGTACGGGAGATTGGGGCTGGGCGCGTTACGTGCAGCACGTGTGGTACATGCCCTCGTTGATGAGCGCGCTGGAAAGCTGCAAATCCATCCATTCCCCGTCGGACCCCAAGACCAAGCGCAGCAATGACACGCAGAATCGCGAAGTGGGCCCGGACACCGCCTACGCCGGCTGGGGGATTACCGATAATGGAGGCCGCAACGACAGCCACATGGACCACAAATCGGGCAGTTACGCGTTCGGCTTGGGCAGTGACCTGCTCGTGCCGGAGACCATTATGGTCACCACCCGCAACCTGGGCGGCACCTGCCGTCACGACGGAACCGGCTCCAACTTCCAGGAAGCTGGGGCGAATGCTTCCGGTCGTTACTACTCAGCCGCTGGCCCGAACTGGCAGGATGTGGGCAGCAAAGACCACATGTCCGCGTTCTTGACCGACCCGAACGGCGGCGGCACATGGCGCGACCCCGCCACGGCCACCGGCAATGCCGCGAATTATGTGATGAGCGGTTTGGACGCGAGCCAAGGCAACTACGCCACCTCTGATGGCAGCGTGGTGCAGGGCAGCGATGCGGATCTCTCCGCGGCTGCTGCGGCCCACATGGCCTCCTCAGGCGGCACGCTTGATCGCGCCACCGGCGGGTTCATGCGCATGAACACTCGCTAGGATTTCAAAATCCCAAGAGCAACCTGCCTCTCATCGAGGGGCAGGTTTTTTTTGTGGGTGAGCAAAACCTGTTTGATCCCCAACAAAAAAGCCCGCCGAAGCGGGCTTGAGATTGGTCGGTGCACAGGCTCGAAGCTATTCGCTGCTGCCGCCTTCTTCTGTGGTCGCGCCACCATCCACGCGCCCACTTCCGGGCCTTCATCGTTATTGGGGGGTTCCTCGACAACATCGCCGCCTTCGCTGCAGGCCACGAAAGCCAACCGCCTCAAGTGCTCCAATAACCTCGGCCAATTGGCCAAAGGATTTACCGCAGCGGCGGGGGATCATGAGGATACCCTGCCTTGGATGATGACCGCCGAGGATGGAAAAGCCGCATATCGCGTGCAATGCGTGCAGCCGAACCAAAACTACCACACCAACCAACGGGCTCGCCGGAATGGCGGCTGGTGGTGGGCGAAAGATCAACGGCACCTCTGGTACCTGCCGGCGGTCCTGAGCAACTTGAATTCCTGCAAAAGCGTTCACAGCCCGAGCGATCCCCAAATGAAACGGGAGAATGACCGGGAATTTGCCTGGAGCGGCCCCAATGCAATTGCCGGCTGGGGCATCCACCGGGATGGCTGGCAGGGGGGCACGAGCAACCACCATTTGAGCCGGCGCGCCCAAAGCTACGGCCTTTGCATGGCGGCCGATACACTGCTGCCGGCCACCATTTTGGGGGTCACCCGGAATATTGCCGGTGACCGCCAGAATCTGAACAGCAAACGCAGCTCGGTTGCTCGGGGCGATGGCAAGGTGCAATTCGCCTCCAACCACGGGCATCACCATGTGGCTTGGCGGGATCGTTTCATGATTGAAATGAACCATGCCAGCTCGGGCGTTTGGGGGGATCCGGAAACGGTCCGCGCGTTGTCCAACCAAGGCAAGCATTACACCATGAGCGGTCTGGGCGCGAGTGAAGGCAACTTCTCCCTCTCGGACGGCAGCGTGAAGCAGGCGTCGGACGCCGACTTGCAAGCGCAAGTGGCCGCCCACATGGCAGAAACCGGCGGCACCCTCACCGAGCAACACGCCGGCGCCTCCATCCCGACCTTCCATTAAGCAAGGCATTCCAATCAAAGCGAACAGCGCCCCTCTTCGGAGGGGCGTTTTTTGTGTGTATTTCACGCACTCAATTAGAAATCGCACACATGCTGAATGATCCAAGGTTCAGAGAACTCGATAAAAATCGAATTTATAACCTGTTTTTAGGCGGCATAAAAAATGCTATAGCACACATATCTGAACGGTCTACACCGTTCAAACACCAACCACAGCACATCGATCTACTTATGAAACAACAACGAGGATTCACCTTAATCGAACTCTTGGTCGTAATTGCCATCATCGGCATTTTGGCCAGCATGCTCCTGCCCACCCTGGCCAAGGCCAAAAAAAAGGCCAACCGCATGAAATGCTCATCGCAAGTCGGTCAATTGGCCAAGGCCTTCACTGGATCGGCCAATGATCAGGATAGTTTTTTCCAATGGGAAATGACCAATGAAGATCTCAACTCCATTGCCGATGACGCCAATGCCGAGCTGGGCATTGCCTCTCAGCGGATGATCGACGCCGGCACCCACCCGGGCCCCAAAGCCAGCCATTCTTATTCGGCCGGAGTGTTTCGCCACATCGAATATCTTTGGGTGAACCCGAATGTGCGGAACACCCTCGATTCATCACGCGTGCTGCAATCGCCTTCGGATCCCAAAACCAAGCGGGCGAATGATCGAGACTGGAAAAACGGCAAATTGAGCAACGGCCGCTGGTGCGCGCAACAAATGCGCACCCGCTATAAAGTAAACACCAACGCCCAAAGCTACTGCGTGCATCCCGGGGGAGACAGCCAGGATGGCAACAAAATCCTGCTCACCACCCACAACCTGATGGGCGACACCTCCGCGGCCGGCTATCAGGCCAGCGCCAGCCTCAATCCTACCGGAGGCCGCTGGTTCTTTGATCAAGGCATTTGGCTCAGCGCCTCTCAGCTCAATGCACAAAACGCCGATGGCAACGATTACGTCAGCTTCGTGGGCCCCACCACAGTCGGCAAATGGCGACGGACCAATCAAAGCAACGGCGGCGGATATGATCGGGATATCAAGAAACAACGTGCCTTTTCCGGTTTGGATGCTGGCCAAGGGCAGGTGGCGACCTCCGATGGCGCGGTGCAGCAGACCGATAACGCCGGCCTCAAGGCTGCGGTGAAAGCCCATGCTGAGGCTCCCGGCGGAGTGAATACCAACCTCTCCGAGGTGCTCATGACCTCACATTGCCACTAAGAACGCGTGGTATTGGACATTAAAAAAACCCCGGCTGCAGGGCGGCCGGGGTTTTTTGTATTCAGGGGGCAATGCCATTATTCCGCGGGAGCATTGGGATCCACCTGGCCCTCCTCCTCTTCGGTCTGCTCCGGGGGCGGGCCGTCATCGCCCGCTTCCGTTTCCTCAGAAGAACAACCAATTCCCGCCGTCAGGGAAAACCCCAACAACGCCAACAGAGCTAATAGGTTCATTTTCATTTTTAGCAACATACGGGGCGTATCGCGCCGCCCAGTACCCCTATGAGTCAACCAATAACTGCGTGCCAGATAAAGCCTAAACCACTCTCGGCGTAAAAACTTCTGCGCAAAGGGCGTGAAAAACACGCGCAACTGCGTGTAATTATTTTCGTGATCCATAAAAAAGCCCGGAATGATGCAAAAAACGCTGAAAAACCGACCGAAATATTTTGGCATCCTGCATGCTCTAGCTAGGACAGACAGTTAACCGTGTTGCGAGGACCGAGCACAGTTTGCCGAGAATCGGACACAACAACCCAACATTGGAGAAATCAGAGAATGAAAAAGAACACCCAGGGTTTTACCCTCATTGAGTTGCTGGTTGTGATCGCCATTATCGGTATCCTCGCCAGCATGTTGTTGCCGGCGCTCGCCAAGGCCAAAGCCAAAGCGAACCGCATCAAGTGCGTGAACAACCTCGGCAGCATCGGCAAAGCCTCTCTTGGCTTCGCTCAAGACAACAGCGAGCGTCTGCCTTGGCAGCTCACCCCGCTGCAACAAACCAATCACAAGTACGCCGCCGGCTCGATCGGTGTGGGTGCTGCTGCTGAGGTGGTGAACATTGCCGCCATGCGCAGCGAGCTGCAAACCCCGAAGATCCTCGTTTCCCCGAGCGACCCGACTCGCACCGCTGCAAACGAGACCCTGCAAGGTGTGTGGAAGACCGCCAGCGCCGCGCAAATCGCCGCCGGCCTGAGCTACGCCTTCGCCACCGGTGGTGACACCCAGCGTCCGGCAACGGTGGTCGCCCTGACCTCGAACATCGACAGCGACCTGAACAGCAGCTGGCGCGGCGCGGACGAGACTCCGGTTCCCGCTCAAGCCTTCGCTGGCCTGAACAAGAGCCAAGGTCAGCTCGTGAATGCTGACGGTAGCGCCAAGCAGTCCACCAACGCGGATCTCGGTGGTAACGGCAAGATCACCAAGGCTCACGTGAACAGCCGCGGTGGCCAGTCCAAGGGTAACTCCTCGGTGGCCGTGCTCAAGTAAGCTGAGCGAAAACCAAATCACGAAGGCGCCCCTCACGGGGCGCCTTTTTTGATGTCCGGCGCGTGCTGCCGGCGCCTCGACGACAGGCCCAACGGGTTTAGAGAACCCCATAAGATTAACGGGCGAAACGCCGTCTGACCTAGCCCCGAGTGAGTGAAGAACGGCTTAGCTGGATGTCGGGGCAGGCCGTAAGACCAATCCGACTAGCGTCAGCCCCAAGGCCAATAGCGTGATGGGCGGGAGTCCGGAAGCGGCCTGCCAATCAGCCAAGTTGAACCAGCCGGCGCCCCCCATGAAAACCAGATGGAGGGCCGTGGCGAGGAGGGTCCAGCGTGCCAGATTCGGCACAAGACTGGATCCGGTTTGGGACTCGGTTTTCAAGGTGGCCATCAGAAGCCAGAGTAGAAAACCGGTGCCGATCACGCCGGTGGCCATGGAGAGTTCAGCCTGCCAGGTGAGTTGGTTCTGGTCATTGTAGAATTTTCCGAAATAAGCAGGGCCCATCAACAACTGGCTCATAAGAATATGCACCGCCGTACACCAGAGCCCGGTCAGCCCATAGCCTTGCCGGCGGTCGCGTCCGGCCGCTAAACGCGAGCCCACCAACCCGGCAAGACCTACCACGGCAAAGACTTTGTTGGTGGTATAGAGTGGCAGATGTTCCCACGGCACGTTCTTGATCACATGATACCGCACGATGGCGTAGGCGAGCACGCCCAGGCCAATGCCCAGTAAGAGGCGCTGTTCCCGCGGGAGGGTCACGTTAGGATTCCTGTTGCTTGAGAGCGGCACGTTTCGCGGCGTATCGCTTGATCAATTCGTCCGCCGTGACGCCCGCCAGAATGACAGCCCCGATGATGGCGTACTCAATGTGGGTCGGGATGGCGTCCACCAGCGTAATCATGTTTTTCAACACCCGCATCAGGCAGGCGCCGATAATTACTCCGATAATGGTGCCTTCCCCGCCGCGCAGACTGCAGCCGCCGAGTACGGCGGCGGCAATAGCGTACAGTTCGTAAAAATTACCGAAGTCCACCGGCTGCGCCGAGTTCACATCCATGACAAATAACATACCGCCCAGTCCGGCCAGGAGAGAACAGATGACGTAGGCGAGGATGATCATGCGATCGGTGTTGATCCCGCTGTATTTCGCGGCCTCCTCGTTGCGGCCGAGGGCGAGCAGATACCGGCCGTAGATGGTGTGGTTCAGGAAAATACCGGCGGCAATGGCCACCACCAGCAGGATCAGGCACGGTGCCGGGATACCGATGGCCGGTAAAGTGCGTTCGGCGACCACCACGCGCACGGCAGTCCAGTCAGCCTCTTTGGCGGCTTTGATGGTGGCCAGTGACGGGATGGTGGCTTGTTGAGGCCGATCATGGGATGGGATGGATTGTTGATCCAGTTTTTGCCAGGCTCCGCCGGCTCGGCCTTCCAGCACGATCGTCTTGGCACCGAGCGGCAGGTCTACCTTGACGGCCTCTTCCAGCTTCACGGGAGCCTCCAGCACGGGAATGTGCTTGGCCTGATACACACCACTGAGCGCGATGGCGGCCCCAAGTGCCATGGGAATGTAGGTCCAGCGGCGTTCTGCCTCCGGGGTTTTCTTTTTGCGCTGCCACAGCAGCCAGCCGATGCCGCCGGCCAGCAACAGGCCGCCCAGTAGGAAAAGCGCCTGAGCGTAATCGACTTCGCCAAACTTGGCGGTGGCGATCAGGCGGAGATCAGGATATTCGGCTTGAAAGCCCTGAGTTTGATCCTCGGTGAAGCCGCGAGTGATGCCACGGTATAACAGCAGGCCGCAGAGTGTGACGACGAACGGCTGCAGCTTGATCTTGGCCACCATGTAGCCGTGGCTCAAGCCAATGCCCAGAGAGACCAGAAACACCAAGGACAAGGCCACCGGGACCGAGGTGCGTTGATGGCGGTGCAAGGCGATGATGTAATCGGCGTCGTTCGGGCCGGCCTCGCTCAAGGTGTAGGTGTCGCCCGAAGCCGATTCCACCTTGGCGGTCAGGCCGACTTCGCCGTTGGTTTTGACAAATGTCACCCGGTCCCGGGCGGCCAAGCCGGCCGCGGCCGAGAGATCGCGGGCCTTGCGCTGGCCCACCGGATAAACCTGCACGATGCGGCCGCGTTGATCATCAGCCCGGGGGGCGGGGTTGAGAGTCAGGGTTTGGCCGGCGGTCCGGGTGATTTGATAGACGCCGGCGTTCGTGGCAGAGCTGTCGTATAACCGCACGTGGTCGCCCTCGGCCAATCCGGCCGGTTCCTGCAGGGTCACGGTAGCCTGGGTGGCGTTGATATCCGCCAGGGTGGCCTGATGATTGGGGGTGTAATCGACATGCAATAAAAAGGGTAAACCGCAGCCGATCAGACAGACGACCGAACCGATGGAAAGATCGATGCCGCCGGTGATGATGACAAATGCCACGCCGATGCTGATGATGCCAAACAGCGAAGTGCGCCGGATCAGGTTCTCGAGGTTGAACGGGGTCAGGAACGAATCCGCCATATATGCCGTGGCCAAAAATACCACGATCAATAGTCCCAAAATGCCAAACGTCTTCTTCATCGAAATCTAAACGGGCTACTCCGTGCGCGTTTCCACGGTCGGTTGATTGCCGGTGGCCAACTGCATGATGGCCTCTTCACTTAATTCATCTCGGCGCAATTCGCCGCTCAACCGTCCCTCGTGCATCACCAAGGCGCGGTCGCTCATGCCCAGCACTTCCTCCATCTCACTGGAGACAAACAGAATGGCCACGCCGCGTTGGGCGAGTTTTTCCATCAGGCCATAAATCTCCTGTTTGGCGCCGACATCAATACCGCGGGTGGGTTCATCCAACAGCAGGAGACGGGGTTCCATGGCCAGCCATTTCCCAAGCACAACCTTTTGCTGGTTGCCACCGGACAGAAAACGCACCACCTGTTCCTCGTTGGGCGTCTTGATGCGCATTTGGCTGATCATTTCGGCCGTGATCTCCGCCTCTTTTTGGCGGTTGAGAAATCCGTTCTTCTGGTCGCGGCGCAGGCTGGGCAGGCTCATGTTTTCGCGTACAGCCATTTCCAGAATGATTCCCTGCTGCTTGCGGTCTTCCGGAGCCAGGGCAATGCCGGCTTGGATGGCTTCAATCGGGTTTTGCGGGGTGACTCTGGTGCCATCCATCTCGATGGTGCCGCCGATGGCGGGCGTGACTCCGAAGAGGGTTTGCAGCATTTCCGTGCGTCCGGCCCCCACTAGGCCGGCGACGCCGACGATCTCACCGGCTTTGACCTCGAAATTGAGTTTGTGATCGGGATGGACCGGGGTGCGCAGATCGGTGACCTGCAGCACGGTCTCCTCCGGCTCCCGCGGGGTGTGCTGGTAGAACGCGCTGAGATCCCGGCCGACCATCAGGCTTACCATGGCGTCGTGAGTAATTTCTTCCCGGGCCAATTCACCGGCATTATCGCCATCGCGCAGTACGGAGACGCGGTTGGCCAGTTCCTTAACTTCCCCGAGGCGGTGGGAAATATACACGACACTCACACCGCGTGTCCGGAGGTCTTTGATCACCTTGAACAGATTTTCGGTTTCGCGTTGGGACAGGCTGCTGGTGGGTTCGTCCATGATCAACACACGGGCGTTGATGGACAGGGCCTTGGCGATCTCCACCATTTGTTGTTTGCCGACGGTGAGATCCTTCACCAGCGTGGAGGGGGCCACCTCCAAGCCGACGGCGTCCAGAAACTCCTGGGCATCGGCTTGAACCCGGCCGTGGTCGATCAGTCCCAGCCGTTTGGGTTCGCGCCCGAGAAAAATGTTCGCGCCCACATCGAGGTTGTCCGCCAGATTCAATTCCTGATGAATTAAGGCCACGCCATGATTGAGGGCGGTTTCGACTGAATCCAGTGTGACGGTTTCGCCCTCGATTTTGATGGATCCGGTATCCGGCAATTGCACGCCGGCGAGAATCTTCATGAGGGTACTTTTGCCGGCGCCATTTTCACCGATCACCGCCAGCACCTCACCATGGCCCAAGGTGAGGTTCACCCCGCGCAGGGCTTTCACGCCGGGAAACTGTTTGGTGACCTGCCCGACCTCAAGCAGGGGGTCTGCGGGGGAGGCGGCCATTGGCGGTTACTGAACCTTGCCGCGCAACACCTTGCCGGGTTCGTCGTAGCGGCTCGGGTTGTGGTCACGACCGAGGATCTCGTCAATCACACCCTGCCGGCGCAGTTTGGCGTTGTCCTGTTCCAGTCGGCCGATGAAGATCATGATTTTGCCACCTTTGGGCAGAGCTTCCTTGACCAGTTTGCCGCACAGGCGGCCGGCATCGTAGTTGCTCATGCCAATGTAAACCTGGCGCTTGGAGTTGGGGGCATCGGAATCGTGCGTGATCAGAGTGGTTTTCTCAGCGGCCTGATTGAGCAGCTCTGTTTGATTGGCCGGATCAATGGGGCTCACGGCGATACCGTCAATGCCCTTGGTGACCAAATCCTCGATCATGCGTTTCTGGTCCGGGATTCCCTCTGCGGGCATCAGCACCTCGGTGTTCACCCCAAGATCGGCGCCTGCCTTATAGACGCCCACACCGGCAATCGTCCAGAATGAGGCCACGCCGTTCGAGACAAAGGCAAAGGAGGGTTTGCCATCCAGCTTCTCAGGTTTGGCACCCCCACTGGTTTTGGCCTTCAGGTCGGCCCAGAACGCATCCACGTTATCCTTGCGGATTTGTTGGGCGGGAATGTCGATGAACTTGTTCTCCGGGATGACGTCCTTTTTGCCTTCCTTGAGGGCAGCCAACACCTCGA
The DNA here is from genome assembly GCA_038145765.1 of Verrucomicrobiales bacterium. Classification (GTDB taxonomy): domain Bacteria; phylum Verrucomicrobiota; class Verrucomicrobiia; order Limisphaerales; family UBA1100; genus UBA1100. The sequence continues at coordinate 13,271 of JAYQQG010000009.1, forward strand.
TGGATTTGTAGCCATACATGTAGGGGTTTTGCACCACGGTCCCATGCACAGTGCCGTCCTTGATGCCCTGCAGGGTGGCGTCATCCTCATCAAAGGCAATGACCTTCACCTTGCCGACTTTGTCGGCCTGCTTGAGGGCCTCGAGAATCAAGGGCGGATTGTAGGCGAACAACCCGACCATGGCATCAATGTCATTGTGCTTGGAGAGCGTGTCCTCCGCGTTGGCTTTGGCCTTGGCGCGGTCGAATTGGTCAGTGAGCGTATCGAGTATGATGTATTCGCCGGATTTGTTTTCCTTTTCGCCCACATTCAGCAGGCCACCACCACCGCCGCCATTGCCTTCGGGGGCCGGGGCCGGTTCGGTTTTTTTACCGCAACCGATCCACAAAAATGAAATCGCCAGACAGGCGGCACCCACAAGAGAAAAGGTGGTTTTCATGGCCGGAGTTTTTAGCTCCGGAGGGGCCAAAGGTAAAGGAAAATGGGCGTTTTGCAGCGCTGGGCGGCCCGATCAATTCCCCGGCAATTGCCCGGCCGGGCGTACGCCTTTGCCATTGCGATTGTTATCACCCAGTTCTTCGCGCATTTGTTCGCCCAAGGCCTGAAGTTTTTTCACGATATCCGGATGCTGGGCCTTCACGTCAGTGGTTTCGCCAATGTCACTCTCCATATCGAACAACGCGAGGCCGATCTTGGCCTGACTGTAACGCGTAGGAATGCCGCCGGTGCCACCAGGGCGGCCGGCCATGGTGCGGTAGCCGTGTGGGAAATGAAGTTTCCATTTCCCCATGCGAATGGCCTGTAATTGGCGGCCGTAGTAGAAATAATACGCCTCATGCGGGCTGGTATCGCTGGTGCCTTTCACCAGATTCACGATGCTCTTGCCGTCAATGGGTTGCCGGGGCAGCTTGGCTCCGATCAACTCCGCAACGGTGGGCAGAATGTCGATGGTCATGGCCGGCGTCCTGCATTCGGTGCCGGCAGGGATGGTGCCGGGCCACCACATCAGGGCGCTTTCGCGGCAGCCCCCATCAAACATAGTGCCTTTGCCTTCCCGTAACGGACCAGCCGAGCCGGCATGATCCCCGTAGCTGAGCCAAGGGCCGTTGTCGCTGGTGAAAATGACGAGGGTGTTCCGGTCCAGCTGATGTTTGCGCAGGGTCTGGAGGATTTGTCCCACGGACCAGTCGATCTCCATCATCACGTCGCCGAATAGGCCGGCCTTGCTCTTCCCTTTGAATTTATCGGAAACATATAACGGCACGTGCACCATGGGATGCGGCACGTAGAGGAAGAAGGGGTTGTCCTTGTTCTTTTCGATGAATCGCACAGATCGCTCGGTGAGCTGGGTGGTAATCTGTTCCTGATCCTTGCCGGTCACCTTGGGGTTGATAATCTTGTTCCCCTCAATCAAGGGCAGGTGTGGCCATTTCTTGAGCCGTTCGGCCATGGGCAGATGCCGCACGCCCGGATGATAGGGCCACATGTCGTTGGAGTACGGGATGCCAAAGTATTCATCAAACCCATGCTGCAACGGGAGAAACGCCTGATGATGTCCCAAGTGCCATTTACCAAAACAGGCGGTGGCGTAGCCGCGCTGTTTGCACAATTCGGCGAGGGTGATTTCCTGAGGGTTGATTCCGTGATTACTGTTGGGCCCGAGCGCGCCCAGAATGCCCACGCGCACATTGTAGCAGCCGGTCAATAACCCCGCACGGGAGGCGCTGCACACCGCTTGCGTGACATAAAAATCCGTAAACTTGCGTCCCTCCTTGGCCATCCGATCCAGATGCGGCGTGGGATAATCCTTGGCCCCAAATGGGCCGATATCCGCGTAGGCCATGTCGTCCATGAAAATGACGACAAGGTTGGGCGGCGGGGTGCCCGTCTTAGCCGGCAATGAGAACGCGGCCAAAGCGAAGAGCGTCAGGAAAACAGTGCGCATGCACCGGAGGGTAACCGGGCGTCCGAACGTGTCAATCGTGCAACAGCTTCATGGCCTCGCGCTCAGCCTGTTTTTCCCTCGCGCCCATACGGCCGACGGACACCAGACAAACCACTAAGGTCCCAAGCACGGCGGCATCCATGCCCACAAACCGTCCGGCAGCAATAGCGCCCAGCACCTGCAGCAGAATGGGAAGGTCAACGAAGTTATCACTTTTTTAGTTAGTTGCCTGTGTGCACCAGAGTTTGGGGTTTTAAAAAAGGGACAAATGTGTTGCTGTTGCCGTAAGCTCTTGCCATGGCCATCACTGCCTGTGCCGAGTGCGCTCAGCCGATTAGTACCTTGGCGTTGATGTGTCCGCATTGCGGCGCGCCGCCGGCGGTGGCTTTGGGAGAGCGGAGCGGCAATGTCCGGATGCCGGCATTATTGGAGCAGGCCGTGCGGGAGACTTCCATGTGGCCGGAGGGGGAGGTGACGGCCAGTCAGTGGGCGGCGGTGGAACAGGTCAAGCTGGATGAAGCGGAGGTGCTGGATTGGGATGAATTATTCGCCGGCTTGGCGCGATTGCCACGGCTCAAGATGCTGGGTTTGTCGCAAACGGGGTTTAATACCTTGGAACGGTTGGAGGGCTTGACGGGGTTGCGATACTTGTACTTGGAAAAGAACGGCATCACTCAATTGCAGCCCTTGACGAACTTGCCGGCATTGAAGCAGGTATGGCTGTACGGCAACCCCGTACCGGAAGAGGCAGTGAGCCGACTTGAGGCGGCGCTTCCCCAGTGTTCGGTGTTTATCTAGGCCCTGTTTCGGCTTGTTTTTTGGGCAAAAAAACGTATTATCCCCCGCTTTTAGCCAGCCCAACCGCACATGCAAATCTTTCTCTATTTGAACAACGAACAGGCAGGGCCGTTTACGCCAGAGCAAATCCAAGGGATGATAGCCTCGGGCTCTGTTGCCCCGGATACCGTAGGCTGGCATGAGGGGCTCGAGGGCTGGATGCCGGTTTCGGAAATCCCCGCCATCGCTGGCGCTGCCACCGCCGGCCCTCGCGCATTGGAAGGTCCGGCTGCGATCAGTGCGCCGGTGCGGCCCGAGGCCGAATCGCCCGGGGAAGGCGAGGTGATATTGCACATTGAACACCAGGCCTCCTATTCGCGATTGCAGTTGTTGGCGCGCTATTTCTTTGGCTGGTTATACATCGGGATTCCGCATGGGATTTGTCTGTTTTTTCTGGGGATTGCGTGGGGCTTTTGCTCGTTGATTGCGTGGTTCGCCATTCTCTTTACTGGCAAACATCCGGAGGGCTTGTTTAATTTTGTGAATCTTACCAAGCAATGGCAGGTGCGTGTGATGGCAAGTGCCTTGCAATTGGTGGACGGCTATCCGTCCTTCGGCCTGGGCAACAAGGGCGACCAAGTGAATTACTTGATTAACCGCCAGCAATCATTCAGTCGATTGCATTGTGTCCTGCGCATTTTTGCCGGTTTGTATGTGATGATTCCGCACGGGATCTATGGCGTTTTTCGCGGAATTGCCGCGTGGTTTATCGTCATCATCGCGTTCTTCGCCGTTCTCTTCACGGGACAATATCCGAAAGGATTACATGAATTCCAAGTGGGCACCTTGCGCTGGTATATGCGCGTGTTGGCCTATTTATCTATGATGTCGGATAAATATCCGCGCTTCAGCGGGGCCCACTAAGGTTGCGATAGCGGCTTGAGGCGGAGTTTGGCGCGGGCCACTTCCGGGCAATGGAGCGGGATACCGGCGATTAAGGCGTAGTGCTGTCTAGCATCCTTAAGATTGCCGGCTCGGTAAAGGGCATCCGCCTTGGCCAAGATTGCAGGTGCCGGAAGAATCCATTTTATGGTTCGGGCCGCGTCACGGGCCTGTTTGATTTCCGCATCATTCAACGTCCACCCACTCGTTCCACTAGCCATTAGATTAGTGACTTCTTGGCGATGCTTTAAGGTTAACGCATGGCCTAATTCATGTGATGTGACGCGTGGAATGGGTGTTTCGATGCCGCCTTCGACGCTGCGGAGGTTGGCCATGTCCTTAACGAACATGCCGGTGGGGCCGATGTAGACGCCGTTCGCAAGGAAGCGTTTGAGATAGTAGACATGAAATTCGTTGGGGGTGCGGGTGTTTTCGGGGCGCAGGGCAAGCATCCAGCGCAAGTTACGTGACCGATAATTTTGCCGATAGGCATTGGGGTGGTTAGCCGGTTCGGTTGTAAGTGTGGCGATTGGGAAATGAATGCCGGCATGGCCCCAGATGCGGTTGACTTGCACGAATATGGCTTCCAGTTCGTGCGGGGTTAGTGTGGTGGTGAGATTCAGTTCGCCTGGGGTGACTAGGCGATGCAAATGAACGGGGGCGATCAGGTAATCGCCAAACTCCGTTTTCGGGGCCTGCACTTGTGCGGAGGCCGCAGCAATGAAAGTCCACCCCAAGAAAAAAAGGAACATGCGCATTGCGCGGTTTTAACAGAGGGCATTCTTTGGGCAAGCGGCATCTTTCAGATCAAGAAAAAAAGGCATTTTAAGCCCCCCAAAAAAAGAATAATTTCAGTTGCGTTTTTGTGAATAGATTCACAAAATCGTTGGTCGAAATCAGACGCGAAAAAGCGTCCAACCTGAAAAACATGAATTTATGAAGAAGCAAACCGGTTATCAGTTCTGTGGCGGCACCGATCACGCCTCCAACCCGAACCGACGTGAGTTCCTCTCCGTGGGCGCCTTGGGTGGCCTTGGACTGGGTATGACACTGGGCGATCTGCTCAGCCTGGAAGCCCAAGCGGCTGGTGAGGACTGGCGCGATGTTGCGAAGCCCAGCAAGCCCGGTAAGGCCAAGAACGTCATTAACATTTATCTGCCGGGCGGCTCGGCTCACCAAGAGTCGTGGGATCCCAAGTATCTTTCTCCTGCCGAATATCGCGGACCGTTGGGGACGGTGAAGACCAACACCGGTGAGCGTTTCTCTGAGAACCTGAAGAACACCGCCAAGGTGGCTGACAAACTTGCAGTCATCCGTTCCATGACTCATGGCGAAGCGGCGCACGAGCGCGGCACGCACAACATGATGACCGGCGTTCGCCCGAACCCGGCCGTGGTGTATCCAAGTATCGGCTCCATTGTGAGTCATGAGTTCGGTCCCCGTAAAAACCTGCCTCCCTACGTGGCGATCCCCAGCCAAAGCCGTAATGGCGGTACGGGTTACCTCGGGAGCGCGTATGGTCCGTTCAGCTTGGGGGCGGATCCGGGCAGCAGTAGTTTCAAGGTGCGCGATCTTTCCCTGCCGAACGGCATTGACGACAAGCGTTTTGCCAAGCGCCGCAGCATGCGTTCGATTGTGGATAGTCACTTCAGTGCACTGGAGAAGAGCGATGTGCTCGACGGGATGGACAGCTTTTACCAACGCGCCTATGCAATGATCTCCTCGCCGGAGGCCCGCGATGCGTTTGATCTAAATAAAGAGCCGGCCAAGCTGCGCGATGAGTATGGTCGCAATACAGCCGGTGGTCGCTTCCTGTTGGCGCGGCGTTTAGTGGAAGCCGGTGTCCGTTATGTGAATACCACATATGGCGGATGGGATCATCACACCAATATCGCGGCGGCGAATGCCTCGCAAATGCCTCCGTTTGACCAGGCCTTTGCGGCATTGATTCGCGATCTGGATCAGCGCGGCATGCTGGAGGATACCCTCGTGATGGTGACCAGTGAGTTTGGGCGCACACCGAAGATCAACGCCAGCGCTGGTCGCGATCACTGGCCCAAGGTATTCAGCGTGGTGATGGCCGGTGGCGGCGTGAAAGGCGGCGTCATTCACGGAATGTCTGATCCCACCGGAGCAGAGCCGGAAGAGGATCCGGTTACGGTGCCGCACTGGGCTGCGACAGTTTACAATCTGATAGGCATTGATCCACTGCGCCGTCTGGTGGGTCCGGGCAACCGTCCGATGCCGATCAACTACGACGGAGAAGTGGTGAAGGAAATCCTGGCTTAAGCCCCGGACGGACTTCGCAAACAAGCAATATTTAACGAACCGCCCGGGGCAAGGTTCCAGATGGAACCTTGCCCCGCGTGTTTAATCACACAACACATGAAACGATTCATCATAACGCTCGCATTGGCCGGGTTCATTTGGGACGCCGCTGCTGTGGATCCCCGTCTATACTACTTGCGTCCGGACGGGCTGCAACCGGGCACGGAGCAGGAGATTTATTTTCGCGCCGCGCGCGCCAAGGATGTGGAGGACGTCCTCTTTTATCATCCTGGCGTCAAGCTGGTGAAACTGGGCGAAGCCGACGACAACGGCTTTAAGGCCATCATCAAGGCCGAGGCCAATTGCCCGTTGGGCGAGCACAAGCTGCGTCTGCGGACACGTGGCGGCCTGAGTGAGCTCCGGACATTTTATGTCGGCCCCTTTCCAACGGTGCGCGAAGTGGCGCCAAAGGAAGGAGAAGGCCCGCAGAAGATCGCGTTGAACACCACGGTTTCCGGTGCGGTGGCCAATGAATCGGTGGATCGTTTTGCGGTGGATGTCAAGCAAGGCCAGCGCATTTCTGTGGAAGTGGAGTGCATCCGATTGGGCCGTTACTTTGATGATGCCTCGGTGGCGATCAAAAACAGCAAAGGCTTCATTGTTGCTCGTTCGGACGATACGCCGTTGTTTGTGCAGGACTGTTTTGCCAGCGCGGTGGCTAAAGAGGATGACACCTACACGGTGGAACTGCGCGAAAGTTCCTATGGCCAACTCCGCGCCTACCGCATGCACATCGGCACGTTCCCACGTCCAACCGCCGTGTATCCCGCCGGCGGCCAGCAGGGCGAGGAAGTGGATATGAAATTCATCGACAAGGCGGCGGGTGATTTCACACAAAAATTTAAGGCGACCGAGCCAGTCTCGTTTCAGGCAACCTTCGGCCAGCAAAGCCAGCCGAGTTTCCGAGACATAGCGGCTTTTCCGCAGGCCAATGGCGTCGTAGCCCCTTCGGGCAACAAGGTGCGCGTGTCACCCTTCCCGAATGTCTTGGAAGAAGAGCCGAACAATTCGGTGGGCGAAGCCCGGCTGTCCGAGACGCCGCTTCCGGTGGCGTTCAACGGCATTATCGCAGAGCCCGGCGATGAGGATTGGTTCCGGTTTACGGCCAAGCGCGGTCAACGCTTTGATGTGCGCGTGTACGCGCGCAAGCTGCGTTCGCCGATCGATTCGGTGATCTATATCTGCAACAAGGACGGTCGCAGCCTCGCCAGCAATGATGATTCCGGCGGTCCGGATAGTTATATCAGTTGGACCGTGCCGGCCGACGGTGAGTACACGCTGCGTGTTCGGGATCATTTGAACAACGGCGGGGCAGACTATACCTACCGCGTTGAATTCCAGCCGCGCGAGGCCAGCCTGAGCCTGTATGTACCGGACACACGCCGCTACGATACACAGACTCGTAAGAATGTGGTGGTGGCACGGGGCAACCGTTTCCCGCTCATTCTGCAGGTGCGCCGGGACAACTTTGGGGGTGAGCTGGCATTGAGTCCGAAGGATTTTCCGCCGGGCATCACCATGCACGCTGCGCACATGGCCGCGAATAAGACGCAACTGACGGCGGTGTTCGAAGCTGCGGCGGATGCCCCACTGGGTGGGGGTCTGGGAAATATCACTGGAAAACTGGTGGGGGAAAATGTGACCGATATTTCCGGCGGCATTTGGCAGAATTTCGATCTGGTGCAAAACGGCAACCGCGGTGTGTATTATAAAACGTGGGTCGACAAGATCGGCGTGGCGGTGGTGGAAGAATTGCCCTTCAAGATTCGTATCGAAGAACCCAAGGCTCCGTTGGTTCGCGCGGGCACGCTGCCGATCAAGGTGATCGCCGAGCGCAAGGAAGGATTCAATGGCCAGATCAATGTGCAAATGCTCACCCGCCCGCCGGGTTTGAGCTGCACCTCATCGATCAATATCCCTGCCGGCAAGAATGAGATCACATACGTATTTAACGGCAATAGCGCTGCAGAGATTCTCGAGCATAAATTTGCCTTCCTCGGGACCGCAACTGTGGATGGCGCGACGGCTTATGTTTCAACTCAGCTGTCACCCTTGGAGATCAAGGATTACTTCATGGTCGGGAAAATTACGCCGGCGACCACCACGCAGGGGTATCCCACCGAGTTGAAGGTGGATCTTACTACCCGGACTGAATTTCCGGGTGAAGCCACCGTGGAACTGGTCGGGTTGCCGACCGGCACCACGAGCACGCCGTTGAAGGTGACCAAGGGCACCGAGTCGATCACCTTCCCGATTTCAGTGGCCGCCAACGCGCGCGTCGGATTGCACCGCACGGTGTATTGCAAGTTGTCCATGGATCACAGCGGTCATCAGGTGACTCAGATTCTCGGGGGCCGGGGTACCTTGCGCGTGAATGCCCCCCCTGCTGCACCGGTAATCAAGAAACCCGCCTTGGGCGGCCTCGGCGTCATTCCAGCTCCGGCCCAATAAAATTTAAGGATTTTTGAAATGAAGAAATTATTGTTCGCCCTCATCACCGCACCACTCCTATTGAGTGCCGCCGCCAAGGATTTGGTGGACCTACAGGTGTACCCCAAGGATGCACACCTAGTGACGCTCCGCGGCAAACAACAGATCATGCTGCAGGCCAAGTTTGCCGACAGCACCACGCTCGATGTGTCAAAGAAGGCCAAATACACCTTTGCCAACCCGGCGCTGGTGAGATTTGAAGAGAACATCATTCTGCCGGTCGCCGATGGTGAGACTGAGTTGAAGATCGAGTATGGCGGCCGCACGCTCACCGTGCCGGTGAAAGTGGAGAAAGCCACCGAAGAACGGCCGATCCGCTTTAGCCTTGATGTGATGCCCACCTTTACCAAGGGCGGTTGTAACGCCGGGAGCTGTCATGGCGCGGCGCGCGGTAAAGATGGTTTTGCGTTGTCTTTGTTTGGGTTTGATCCCAAAGGAGATTATGATCGCATTACCCGCGAGAATTTGGGTCGCCGCATCAACCTTGCATTGCCGCATGACAGTTTGTTGCTGGAAAAAGGTACCGGCCGCGTGGCGCATACGGGTGGCAAACTCTTCGGCAATGAGAGTCCCCTGTATAAAACCATTATCCGTTGGCTGGAAGCTGGGGCACCCCAAGATCCGGCCGACACGGCCAAGGTGGTGGATCTCGAGATTTATCCGAAACAATCCGTGATGGAGGGAGAAGGGTCGCAGCAGCAAATCATCGTGCGCGCCGTGTATAGTGATGGCACCCGTCGTGATGTCACCCATGAAACGATGTTCCTCACCAATAATGATGTGACCACCACCGTGGACGGGAAAGGGTTGATGACCGCCGGAACGCGCGGGGAAGCGTTTATCATGGCCCGTTACGACCAGATCACGGTAGGAACCCAAGTGTTGGTCATTCCGGAAATGCCGGACTTTAAATTCCCCGATGAACCCGAGGCAAACTACATCGACACACTCGTGCACAATAAATTGAAAAAGATTCGCATCACCCCCAGCGGAATCTGTGACGACAACACCTTTATTCGCCGCGCCTACCTCGACATCATCGGCGTTCTGCCCACCCCCGAAGCGGTCAACGCGTTTGCAGCGGATCCATCGCCCGATAAACGCTCCAAACTGGTGGATGAACTCATTGCCCGACCGGAGTTTGTGCGCATGTGGGTGATGAAATGGGCCGAACTGCTTCAGATTCGCACGCAGAACAACCAGTTTTACTATAAAAATGCTGTGCTTTACTTCGAGTGGTTGCGCGAGCAATTCGAGCAGGACCGCCCGATGGATAAGATCGTGCAGGAACTTCTCGGTGCCCGCGGCGGTACTTTTAGTAACCCCGCAGGTAACTTTTATCAGGTGGAACGCGATACCCTGAAGCTCACCGAAAACGCCGCGCAGATTTTCATGGGCATGCGCATTCAGTGTGCCCAGTGCCACAACCACCCCTTCGATCGCTGGACGATGGATGATTACTATAGCTTTGCGGCGCTGTTTGCGCAGGTTGGCCGTAAGACAGGTGAAGACAATCGTGAGACGATCATCTACAACCGCGGCAGTGGCGGAGTGCGCCACATCGTCGGTAATCGCGATATGCCACCAAAGTTTCTCGGTGCTGCCGGGCCGGAAATTCGCAAGGACACCAATGGCAATATGGTTTCCGGTTTCCCGTTGAAAGATGGTGGCGACCGTCGCGTGGCATTGGCTGAATGGCTCGCTTCACCCCAGAATCCATTCTTTGCCAAAAATATGGCCAACATCGTCTGGGCCCACTTCCTCGGCCAAGGCATTGTGGAACCAGTGGATGATGTGCGCATTAGTAATCCGCCGAGCAACCCGGAATTGCTGGATGAACTGGGTAAGCGCTTTCAGGAAAGTGGCTACAACTTCAAGCAACTCGTGCGCGAAATATGTAACTCGCGAGCCTACCAGCGCAGTGTGCAAAGCACGGAATCCAACCAAAGTGACGCCCGCAACTTTGCCAAAAGCACGATCCGGCGTGTGCGGGCGGAGGTGTTGCTGGATATTATCAGCCAAGTGACCGATACGCAGAACAAGTTCCGCGGCCTGCCAGTGGGGTCGAGTGCTGTGGAGATTGTCGATGGCGGAACAACCACATTCTTCCTCACCACCTTTGGCCGCGCCACCCGCACCACCGTGTGTTCCTGTGAAGTGGCCTTGGAACCGAATCTGTCGCAGGCCCTGCACCTGTTGAATGGCGACACGGTCAATACCAAATGCAGTCAAGGCGGCGTGGTTCGCAAGTTATTGCAGGCAGGGAAAAAGCCGGAGGATGTGATCGATGAACTTTATATCCGTTGTTTGGCCCGTAAACCCACTGAGACGGAGAAAACCCAGCTCATGGCTTTCTTCGCCGAGGAAGGGCGATCGGATGAGGACGTGTTGAATGACCTCTTCTGGGCCGTGCTGAACTCCAAGGAGTTTATCTTTAACCATTAAACATAGACGCCCCATTATGGGCGCACTCTAAGATAAGGGGAATTGAAACCGATGATGACTCGGAACATTAAATCCATCGCGTTGGCCGGTGCCATTTTAGCCGGACTTCAAGCTCGAGCTGCAGACAAGGTGACCTATGAAGACCACGTACTGCCCATATTGCGCAACGCCTGTCTCAAGTGTCATAATCCGGACAAGATGCGGGCAGACCTCGATCTGTCCACCTATAACGCCTTAATGAAAGGCGGCGGCGGGGGCGAAATCGTCGCGGGCGGCGATGCCGATGGCAGTTTCCTGTATCAGGTGATTACTCATGCCGAGGAACCCACCATGCCGCCCAATGGCAAACTCTCCGATAAGGAGATTGAGGTGTTTAAAAACTGGATCGTCGGTGGGCTACTCGAGAATAGTGGGTCCAAGGCCGTGATGGCCGATAAACCGAAAATCGATCTGACGATTGATCCCGAATCTCTTGGAAAACGTCCCGAAGGCCCTGCGCCGATGCCCGTAGAAGTATTATCTCTGGATCCATTTGTGCGCACTGAGCGCACCAGCATCTCCACCGCAATCGCGGTCAGTCCGTGGGCCCCGCTGGTGGCCATCGGCGGCCAACGACAGGTGATTCTGTATAATACCGACAACCTTAAAGTCGCCGGAATCATCCCTTTCCCCAAGGGCTATCCGCACAGCCTAAACTTCAGTGCCACTGGGAAACTGCTCGTCATTGGCGGTGGCCGCGGAGCGAATCTGGGCTTTAGCACGGTGTGGGATGTGACCAAGGGAGATCAACTCTTGACCGTTGGCGAAGACTTGGACTCCGTGCTCGCCACCGATATTTCCGCGGACCAACGGTACATTGCCCATGGCGGTCCGGATCGCTTGGTCCGCATCTTCTCCACCGACACGGGCGAGATGCTCCACAAGATCAAGAAACACACCGACTGGGTTACGGCCATGCGGTTTGGCCCCAAGGGCAAGTACGTGGCCTCCGGTGACCGCGCCGGCGGCATTCACGTTTGGGAAGCCGAGCCGGGCGGACGCGTCGCCTCGCTCATGGGACACCGCGGCCGGATCACCGGCTTGGAATGGGTCAGCACCAATGTGGTGGCCAGTGTCAGTGAAGATGGCACCGGCAAACTCTGGAACATCGATGAAGTATCCCAACTCAAGAGTTGGACCGCCCATAGCGGAGGGGCCACCAGCCTGCGTCGTGCGCAAAATGGTGACATGGTGAGCGTTGGTCGTAACCGCCGTGCGACGCTCTGGGATTCCGGCGGGAACGCCAAGCGCAGTTTCACCTTTACCGGTGATATTCCTTCGACCGGCGTCCCCAGCCACGATGGCAAACGCGTGATCGGCACCGACTGGACCGGCCAAGTGTTTGTTTGGGATGCCGCAAACGGCGCCGAGGTCGGCCGCTTGTCATTAAACCCCGCTCCGATGGCCGAGCAATTTGCTGCGGCTCAAAAAGTGGTGGATGAAAAAGCGGCCGCCGCCAAAGCCGCCGAAGCCGCCCATCAGGCCGTGCTCGATCAAATTGCCATGGCCAAGGCCGATCAAGCTGCGTTGACGGCTGCAGTTGCGATGCGGCAAAAGGCCGTGACCGATTCAAAAGCGGCACTCGACAAGCTCGTGGCTGAGAAACAAAAACCGGCCCAAGCCCAAGCGGCCACCGCTGCCAAGGGCGTTGAAAACGCGGCGGCTGCAAAAAATAACGCGGACAAAGCGTTGGCCGCGGCCGATGAAGCCGGCAAGGCTGCGGCCCAAGCCAAGGTCGAAGCGGCCGCCAAGGCACTCACCGCCGCCCAAGCTACAAAAGCGATGGCGGACAAAGTATTGGCGGCCATCAACACACAAGTGACACAGGCGGGCACCATTCACGCGGCGGCCAACAAATCCTTGGCCGAAGCGCAAGCCAAACAAAAGGCAGGCGCGCCAGCCTTAGCCAAGCGCATCGCTGACCTGGGAACCGCTGCCAACGCCGAACAGGCCAAGGTGACTGCCGCCGGCGCGGCGCTGACGGCGGCGCAAACCGACGCCGACCATTTGCGCCTCAGCAAAACCTTTGCCGCCTTGTACACCGTCCGCCGTGAAGTTAGCGGTCAGGACGCAGAATTGGCCCAGTTGAAAGCAGCCGCAGCATCCGCTCAAAAGATTTTAACCAACACGAAAGACGCCTTGGCGGCCGCACAAAAACGGGATCTCGCTGCGGTGAAAACAGTGCTCCAGACCAAGATTAATGAGGCACGGGCCACCAAAGCCAAGGCTGATGAGGCATTGGCTGCCGCCCAAGCCAAAGTGGCCCGGGAAAAGGCCAAGGTGGTGGCTGCGCAAAAGCGGGTGGCTGAACGCGAAGCGGGCATGAAACAAGCTCAGGCAAACTTGAACACCGCGCAAGGCACACAAGCCAAGGCCCAAACTGCCGCGCAAACCGAGGCCGCCAAGGTTGCCGCGGAGCAAAAGAAATATGATGACCTGGCCAATGTTGAATTGATCCCGGTTCAAACGATTGATCGCGCCCTTGGAATCTCCGCTGCCCAAGCTCTGATTGCCAAGGATAATGCCGCCAAAGCATTGCAATCAATTGACCGCGAATTGGCCGCCGCCCAAAAAGCTTCGACAGAAGCAGATGCCGCGGCCAAAGCTGCCGATGATGCGGCTGCTAAGGCCAAGGCCGCAATGAGCCCGTTGGCTACCGCATTAGCCACGGCAAAAACTACAGCGGCCAATCAGGCGAAAGCGGAGGCCGCCGCCAAGACCGCTCATGAGGCGCTCATCCAAAAAATGAAACCGGCTGAAACCGCCGCCACCTCGGCCGAGGCAAAATTCAAGGCTTCGCCCGCTGCCAAGGTCAAGGCGGATGCCGAATTGAAAGCCGTGAACGCGAGGGTGCAAGCCGCATTAGCCGCGTACCAAAAAGCTGAGATGGCGGCCCAAAACGCCGAGTTGAGCGCCGGTAACGATGCCGCCAAACAGGCTGAGGCCAAGAAACTTCGCGCCGCCGCCGCCACCGCCAAGGCTGCCTTGGATGGCTTGAGTGCCAACGATCAAAAGGCCGCGTTAGCAAATGTTGCCCAGGCCAACGAAATCATTGCTGCCGCTGCCCGCGGCAAGGCCGCGGCGGACACTGCACTGGCCACCGCCAAGGCTACTGTTGCCCAAGGCAAAGCCAAGTTGGATGCGGCCACCAAGGCCCGTGCCACTGCGCAACAGGCCGAGGCCGCCGCAGCGGCCAAGCTTGCGCCCGTAGCAGCCGCACACACCCGTGCTGCCCAATTGGCAACCGTGCGCCAACAAGCGGCCACCGCCGCCAAGGCACACTGGGCCGAGCTATCGAATGCCCAACAGAAACCGGCCCAAGCCGCGCTGGCTGCCGCCGAAACAATTTTGAAAGAACTCACCCCGGCCAAGAAGTCCAGTGCACTGGTGCTGACCCGAGTGAAGGCGGAAATGCTCGTGGCGCAAAAGCCGTTGGATGCCGCCAAGGCAATCGCGGCCAAGGCGCAGGCCGAGGTGACCGCTGCCACCACCGAGGTTGCCAAAATGCAGGTGGCTATGGATGCCGCGCAAACAGCGGTTACGGAAAGCCGGGCTGCCATGGTGAAGACTGAAGCTGCTGTGACGCAGTTCGCAAAGGAGACATTGCCCCCGATGGAAACGGCTGTTGCAGCCGCCACCCAGGCAATGACTGCAGCCCAAGCAGCCCATGCCAACGTGGAGAAAGATCATCAGGCACGCGTTGCGGCATTGATCAAGCGAATGGAAGTCCAGACTGCCGATAGTAAGGCCAAGCAAACGGCGGCAGATCAGTTTGCCGCTACCATGAGTGAAGCCCGCAAAAAGCTCGAGGCCCTTGAAGCTGAGTATCAAAAACTCAAGACCGACACGGCATCCAAGGAAGAGCCGACCAAGACGGCTTCCAATAACTAGGAGACGTTGTTGAATTAAAAAAGGCGGCCCGTACGCGAACGGGCCGCCTTTTTTTATCGGGGGGTTAGATCGTTATTTCTTTTGCCAAGGTGCGGTGGATTCACCGGCCCAAATATCTTTGACCCGTTGCCGTTTGCGGACGACCGCAGCTTGCTTTCCGCTGACCAGCACCTCGGCGGGCATGGGGCGGGTGTTGTATGTGCCGGCCATCACGAAACCGTACGCCCCGGCACTGAGCATGGCGACGAGGTCGCCTTCCTCCACGCGCGGGATCGGCCGGTCTTTACAAAACGTGTCGCCGGTTTCGCAGATACCGCCCACCACATCAGTGGGAATGGGCTGGTGTTTGGATTGTTTCACGGGGACAATCTCATGGTAGCTCTCATAAAACGCGGGCCGGATGAGGTCATTCATTGCGGCGTCCACGATGGCAAAATATTTTTTGCCGGTGCGTTTCACGTATTCCACGCGAGACACCAGAATGCCGGCATTGCCGGAGATGAACCGCCCCGGCTCGAGCAAGACCTTGAGGCCGAGGGGTTGCAGAAGGGGAACGAGGGTGTCGGCGTATTTCTCGGGAGTCAGGAGATTCCGGTTCGCCTTGCGCTCCCACCAGTCGGCTGATCCGCTGGCGAGGGCGTCCTCATAAATAATCCCCAGTCCACCGCCGATACTGAGAAACTCAATCCCGTGCTTGGCCTGGAGCCGGGCGGCCAGTGGGGCCACCTTGCGCACGGCATCGGCAAAGGGTTTCACTTGGGTGAGTTGCGAACCAATGTGCATTTGCAGGCCGCGCAGGCACACGTGCTTGAGTTTGGCGGCTCGGGCATAAACTGCCGGAATGCTCTCGAAGGCGATGCCGAACTTGTTTTCGTAGGTGCCGGTAGTGATCTTTTTGTGTGTCTTGGCATCCACATTGGGGTTCACGCGGATGGCCACAGGCGCGGTTTTCTTGAGCTTGCCGGCGATGTGGTTGATGCGCTCCAGTTCCGGCTCGCTTTCCACATTGAAACAGTAAATCCCTTTGCGCAGGGCGAAGGCGATCTCCTCTTCCGTTTTGCCGACCCCGGCAAACACACATTTGCGGGGATTGCCCCCCGCCGCAATGACGCGCTGAATCTCGCCGCCACTGACCGTGTCGAATCCGCCGCCCAAATCTGCCAGCGTGCGCATGACGCCGAGGTTTGAGTTGGATTTCATGGCGAAACAAATCAGGTGATCCAGCGGTGCCAGCGCGGTGTGCAGGCGGTTGAAATTCTCCGTCAACGTCCGGGCGGAGTAGACATACAGGGGGCTGCCATGGTCCTTGGCCAGTTTCTCGACGGGCACGCCCTCACAATAAAGGCGCCCGCGTACATAACGGAAATGATGCATGCGTGGGTTATGCCAAACCCACGCCCGAAGGTGAAGCCGAAAGGGTTACTGCTCGAGCGGCTCGCTGCCCATGATCAGGGCGCGGCGTTCGTAGTATTCTTTAGGAGAAATTTTGTCATTGGCATACAGCGCGAGCAGCTCCTTAAGCTTGCGGCGTTTTTCGCTGAGTGAACTGGTGGATTGCTGCACTTCCGCGCGGCGCTGGGCTTCCTTGACCTTGCGCAGGGCCTGTTCCTTTTTGTAGGCGGTCATGGCTTGGCGCTGGGCGAGATCGACCAGTTGATCTTCACTGTAAGGTTGCACAAGGAAGGAGGGGACGCTGCTGGGGTTGGCCAGTTCAGCGGTGGGATGAACTGTGCGGGTGGGGGCCACGGGTGCGGTTTCGATTTTGCCCGGCACCAACTTGGGGGTACGCTTGAGCGGGTCGAGGTAATCCATATCCACGGTTTTGGACAGAATGGGTAGGCCTTCGGATTGGGTGATGACTTCGCCCGGGTTTTTCTCGGCCGTCTCCGCAGCCAGTCGGAGGGCGTCCTCAGAATAATTCGGATTGTCCGTCTTCATTTGGCGAATGGCGGCGGCCATGGCGCGTTGTTCGGCCTCGAGCCGGGCGCGCATGACGGCGGCGATGGCTTTAACTTCCGCCAGTGCACGCGCCTTGGCATGGGCTAAAGTGTCTTCGCGCAGCTGGGCGGAACGGACGACTTTGGCAAGCGCGGTGCCTTTGGCTTCGTAGTGTTCACGAATCTCACTAATATTAAAACGCCGGTACGGGGCATTACGCTGGACGAAGCTGGAAACGTGCTGCAGGGCGGCGCGGCGTTGGCGGTATTGGAGCATGCGGCGCAACCGGCGTTCGCGCAGGGATTGCGCCTTCGCCTCGGCCGTTTGGATCTGCGGGGTTGGGGCGATGCCAGCGTTCGGTTCACTGGCAATTAAATCCACCGGCAATACCCCAACGCCGGTACACAAAATGACGGTTAAATAAAAACGGGACTTCATGCCCACCTCCTTAAGGTTTTTGTAGGCAATTATTCCCCAAAAAGCAAGGGGTTATCCGGCTAATTATTCCCAAAAAGCCGCTGCCAAGGACCGCGGAACGGGGCGCGCCAGAGGGTGCTCCAAACAATGCCGTAAACCTGGGAACGGGTGATCTTGAGGTTGCTGGCCGGGTCGAGCGGGTTATTGTGCTCCACCAAATTGAGTGTGCGGCGGCCCATCAGGATCGGCCAGGCGCAGGCGAGCCGTAGGCGGTAGTGATTGTGTGGGATCATCAACGTGTATTGCCACGCGGCGGCCAAGTGTTCATGGGCCTTCGCCAGCCAGGGGCGAAAGACGGGCTGCAACTGGTCCCAGCTGGCGGGGTTGCGCAAATCGTTTGGCGTGAGGCCGGCGAGTTCAAGGTCCACGGCTGGCAGGTAACAGCGTCCATTCGCCAGATCGCCGGGGAGATCGCGCAGGATGTTCACCAACTGGAGTGCCTTGCCAAACCGGATAGCGAGGGTGAGCAATTCGGAATCATCCAATTCGGCATCCGGGAAACAATGCCGGCGCGTCAGGCGCGTCCAAAATTCCCCCACGCAACCGGCTACGTGGTAGGTGTAATCGTCCAAATCCTCGGCGGTTTGCAGCGACTTTAAATCGCTGCCATCGCCGAACCGTTTCAGGTCTAGCTCCTGCCCGCGTGTAATGGTTTCGAGCGTGAGCTGAATCTGCCCCCGATCGAAGGCGGGGGTTTGCTCGAGGAGCGCAATGATCTCTGGGCTATGCATCAGAAGGCGGCGTTCACCGTCATCCTGTTGTTCACGCACGAGATGGGAAAAGTCCGGCATGGGTGCCCCCTCGCTCCGGATGCGGTCGCGGTATTGGCGCAGCTTGAGCATGCGCTTGTCAGCGGGGATCAGCTCGGTGTCGGCAATGGTGTCGGTGGTGCGGGCGAGCAGGTAAAAGAGACCGATCGACTGGCGCACTTCGCCCGGCAATACACGCAGGGTCAGGTAAAATGCCCGCGACACATCACGGAGAATCGGCCCAAGCAGTTCGTCCGTGGGGGTCATGTGGCGTTAATGCTCGAGAAACTCGCGCCAATAGGCGAGCCGGCGGTCCACCTCCGCATCGCCCGGGGCCCCGATCGCGGTGCGGCGTTGCATGGCGATTTTCAGGTCGAACACCGACAAGGCGTCCTTGGTGAGCTTCTTGTCGATGGCCGATAATTCACGAGGGGTGAGCTGATCGATCCGTTTCTTTTTCGACTCCGTCACTGCCACGATTTTGCCGACCACATGATGCGCCTTGCGGAAGGGCATTCCAGCCAGCACCAGCCAGTCGACCAGATCCGTGGCCAGGAGATTGGGGTCCTTCACCGCTTTGGCGCAAACCTTGGCGTTCACCTCCGTGTCGCGAAGCATGGCGGCCAGGATGTTGACCGTGGCGCGCACGGTATCCACAGTGTCAAACAGCCGCTCCTTGTCCTCCTGCATGTCGCTGTTGTAGGTGAGCGGCAGGCCTTTGAGGGTGGTCAGCAGGGAAACGAGGTTGCCCACCACGCGGCCGGTCTTGCCGCGTGTCAATTCGCAGATGTCCGGATTCTTCTTTTGCGGCATCAGCGATGAGCCTGTGGTGTAAGCATCGCCGATCGTCACGAAGCCAAACTCGGCGCTGCTCCAGAGCACGAGGTCCTCGCATAGGCGGGATTGATGCACTGCCAGTAACGCTGCGAGGCTGCAGAATTCCACCACAAAATCCCGATCGGCGACGGCGTCCATCGAATTTTGAGTCACCATCGGTTCTTCGTGGGCATCCACAAAACCCAATTCGCGGGCTACAAACTCCCGGTCCAGCGGCAACGTGCTGCCGGCGATGGCGCCGCTGCCCAGCGGGCACACGTTGACCCGTACGAGGCAATCCAACAGGCGCTCGTAATCGCGCTCGAACATTTCCACGTAAGCCAGCAAATGATGGGCGAGATACACCGGCTGCGCCCGCTGCAGGTGTGTGTAGCCGGGGATAAGCACTTTGCGATGGGCTTCCCCCAACTCGATTAAGGCGTGCTGCAGATCATGGATCTCATTGGCCAATTCACAGATTTCTTCACGCAACCACATGCGTGTATCCAGCGCCACCTGATCATTGCGCGACCGGCCGGTATGTAGTTTGGCTCCGGCCGGCACCCGCTCGGTCAGGGCGGTTTCGATGTTCATATGCACATCTTCCAGTTCCGCCCGCCAAGTGAACCGACCTTGGGCGATCTCGCCTCCGATGGTCTCCAGCCCGTCCACGATCGCCTCCATCTCGCGTTTCTTAAGCAGACCCACGTGATGCAGCATGCGGGCGTGGGCGATGGAGCCGGCAATATCGTGATGCGCCAAACGCGTGTCGAACTTCACCGAATTGGTGAAGGCATTCGCCTCGGCCGCCGGTCCGCCGGCAAACCGTCCGCTGCGTGCGGTGACTGAATTGGATTTCTTTTTACCCATCGGAGCCGGGCACTCTGCCCCGTTTGGGGCCAAAAGTCACGCCGCGAAATGAACAGGGAAGGGCGAAGCTCCTGCTGAGCCGAATGGAGCGAAACCGCACGCACGCACGCCACGGCTCAGCAGGAGCTTCGCCCTCCTAAACCCTTTACGGCAACGAAATGTGATGGACCGCCAGCGCGCCGGATTTGAAATCCAGAATAGCCACTGAAGGCGGCGAGCCGCCGCGGGGGCGGCTGGCGGAGCCGGGGTTGATATACCGGATGCCATCGCGGTGGTCATCAAACGGCACATGGGTGTGCCCGAACACCACGATGTCCGGTGTCTCCGATGTCAGCAGTTCCCTCACAATCTGTGAGGGGTAATCCACATCCACAATATGATGGATCAAAATCCGTTCTCCCCCCAATTCTTCCACCCGTGATTCCGGAAGGGCGATGCCGTAATCCGTATTGCCCAGCACCGCGCGGACGGGCGCGATGGCCTCCAGTTCAGTGATGATATCCATCGGCCCCACATCGCCGGCGTGCAGGACGTAATCCACCCCCGCCAAGGCCTCGTGCACCGAATGGGGCACGTGACCGTGTGTGTCGGAAATGAGTCCGAGCTGCATGCGGCCAGTCTACGTGTTCGTCTTCATCAAATCCAGTTCCCACACCTGATCACACCGGGCGGCGGCGTGGGAGGTATTCGTTTTTTGGAAACCGAATTGTTCGTATAATGCAATGGCCTCGATGAGAACGGACGCGGTGCCCAGAGTGATCCGGCGAGCGCCCCGGACCCGGGCTTCGTTTAAGGCCCGTTCCATCAGCAATCGTCCCCAGCCGCGGCCGCGATAGGCGCCATGCAGATACATTTTGCGTAGTTCCCAAACGCCGTCGCCTTCAGGCAGCAGGCCCACTGAGCCGACGATGTGGCCCTCCCATTCCAGCACGGCGAACCAGCCTGATTGGTAAAATTGCCCGAGATCCGTGAGATCCGCATCCGTTCCGGCTGGGTCGGGGGTCAGTTGGTATTCGCGCAAAACCTCAAAGACCAGAGCCTGCACGGCGGCACTATCGGCCCGGGTGGCGGTCCGGAAGGTGGGAAGTTCCTTTTGCATGCGGCCGCTGGATGATAAGCCAAAGGCAGCGCAAGGCAATGGCAACGGATCTTTTCGAAATCCTGCATGAAGACGACGACCTGTTGGTGATTAACAAGCCCGCCGGGCTGGTGTGTCATCCCACCAAAGGCGATGAACGCTCGAGTTTGGCGGGCCGATTGCGATTGTATCGCGGCGCCGCCGAGGCGGTGCATCTGATCAACCGGCTGGACCGCGAAACCAGCGGCGTGGTGTGCGTGGGTAAGACGGATGTCGCAGCGCGCGAGCTCCGGCAGCTTTGGGAAAGTCGCACAGTGGAAAAGCAGTATTGGGCGATTGTGCATGGGCATGTGACGGAGGCCGAAGGGTTGATCGAGGCGCCGTTGGGACCGGATGAAGCGAGTGAGGTGGCGGTGAAAGATTGTGTGCGGCCGGATGGACACCCCTCCCGCACCCGCTTCTGGACGCAATGGCGGTTTGAACGGGCCGAAGGAGAGTTCAGCTGGTTGCGGGTGGCGCCGGAAACGGGGCGCAAGCACCAGATCCGGATTCACCTGCAACACTTGGGGCACCCGATCGTCGGTGATAAATTGTATGGGTTGGATGCTTCGCTGTATCTCAAGCTTGCGCAGGGCGAATTAACCGAGGCCGACCGGCAACGATTGATTCTCGAACATCAGGCTCTCCACGCACACACGGTCCGATTTGCCTGGCGCGGGCGTGATTGGGAGTTTGTTGCTGAGCCGGCTGATGAATTGGTGGATTTCATCGAGACGGTCGATGAGGACGAGGAGGAACTCTATGCCGATTGATCCAATACCACGCACGATGCGGGCAGTGGTGTACCGCGGCGTGAATGATTTGTGCGTGGAAACGGTGCCCGTCCCGCGCTGTGGGGCGCATGAAGTGCTGGTCAAAGTAGCCGCCTGTGGGGTGTGCCCGACCGACATCAAAAAGATCCAACACGGCACCGTACCTCCACCGCGAATTCTGGGCCATGAAACCGCCGGTACCATCGTGAAGATGGGGGCGCGCGTGGAAGGTTGGCGTTTGGGTGATCGGGTGGCGCTGCATCATCATGTACCTTGTCTCAATTGCCACGCCTGCCGACACGGCACCTTTGCCCAGTGCCCGCAATATCTGCGCACCGGCATCACCGCCGGCTTGGAACCGGCCGGGGGAGGCTATGCGGAATACGTGCGGGTGATGCGGTTTTGTTTGCCGGGTATGGTCAGAATCCCACGCAAAAACAGTTGCCTCGAAGGCGCCATGCTAGAGCCGGTCAATACCGTGCTCAAGGCGGTCAACCGGCTGCGCTTATTGCCGGGTGATACGGTAATGGTGGCGGGGCAAGGACCCATTGGGTTGATGTTCACCGGCCTGTTGGCCGCGCGCGGGATGCAGGTGATTGCCACCGATTTCATGGCGAATCGGCGTAAAATGGCTCGACAGTTCGGGGCAAAAAAAGCGTTGGCACCCGATGCGGTCGGTTTGGAAAAAACCCTGCGCACGACCACGCGCGGTCGCGGGCTGGATGCCGCCGTGGTGGCCGTGCCGGTGCAGGCGGCCGTCGCCCAAGCGCAGGCTCAGGTGCGAGGCGGCGGGCAGGTGCTGCTCTTTGCCCATACGCGCCGCGGTGAGGTGGGGCCGGTGGAGTACGCGGACATTTGCGTGGACGAGAAGGATTTGATCGGCAGTTATTCCAGTGATTTCACACTGCAAAAGGAAGCGGCCCGCTGGGTGTTTTCACGCCGATTGGATGTGCGGCCGTTGGTGACCCACACCTTTCCTCTGGCGGCCACGGCGGAAGCCGTGGCCTTGGCCGCGCAACCGACGGCGCAATCGCTGAAGGTGGCGGTCGTGCAGGATTGACATTCGGATCGCGAGGGGTAGTATCTGCGCTCCCAATGGCCCGTTCGTCTATCGGCTAGGACACAGCCCTCTCAAGGCTGAGAGAGGGGTTCGATTCCCCTACGGGCTACCAGATTGGGAAAGGAGTTTGCCGGTAAATCTCGTATCATTTCACGCATGTCGTCCGCCCTGTTTCAGATCATTTTCAACCCCACCAGCGCCTCGGAGTTGGCGGCGATGCCGAAGGATTTGCAGTTGCAGATTCTGGGGGAATTCCGGGGGCTGCCCGATGAAGTGCGGGCCAGCGGGTTTTACGGCAAACTGCAGAGGGGGGTGAAGACACTGCACCGTTATCGAGTGGGCAATTATCGCGTGTACTTTGAGTGCCACGAACTGGGGGTGGTGGTCCACCGTATTTTCTCGCGCAACACATTGAACGATTTCTTCTTTCGTAATGCGCAAATGACACAGGACGAAGACGAGCAACTGGCGGAGAACCCGGAATTCTGGGCTATGATCGAGGAAGCCTCGGCCCGCGAAGAAGTGGAAGCCTAGACCACGCTAACCCTGTTCCTCACCCAACTCGACGTTCCAGTAGGCGACGTCGATGAAATGTTTCCAGCTTTCGTGTGTCTTCACACCGAAACTCACCTGGATAAACGGCCTCCACTTCGGTTTGCGGGGTTCGGTGAGCAGCCGCATGCCGGCCTCGCGCGGCGTACGGTTGCGTTTGCGTGTGTTGCACGGGATGCAGGAGCAGACAATGTTTTCCCAGTTGGTGGGGCCGCCGCGTTGACGCGGGATGACGTGATCCAGATTTAAATCGCGCCGGTCAAACATCTGGCCGCAGTACTGGCAGGTGTTTTTGTCGCGCTCAAAAATATTGTGGCGGGTGAATTTCACCTCCTGTTTGGGGAAACGATCATAACCCAGCAGCAGGATCACGCGCGGAACGCGCAGGCGGAAAGAGACCGTGGCAATCGATTCCTCGCCCGGTTCCTCCTTGGAAAAGTCCGCCCATTCGCCGAAATCAAACGTGTGGAATCCGCCCTGTTCATCGTTGTAAACCACCTGAGCATTGCCGGTGAAGAGCAGGCTGAGGGCTCGGCGGACAGAACAGACATTGACCGCCTGCCATAAGCGGTTTAACACCAATACCCGCTGTCCCAGAGCGTTTTCCATGGTCCAAAACCGTGCGCAACCTAGTGGGCTCGCGAATCCCTGTCAACCGATGGGCGTTCACAATAAGGTGCCGATTCTGAGTTAAAAAGCGTTGATTTCACCCGATTTCTCTGTTACGAACGGGCGCATGAGGAGATGGGGGTTCTCTTTCTTGGGGGCAATGTTGTGCGCGGGCGGGCTGGCGGCGGCAGATTTGCCTGATACACTTTTCCTGAATGCCGGAGAAATTCAGCGGCAAGGCTTGTCTTTAGAACATGCCGGCAAGGGCGAAGAAGCCCTGCTGAAATATCTGGAAGCCCGAAAGATTTTCGTCAGCCTCGTCAAGGATCACCCCCATTGGTCCGGCAATACGAGCCGTGTGCCCAGCCGGTTGAAAGCCTTGGATGAACGCCTGCGCCCGCTTTGTTTATTGCATCAAATTCCCCCGTCCACCGTGCTGAAAGATCCTTGGGCCGAGCGCGCTTTGAGTGACAACACAGTGCCGACGCCTTCGGCGCCCGCTGTGGGATTGGGGGTATCGAATAAAATGTCACTCGCCGAACAGATTGCCGAGTTGCAGCGGTTACAGGCCGCCGGGCACACGACGGTTCCGAAAGGGTTTGGCTCACCCCAATCGGCTGACCCGGAGTCGGTCTCTAAAAACGGGCTTCACTCCGTTTTACCTCCCCCCTTGCCCCCAACACCGTTGACTGCCGGTATGACAAACGTGAAGCCTTCGTCGCTCCCCACTGTGACCGTACCGGCAACACCCGGGCTGACTTCCGCTGAGGAAATGGCCCGGATTCAGGCTGAACGACAACAAGCCGAACAGCATCTTCAACGCGAGCGATTGGCGTGGCAGCAAAAGGAGGCTGACTATCAAGCCCGGTTGCGCGAGGCATTGGCCGCCCGGCCGAAAGCCTTGGAACCCGGCGAAATGGCCAAACAAATGAGTGCCAACCGGCAATTGCGCACCGAGTTCGAATTCCTCAAGGTGGCCAGCAAACGGGGTGAGAGCGAATTACTTCAGGCTTTGGATGATCTCGAGTCGGCTCGCCGTGAAAACGAGGCGCTGCTCAAACAGTATCGAGCGTTGCAGGAGGAAAACGCGCGCCTGCGCCGGGCCATATCGGGTGGCCGTTAACCATGCGCGTCACCGGCGGGCAATGGGTGAACCAGCGGATCGCCGTGCCGCCGGGACAGGGCGTGCGGCCTACGCCGGACAAGGTTCGGCAGGCGATCTTCAACAGTCTCGGTCCCTGGATTGAGGGGGCCTCCGTTCTCGAACTCTTCGCCGGCAGCGGCGCGTTGTGCCTGGAGTGCCTCAGTCGCGGGGCCACGTCCGCGGTGGCCGTTGAGAAAAGTTCGAAGCACGCCGGGTTCATTCGGCGTAATGCGCAGCCGTTGAAAGCGCCCATCGAAGTGCGGATGCAGTGCGCGTTGCAGGCGGTGAAACAACTGGCTGAGGCCGGGCGGCAGTTTGATTTTATTTGTGCCGATCCACCATATGGCGACAAGACCGTCCCGGGGCAGCGTTCGGAAAGCTGGGCGCAACGGGTGCTGGATGAGGCGGCGTTTCCGGCGTTGTTGCATTCCGGTGGCCGGTTGCTCCTCGGCCACACCAAGCGCGACAACATCGAGTGGGCAGATCCGTGGACTGAGCACAAGACGCTCAAGCACGGTGATACGTGGATCAGGATTTTTGAGATATCGAATGAATAATGGGGCAAGGTGGAACTTGCCCCTCCCGCCCGCCAGGCGATGGAATGGGAGGGACGAGTTCCACCTCGTCCCATTTTATTGTCAGTCGGCTTCAGACCTGCCGGCGAGGCGCCGGCAGCACGATAGCGCCCCCACCGTCGCGATCATCGGATACAGTTTTTCAAAGTACCACAGCTTGGCGAAATAGAAGCCGATGGGCGACGGCTCGGTCCACGCGCCGGATTCCACCTGCTCGATCAGCCACAAGGCGGCACGATTTCGGGCGGCTTCCAGTTTGGCCTGGGCGTCTTCGTCATTTTCACTCACGCCGGCCAAGGCCTCCAGAGCGAGGGCTGTTTCCTCGATGGAAGGCTCGCCGCCCTTGAAGCCGCTCCAAGCGCCAGTTTCATGCTGCATCTCGAGCAACGCATTCTTGGCGCGGGTCACGCGCAGGGCACCGCCGGGCAGGGCCTGTTGCTCGGGTTCATTGAGCGCGAGCAACACTTTGGCCGTGCCGTAGGTCCAGTTGATTTCATGGGACTCATGTTGGTTGCCAAACCAAAGCGGTGCCCAGCCGTCCATGCCGGCCCCTTCGCTTTGGGCAAGGAACCGCGCAGCAGCATGAACGGCATCATCGATGCGGTCGGCGAGATCGGGCAATTCATTGCGCCACGCGAGCCAGGCGCGGAGGGTATGTGCAGTAAGGTCGGGGCTGGATCGGTCAAAGGGCAGATTGGTCCAGCCGCGGCAAAAGGTCGGGATGCCGCCATCGCGGTTCTGCAAATCGAGCAGCCACACACAGCCGGCACGGGCGGCGGCGCGCGTGGTGTCGTCGATCTCGCCCAGTTGTTTGAGCGCGAGCAACGCGCCGGGGGTGTCATCGGCATCGGGCACACCGCCGGGCAGCGGCGTCCACGACCAGCCGCCGGGCGCGGCATCGGTAAACGGATGCACTTCGCGATATTGCTGGGCCAGCAGCCATTCGCGAATGGGCGCGCGATCCTTGGCAGGCAACGCTTCGCTCAGGGCATTGACGGAAAGCGTGGTGACCCACGTGGCGAGGTGGGTGTCGATCGGCCAACTGCCGTCGGCGCGCACGGAGGCTTGAATGAACTCCACGCCTTTGCGTGCAACCGGATGGTCTGCGAGCCCGCTACCGGCGAGGCTCATGGTGACAAAACTGGTGAGTGGCGTAGCCTCGAGGAAGCCGCCGTTGCTAGGCTGGATTTGCTCGAGCACCGCCAACGTCTTCTCACGCGCCGCATTACGGAACAGGCGGGTGACGGGGTTCCATGTGGGCCGGTGATGATGTCGGCATTGGCCGATGGCGATGAGCGCCGGCAGCGCGTAGCTCACCACCGGCAGGCGCAGCGCAGCAAACCAATTGCGCGGCAGCGCGGCCAGCTCGAAGGGCAGTTGGATGACATCCGCCCAATCGCCTTTGCCGGCCAACGCGCAATGGGTGAGAATCGGCACAGAGAAAGTGCGATCCTTGCCGTACCTCGCAATGATTGCCGGGGCGAGATAATCGGGCGTGGTGCCACCGGCTGCGCTGGTGAGCCACGCCTCGGCGGCCGTGATGGTGTCGGCGTGTTTCTCATCGGCACCGGGCACGGCGTGCAGGGTGGCCCAACAGAGGGTGGTGGTGGAAATATTGCTGAGACTTTTGGTGGTATCACCCCAGCCGCCGTCTTCATTGGCATGATCGGCGAGCCATTGCAAGCCGCCCTGAATGAGGGCGGTGTGATCCGCGTCGGTGGCGGTTTGGATATGGTGCAGGGCGGCAACAGCGACGGCGGTGGAGAGGGCGCTGCTGGAGAGTTCGCCTTCCCAATGGCCGTTTGCGTGGCGCTCGGCCAGCAGGGCAGCGCGCGCGGTGGCCAACGCAGCATCCAGTCTGGCAGGGTCGAGGCTCACTGTGCAGTGCCGTCGGAGGGTTTGCGTTTTTGCTGGAAGAACGTTTGGAGCAGGCTGCGGCAGTCGGGCTCCATGATGCCGGGAGTGATTTCGCTGGCGTGATTGAGCGTGGGGAATTGCAGGAGATTCATCGCGCCCCCGGCTGCGCCGCCCTTGGGATCGGGCGCGCCGAACACCACGCGGGCAAGGCGGCAATGGACGATGGCGCCGGCGCACATGGGGCAAGGTTCCTTGGTCACGTACAGGGTACAATCGGTGAGGCGCCAGTCGCCCACGGCGGCCTCGGCTGCGGTGAGGGCGAGCATCTCAGCATGGGCAGTGGCGTCGTTCAGCAGTTCCACCTGATTCCACGCACGGGCAATGACGCGGTCGTGGCGAACGATGACGGCGCCAATGGGTACTTCATCGGCCTCGTAAGCCTTGACCGCCTGCCGGATGGCGTCCTGCATGAAATGTTCGTCGGTCACTTGGGGTCGAGGGTCGAGGGTCGAGAGTCGAGGGTCGTCCATGTGTCCGGCTGATTCTCGGTGCATTGACAATGGGCGATGAAGAAGCCGTTGCGGTGTTGCCAGAAGAGGGGCCAGATTTGTTCGCGATCGGTGCCGGGCAATGGAAGGGTATTGAGTTCCTCGCGGCTGGCCCAGCGAAAGGCGCCCTCCTCGTGGTCGGGCGGCAGCTCGGTGAGGCGCGGTTTAATCTCAAAGAGAAACATCAGCCAATGGGCGTCGCCTTGATAACCGTGCTCGCTGATCAGGCCGGTGAGGTGGAGGTCAGCCGGCGTCAGCTGCAGGCCGGTCTCCTCGCGGGCCTCGCGGAGGGCACAGGCGTGCGGGCTTTCGCCCGTGTCAGTCTGCAGTTTGCCGCCGGGCGGGCTGAAGCAGCCACGGTTGGGATCATGCCGCCGTTCCATCAGCAAAACGCGGCCATCCTCGTGAAAGGCATACAGCAGCGTGGCGATTTTGTGGGGCAACGGCATGGGCGGAGTGAAGCAATCGAGCGGCTAGATTTCTAGGTTTTTTTCAGTTTTACTGGGAATAAGTTGCCGTAACTTAATTGTAACAAATCCGCCGTTCGTATGTTACAGAGCGCGCCTAGTTTGTCCTTGGTTCCTTAAAGAACAATTGTAAACCTAACAAACAAGACGATGAAAAAACTGATTGCTTCCGCCGTGATGGCGCTCGTGGTGACCAACGCACACGCGGTGGATCCCAACCTTCCTTCCTACAAGAAGGTGTCCGGTGTATCCGGCACCTTGAACTCTGTGGGGTCGGACACTCTTAACAACATGATGGCACTCTGGGCTGAGAGCTTCCAAGCTCTTTACCCGAACGTGAAAATTCAGATTGAAGGCAAAGGCTCTTCCACTGCGCCTCCTGCGCTGATTGAAGGTAGCAGCCAAGTCGGCCCGATGAGCCGCACCATGAAGTCCACCGAGGTGGATGCTTTTGAGAAGAAGTACGGCTACAAGCCCGCCAGCATTGGTACTTCCATTGACGCCCTCGCGGTGTTCGTGCACAAGGACAACCCGATCGAAGGCATGACCCTCAAGCAAGTGGACAACGCTTTCTCAAGCACATTCAAGCGTGGTGGCAAGGCTGCCAAGACTTGGGGTGACCTCGGTTTGACCGGTGACTGGGCTAGTAAGGCCATCAGCCTCTACGGCCGTAACAGTGCTTCCGGCACCTACGGTGTGTTTAAGAAGGTAGCCCTATCCAGCGGTGACTACAGCTCCAGCGTGAAGGAGCAGCCCGGTTCCTCCGCAGTGGTGCAAGGCACTGGCAGTGACTTGGGTGGCCTCGGTTACTCTGGCTACGGTTACAAGACTTCCGCCGTGCGTGCGGTGGCTTTGGCCGGTCCCGACGGGAAGTTCTACGAGCCGACTGCTGCAAACGCTCTAGCTGGTAAGTATCCGCTCGGCCGTGTGTTATACATCTACTACAACCACAAACCAGGCACAAAGCTGGACGTCACCACCCGCGGTGTCTTTTAAACATAAACCGCCCCCCCAGGCTAAA
>JAYQQG010000010.1:0-41322 GCA_038145765.1 Verrucomicrobiales bacterium
GGGCCCCGACAGGCTTGAGCCTGTTCGATATTGTGCGTGATCCAATCGAGGCGCACGATCTATCCGCCGAACAACCACTGCAAGCGGCAGAGTTGGCCGATCGATTGCGGCCGGTCCGTCAGGCGGTAAACCCAATAAATCGATGAGCAAAAAAACAGTAATCATTGGGGCCGTATTTTTGGCGGGTATGATCGCACCGGAGGCCGGGGCGCAGCCGAAAGGTCGCGGAGATGCTCAACGCGAGGCGGCGATTAAGGAGCCGTTTAAAGGCATATATTATCTGGATGTGCCGCCGGCCAATTTGTTTCCCGTCCGCAAAACCGGGGTAAGTACAGAACCCGTGCGGCAGGCGGCCAAAGCGTTTTTGGCGAGTCTGACGGTGGCGGATCGGAAAAAAACCTTGTATCCCGTGGACGATCTAGAATGGCGCAAGTGGGACAATCGCCATCGTTACGTGCGGCAGGGCAAGGGGTTTAACACGATGACTGTGGGCCAGCGCGAGCTGGCGTTCAACTTGTTGAAGGCCAGTCTCAGTGCCGGTGGACTGAAGCAGACGCGTGACATCATGAAACTCAACGGCACTCTGGCGGAGTTGACGCAGCGATTTGAAGAATATGGTCAATGGCTGTATTGGATCACGATTATGGGCGAACCCAGTGCCACCCAGCCGTGGGGTTGGCAACTCGATGGCCATCACGTGGTCATCAATTACTTCGTGCTTGGTGACCAGGTGGTCATGAGCCCGGTGTTCATGGGATCGGAACCGGTGAAAGCCGAAGCCGGTCAATTCAAGGGAGCGGAGGTCTGCCAAGCCGAGCAGGACAAGGGACTGGCCTTCCTCCAGCTACTTGACGCCGAACAACGGGCCAAGGCAGTCGTGGGTGATATCAAGGGTCCCACCAATAATATCGGTGAGGCGTTTCGCGACAATCAGGTGCTCGATTATATGGGCATTCGCGGCGATGCCCTGACGGCTCGGCAACAGGAGAAATTGCTGGAATTGATCGGCGTGTATGTGGGGCGAATGGCTGAAGGACATGCCAAGGTGAAGCTTTCAGAAGTGAAGAAACACATGAATAACACGTATTTCGGATGGCTGGGAGGTGCCGGGAAGGATAGCGTGTTTTATTATCGCATCCAGAGTCCCGTGATCCTGATTGAGTTTGATCACCAACGCCCCATAGCTCTGGCCCGGTCACGTACACCCACACGCCGGCACATTCACACGGTGGTCCGGACGCCAAACGGTAACGATTACGGTAAGGACCTGCTCAGGCAGCATTACCGGATGCATCACCGTTAACGGCTGCGCCCGGTTAATTCCCCTTGGCCTTCAACATCGCCCGGATTTTGGCTGGGTCTTGGCGACCCACGGGCAAATCCCAGCCGAGAGTGTCCTTGTTGGGCTGGAAGCCGTTGCCGTCGGTGTCTACCCAGATGGGGTTGATGTAGGCGCAGGGTTTGAGGCTGGCGTTGGTGCTGGTGCCGTAACCGGTCTTGAGATCGTGGTTCTCACCCATGGCCACGACGATGAGGTGGGCGTCTTCCTTGAGGTTCACCTCAAACTCGGTCTCCAAAACGGTCGGCGTGTTGTTGAACATTTTTGGCTGCTTGGCGACGGTGAGGTTGAGGTTGGGGTCCTGTCGGCCATTAACGAGCACTTGCACGCGGTCGATCTTTACCCAGTCGGCGCATTGGATTTTCACCTTCAGCTTCACTTTGCCGTCCTTGGCGGTGATGTCGCTGCCGGGCAGGGCGCCGTTGGCAGTGACCTCGAGGAACGGGCCGGTGGTAAGCATCAGCTGGCCTTTTTTGGCGTTGCGGATGATTTCCTTGGCGTCAATTTTTCCGGGCGCATCGGTGCTGCTGGGGATGTAGGTGCGCCAGCCGCCGACGCCGTTGCCGTAGACAGAATGCGCATCGGCCACGGCGATGGCGCGGGTGCGGTAGCCTTGGTTGAGCATTTGCAGCCAAATGAATTCGCGCACTTCACGCACGCTTTCGCTGGTACCGCGGCGATAAAGCGTCCACGGGGCGGTGGCGAGGATGTTATTGCCGCGGAAGTTTTGCGTCTCGATGGCGTCGATGTATTGGTCGTACCCCGCAAAGCCGCCGTCGGCCTTGCCGTCGAGGTTACGGTCCCAAAACTTCTCGGTCATGTTGGGGTGATTGATGTGCACCCAGCGATCAGAATTCCAGCCGCCGAGGTTTTGCAGGGCAATGGCATTGAGGCGCGGGTCGTTTTGGAAAACCGGCGCGCCGCCGTCCTGTGCGTAGGGGTTGGGCGCGGGCAATGGGAAGGCGTTGTGATGACTACCCGCGCCGCCGCCGGTGAGCTCGAGGCCAACGATGGTGCTGAGGTGCTCACTGAGGCCAAGTTTTTTGATGTGCGGCGCCCAGTCGTACAGGCGGTTGTGCTCGGTGGTGGGGGCAAATTCAATGTTCTCGGCGGCGAGGTTGATGATGCGGTCGTCGGTGCCGCATTGGTTATCGCCGCTGGGCGTGGAGTGGTTGTGGAAATCCGTGCTCACCCAGCCGCGCGTATCAATCGCCCGCTTGAGCTGGCCGGTCACCGGCGCAAACGCGCCCGCCTTCACGGTCACCTCACGCACCAAATGGTTGTGTTCAATGCCGCGCGTGATCACCAGTCGATACGTGCCCGGATCGAGCGCCACGTTGAATTTGCCCGTCTCCGAATGCCACTGATCCACGCAACCGTGCGCGCGATTTTGCGGCCCAAGATTGGGCGTCTTGGTCGTGCCTGTGCCGATGAACTGAATTTTGCACGGGGTGTCTTTGCCGTCAGCGCCGGTGATCGCAAAGGCCACGCCGGATGTGGCACTGAGGGTTTCGCTGAGCACGGTCGCGGCGTTGGCTTGGAGCGACACATCGCGTTCCACCGGGCTCCGGCCGCGATCGCTGATGCGGATGCCGTACTCACCCTCGGGTAGATACAAGGCGAATTTGCCTTGGGCGAAGGGGTAACAGGGGAGCTTGGCATTGCCTTTGGTGATCTCGATGGTGGCGGTATTCACCGGGCGTTTATTTGGGTCGTTTAGTTGGCCATTGATTAGGGCGGTTTTGGGATCGGCGTACACCAGCACTTCGCTGACAGCGGCGGCCGGAGAATGACTGACGGCAATGAAGCGTGCGAATGTGATGGATTCACCGGGTTTCAGAGAGAGCGTGCCTGGGCCGGCAGCCAGTCCGGCGCGGCGCGGGCCTTTCACCCAACCGGAAGCGTAGCTGCCGCGATCATCGGGGTCCACGGCATCGATCCACCGCACGCTATGAAAGGTGCCGCGTTTGCCGGAGGGTTTCCAGTAGTCATCTACGGATCCTTTGCGGACTTCATCCGATTCATTGCGATAGGTCGTGGTGATGAGCAGGCCGCGGGAAAGTGAATCGAGTTGGTAGGTGTGTCGCTTGAAAAGCCCCTTGTTCCGGGCGGCATCAACCACCACTTCAATTTGAGCCACGGCATCCGCCTTGGGGCCGCCGGCTTGAATGATGCGCACGTGCGATACATCGCCGCGCTGGCCGCTGGGAGCAAAGATGGTGAGCTGATCGTTTTGGCGATCGTTCAGGGTAAGGTCGTAGAGGCAGCCGGGGGTGATGCCGCCGTTGCCGTAGAAGGTGCCCATATTGGCCCGACGCAGCGGTTGGTTGCCGGAGATGACGGCGGTGATGTGGGCATTGCGCAAAATGAAATCACCAATGATCCCGTCGGCCTCTTTGCCCTTGGGGAGTTGGTCGGTGTTGTTGGGGCCCACCTCGAAAGCCTCGACGGCGGCTTGAGCGGCGAGGGGCAGGGATAGGAGGAGTAAGAGCAGCGTTCTCATGGATCGGGAAAGTGTGGCCGAAGCTCCGGCAGAGGCAAGGCCGAACCGCGGCTGTAGGGCCTTTGTGGCTTTGCTTTTAGAGGCACTTTTGCTAAAAGGCCCGCCCCCATGGGTAGGAATTTCAAGAAAAACGTGTCATCGGCCGATGGCCCGGTGAAATTGATGGCGGCCAACCGCAGTGAGATTGCCATCCGTATTTTCCGCGCCGCCACGGAGATGAACATGCGCACGGTGGCCGTTTACGCGCAGGAAGACCGGCTGGCGGTGCATCGGTTCAAGGCGGATGAGGCCTATCTCGTCGGCGTGGGCAAGGGGCCGGTGGGGGCGTATCTGGACATCGACGGCATTGTGGAGATGGCCAAGGAACGCGGGGTGAACTTCATTCATCCCGGTTACGGATTTCTGGCGGAGAACGCGGACTTTGCCGAGGCCTGCGCGAAGGCGGGCATTACGTTTGTCGGACCGCGCCCGGAGTTGCTGCGCAAAATGGGCGACAAGACCGAGGCGCGTGCTCTGGCCAAGGCGGCCGGCGTACCGATTCTGCCTGGCACCGATGACCCCATCACCACCCGCGCCAAGGCGGTGAAGGTGGCCAAGGAGATCGGTTTCCCGTTGATCATCAAGGCGGCTTTTGGCGGCGGCGGCCGCGGCATGCGCGTGGTGCACAAGGCCAAGGATTTGGAGCGGTTGCTCGATGAAGCCCGCGGCGAGGCTGATCGCGCCTTTGGCAACCCGGCGGTGTTCCTCGAGAAATACGTGCCGCGCGCCAAGCACATCGAAGTCCAAATTTTGGGCGACCAACACGGCAACGTGCTGCACCTGTACGAGCGCGATTGCTCCGTTCAACGCCGCCACCAAAAGGTGGTGGAGATTGCCCCCAGTGTGGCGCTGGATGAGAGCGTGCGCAGCGAACTGTGCTCGGCCGCCGTGGAGCTGGCCCAGCACATTCGGTACGACAACGCCGGCACCATGGAGTTCCTGTACGACATGGATTCCAAAAAGTGGTATTTCATTGAGATGAATCCGCGCATTCAGGTGGAGCACACGGTTACCGAAGTGGTGACCGGCATTGACCTGGTGCGGGCGCAGATTCAGGTGGCGCAGGGCGGCAAACTGCATGGCGACGTGATGCAGTTGCCCAAGCAAAAGAACGTGCCGTGCGTGGGGCACGCCGTGCAGGCGCGGGTGACCACGGAGGATCCGGCCAACAATTTCACGCCCGATTATGGGCGCATCATCGCTTACCGTTCGGCGGCGGGCTTTGGCGTACGGCTCGATGGCGGGCAGGGTGATGCGGGCAGTGTCATCACGCCGTTCTACGACTCGCTGCTGGTCAAGATCACCGCCAGTGGCATGAGCTTTCCGATTGCGCTCGATCGCATGGATCGCGCGCTGAAGGAATTCCGCATCCGCGGCGTGCAGACGAACATTCCGTTCATCGAAAACGTCATCAAGGACGAGACCTTCCGCACTGGTCAGGCCAGCACGACCTTGATCGATACCACGCCGGAGCTGTTCACCTTCCGCCCGCGCCGCGACCGCGCGAACCGGTTGCTTAGTTACATTGGCGATGTGGTGGTGAACGGCAATCCGCAAGCGAAAGGGTTTGAAGTGAAGGAACCTTTCGCGCCGATCGCCGAGCCAGCTTACAACGGTGATCAGGAACCGCCCGCGGGCACGCGGCAAGTTCTCCTCGAGAAAGGCCCGAAGAAATTCGCCGAGTGGGCGCGCAAGGAAAAGCGCCTGCTGATAACCGATACCACATTGCGTGACGCGCACCAAAGCCTGTTCGCCACGCGCATGCGCACGGAGGATATGCTCAACGCCGCCGACGCCATCGCGCGCCGTACGCCGGGATTGTTCAGCCTCGAGATGTGGGGTGGTGCGACGTTTGACACGGCGATGCGTTTCCTGCGTGAGGATCCTTGGCAGCGCCTGCGCCAACTGCGCGAGGCGGTGCCGAATATCTGTTTCCAAATGCTCTTCCGCGGTTCCAACGCGGTGGGCTACTCCGATTACCCGGACAACGTCGTGAAGGCATTCGTGAAGCACTCGGCTGAGAGCGGCATGGATATTTTCCGCGTGTTCGATTCGCTTAATTACCTGCCCAACCTCAAGGCGGCGATGGAGGCTGTGCGTGAAACGCATGCGGTTTGTGAGGGGACTATTTGTTACACCGGCAACATTTTGGATCCCGCCCGCGACAAGTACCCACTCGAGTACTACGTGAAGCTCGCGAAGGAACTCGAGAAAATGGGCGCACACACCCTTTGCATCAAGGACATGGCTGGCCTGTGCCGTCCGTATGCGGCCAATAAACTGGTAAAAACGCTGCACAACGAGGTGGGTTTGCCGATTCATTTTCACACGCACGATACCAGCGGTGTGAATGCGGCTTCCGTTTTGAAAGCCGCCGAGGCGGGCGTGGACATTGCCGATCTGGCCATTGCCTCGATGTCCGGCTCCACCAGTCAGCCGAACCTCAACAGTGTGGTGGCGGCGCTGGACAATACGCCGCGGGAAACCGGTCTCGACCTCGGGACGCTCAATGAGTTTTCCGATTATTGGGAAGCTGTGCGCCGCGTGTATGCGCCCTTTGACACCGGCCCGCGCAGCGGCATCGGCGATATTTACGAACACGAAATGCCCGGCGGCCAGTACACCAACCTGCGCGAGCAGGCCGAGAGCATGGGCCTGGGCGCGCGTTGGAAGGAAGTGGCCCGCACCTACGCGGAGGTGAACGATCTCTTTGGCGACATTGTGAAGGTAACCCCCTCCAGCAAGGTGGTGGGTGACATGACCATGTTTTTGGTTACGCGCGGCATCAAGCCGGCGGACGTGGTGAACCTCGAGCCCGGCGCCACGCCGTTCCCGCAATCGGTCATCGACATGATGAAAGGGCGTCTCGGTAAACCCGTCGGCGGCTGGCCGCGCAAAGTGCAGAAGGTCGTGCTCGGCAAACAAAAGCCGCTCAAGGGCCGCCCTGGCGCCGACCTCAAGCCGCTCAATCTCGAGCGCACGCGGAAGAAGGTGGAGGACGAAATCAGCCGCAAGGTCAGCGACGACGATTTGCTCAGCTACCTCATGTATCCGGAGGTCTTCAAGGACTACAACAAGTTCCGCCGCCAATACGGCGACGTGTCTGTGCTGCCCAGTTCCACGTACTTTTACGGCCTGCAACCCGGCGAGGAAATTGCCGTGGACATTGAGGTGGGCAAGACGCTGTATATCAAGCTCATCAACATCAGCGAGGCCGACGAGGAAGGCGTGCGCACGTTGACCTTTGAACTGAACGGTTACCCGCGCGAAGTGGAGATCGCCGATGCCTCCATGAATGTGCAGGAAAAAGCCATCGCCAAGGCCGATCCCGGCAACGATCTGCACGTGGGGGCGCCCATTCCGGGCATCATCACCGAGCTGGCCGTGGGCGTCGGTGCCAAGGTGGCCAAGGGCGACAAGCTCATCACCATGGAAGCCATGAAGATGCAAACCACCGTCTACGCCGCCACCGACGGCGTGGTGGACAAGGTCAACGTGGCCATTGGTGATTCCGTCGAGAGCAAGGATCTCATTATGGAACTACGCGAAGCGTAGCGCAAACGGGGAGGGGCGAGTTCCACCTCGCCCGTGTTGGCGACTCAAAATGAGGCAAGGTGGAACTTGCCCCTCCCAAGCCTCCGCCGTTTAGCGCGGGTGGAATTCCAAATAACGCGGGCCGGCGAAAGCCGGTTCGTTGGGCTGCTCAAGATTCACCTCGAAACGGCGCAGCAGATTGTTGCCGGCCAAATCCTCGAGTTCCCAGCCGATGCGCACCCGATGCACACCGGCCGACCAGGGCGATTGCGGGGTGAACCGCCATTGAGTTTCCAAACGCGTGACGACGATTGATCCCGGCACGACCTCGTCCCGGGCGTTCAGAACCGTGAGTAAATTGTACAGCAACGCGCGGTCCAGCGGTTCATTAAAGGTGATGACCAAAGGGGCGCGCGAACCGGCCTGCGGTGGCACGACCGTCCAGCGATCCGGTGCTGGTTGGGTGCGATCAGCTGGTTCGGTGGTAAACACCTTGCGTCCGGCCGCCTCTATTGGCACGCCGGCTTCGGATTGCCAATCGGCGGCAATCTCAAGCGCATATCGCCGGCGCGGTTTCAGCACGGGACCGAGGTCCACGTTGAGATTCACCCCGGTCTTCTGTCGGCCCGGATGCAGCCACAAGGTCAGGCGTCGGCCATCGTCACTCCATAACTCCGTTTCGCGAAACGGTTCCTCCACTGGTTTGCCGGTGGTCAGGTCTAACAAGCGAAAGTGCCGAAAGATATTTCCCTGCGTCATCCGCTCGCTGAAGTGCAGGTAAAACTTCAGATGATTCGCCGGCACCGTATCGCCGCTGGGATACACCGCCAACAACTTGGGGGCAGGGGCCTTGATGGGGAAAATGTGCAACGCGGCCGATTGCCGTCCTTGGGCATCGGAAAATACCGCTTCATAAACTTGTCCCACAAGAAAAGGAAATTGCGGGGTAAAGCGCAGGCCATTCTCGCTGGGGCGCGTTTGGCCCAGTAGGGGTTCGCCGTGCAATGGCCGAACGATCAACGTGCCTTGGGCTGCAGCAACGTGAACATATCCATCGAAAAATTGAGGCCTTGACCGGTCGGTTTGGCATCCGGCCAGACAGCAACAGGTTACGCCGAACAGAATTAGTTTGGCGTCCGCCAATCGCCTCATGAGTCCAGTGAACGCAGACTGCGTCATTATTCCAAGGTTATTCCTGTAACCCTATTCTGTACGACACGTCTAGTGCCGCGAGAAGACCATGCAGGTCGGCTTCAAAATAGCCGTTTTTTGAGTCTTCGATGAGGATAACTGTAACTGTTTTGAGCTTGCTGGCCTTGTCAGAAATGTTAGGTTTTCACCGCGTCTCAATAGTTTGAGACAGTTTTCCAATGGGGGAAACGTGATGGGGCCCGGCAACGGGTAGGGCGTTTGGATGGCGTACGCTTCATTTAAACAATTCTGCATTGCTGCACACTTGGCACGTGAAGACGAGTGGGATGCCTTGATGGCGGACTGGCGGCGTGAGCGAGCTGAGGAAGGGCTGGCGGATGCATTTCCTGTGTATCTGCGCCGACGCAATGAACTCAGCGAGGCGCAGTATCTCGAGCGGGTGGGCGATGCCTTTGACTGGCATCCGATTGATTTGGCGGATGTGAAGCCCTCTGTTGAGGCGCGTCGGGCCATTTCCTCCAAAGTGGCCAGTCAACATGCCGTATTGCCGGTGGCCGTGGAAGACGGTGTTTTGGTGGTGGCGGTGAGTGATCCGTTCCACACAAAGTTGCTCAATGCAGTTCGCTTCGCTGCCCAGGGGCCAGTGCGGTTTGTGCTGGCTCCGGGTGAGGACATTGCCAAGGCGTATGAGAAATATTATGGCGTGGGTGCCGAGACAATCGATGAGCTGGCGCAGGACGAGGTTGATGATGATGAAGATCTTGAGTTAATGTTTGCCGATGACAAAGAGATCGCCGAAGGCGATCAGGAGGCCAGCATCATCAAGTTCGTGAACCAGGTCATTTGGCAGGCCTACAGGAGCCGCGCGACGGATATCCACTTTGAACCGCATGAAGATGAGTTGCAGATACGTCATCGGATCGATGGCATCCTGCACCAAATGTCGCTGCCGCCGGCGCTCAAAAAGCTGCAGGCCGCCTTAATTTCCCGCATCAAAGTGATGAGCGGCATGAACATCGCCGAGAAACGCCTGCCGCAGGACGGCCGCATCAATGTGCGCATTAAGGGTGAGGAGATTGATATTCGTGTGTCCACTGTGCCAACAGTTTATGGCGAGAGCGTGTCGCTGCGTTTGCTTACACGCGGCAGTGTGCTCAAGGGGATGGACAGCCTGGGGATGAGCCGTGAGATTGAGACGCCCATCCGCGAGATTATCCATCAACCACACGGCATTGTGCTGGTGACTGGGCCGACGGGCTCGGGTAAATCCACCTCGCTCTATTCTTTTCTGAACACGATCAACTCCACGGATAAGCGGATCATGACCGTTGAGGATCCGGTGGAGTACGAGATGAAGGGCGTGAATCAAGTGTCGGTAAAGAACGACATCGGCCGGACGTTCGCGCATGTGCTGCGCCACTTTCTGCGGCAGGATCCGGATGTGATCATGGTGGGCGAGATCCGTGATGGTGAGACCGCCGAAATCGCCATCCAGGCGGCCAACACCGGCCACCTCGTGTTCAGTACATTGCACACCAACGATGCGCCCAGTGCGTTTACGCGCTTGGTGGATATGGGTATGGAACCGTTTCTGGTGGCTGACGCCATTGAGGCGGTGATGGCGCAACGGTTGGTTCGCACCATTTGCCCTGAATGTCGTGTGGAGCAAATGGTCAGTAAGGAGTACCTGTTGAGTGTAGAGTTCCCTCCGGCTCAAGCAGCGGGTGCGAAATTTTGGCAGGGCACTGGTTGCGATGCATGCGGCGGGCGCGGTTACCAAGGGCGCTCAGGGATTTATGAACTGCTTCGGAACAGCGAGGCAATTCAACAGCAGGTCATTAACCGCGCGCCTGCATCGGTGATCGGGCAATTGGCGCGCAGTGAGGGCATGAAAACCCTGCGTGAATACGGCTGGGGCCGCGCTTTGGCCGGGGTAACCACGATTGAGGAAGTGTTGCGAGTAACCCATGTGTCCGATGCTCACGCGGAACCGGTGGAGAATTTCTAATGGCAATCCGATCCACATCAAAGGCGTCGAAGCCGCCGGCTTTGCCGGATGCCTGCAATGTGATGGATTGCTCCACGGGCCGGCAGCAGTTCTGGCGGTTTGCTAAGGAAAATCGCCGGATGAAGTTGGTGGATGTGCGAGATACGCTGCTGGACGAGCCCGTGCCCGCCAAACATCTGGATCGGGACGCGAGTCAGATGTGGCGGCCTCATTGTCAAAATGACGCTTGGCTGCCCGCCGAACAAGTCTTCTTTTGTGTGCTCCAGTTGCCTCACTGCGGCGAGGCGGAGCTGCCGGGCATGGTGGAGCTGCAGCTCGATAAAATTTCCCCGCTGCCTTCGGCGCAGACGGTTTGGACGTTTGAACGTGTGCCAGTCTTTCGTACGGATCGGGCACAGCAGACGGTGGTGGTGATGATCGCTGAACGATCCGTAGTGGAGCGGTATGCGGGTGAACTGGAACGGGTTGGCTATCGTCCCGATCGCATGGAGCCGGCCGTGCTGCATCAGGTTATGGCCGCCCCGCAAGGGGGTGCGTTGCCCGATGGCGCCTGGATCTATCCACGGTTCACCGATTCGCAGGTGCATTGCACGGTGGCGTGGTGGGATGAAGGAGTGCTGCAAAACATCACCCAGATCAGCCTGTCTTCGCGCGAGCATTTAAACGAATTGACCAGCCACCTCACCGCCACAACCTGGGCCGGAGAACTGGAAGGTTGGCTGACAGGCGAAACCGATTGGCATCTGGTGGCCGTCAATGATGATGCCGAGGAATGGCTCGGGGTATTAAATGATTGGGCGGGCAAAGGTGTGCAGGTGGAGGAGCCGCCTGAATCCAACGCACTGGCGGCCGCCGCGGCCGCCCGCGCGGAACGGCCGTTGGTTGAGGGGAATCTGTTGCCAGCTGATCTTCGGGCGCGTTATCACCGTGATGATGTGGATCGGGTCTGGGGGAATGTGCTCGTTTGGAGTGTGATGCTCTACGCGGTGTTATTATCGGTTTATTTTGTCATGAAGACCCGCGTCTCCGCCGAGGAATCTGCGGCGTATGCGGATCACCGTAAAGCGGTGAAGCTGCAAAAAGAACTTAAGGAGTTGGGGGTAAAACGCCGTTTGCTGGAAGAACAACTTGAGCTGCGTTGGACGGCCCTGAATGTTTTCAAGGCGGTGGCCGAGCATATTCCGCAGGAAGTGACCCTGGATTCGCTGGTCTTCTCCGAGAGCCGTAATAATCAGGGCAACAATATCACACTGCGCGGTCGAGTATCGCAGGGTGACAGTCAGAAGTTGCAGGATTATTCGGAAGCCCTCGCCAAGGTGGCTGTGGATGAGCAGGGTTCGCAACCATTATTCGCGCAGGTGCAGCCGCCCAACATGGATGCGCGGGCAGGAGGATATCTGGACTGGTACATCATCTGCCTATTACGGCGAGAGGAGGGTGAGCCATGATCGAAGTGCTGGATCGCATGGGAATTCGACCACAGGAACGCCGATCGGTAATTCTGTTGCTGTTGGCATTTCTGGTGATCGGCAACATTGCCTGGTTGGTGATGGGGCCGGAATTATTCAGGTTGCAAACCGCTCGGGATCAATACCTTCAGAAAAATGCGGCCGCCGCTAATTTGGCGGGGATGCGCGATACATTGGAAATGGAGGTGGCCACACTTTCCGCCGAATCCGGCGTGGTTAGTGACGGGCGGCAAGCCCAAAAGTTGATGGAGGATATCGAAAGCAAGGCCCGCCGTAGTGGTTTGAATTTTACCCGCAGCCGGGGAGCTCAGGGCGCTTCGAGGAAAAATCAGGATTTTGAGGAAACCAAACGCACCGTTTCGTTTCAATCCAGTCTAGTGGATTTAATCGGGTTCCTGAAAAGCGTTTCGGAAGGACAATCGATGATCCGCGTCAGCAGCATGACGGTGCAGCCAACGGCCGACCGTCAGGAACTAAAGGTCGATCTCACATTTGTCGCAAGCTATCCCAAGCCCGACACCGAATCAAAAACCAAGAAAGGGAAGAAATAATGAAGTTCATCACCTGTCTCACCGGGTTACTAGGAGGCATCATCATCGCCCAAGCTCAGCCGACCACGCCGCCGATCCCACCGGATCCTCCAGAGCCAGTGCTGTTGGCAGGCTACAGCATGCAGGGGATCCCATTGGGAACCTTGCTCGAGGAATATGCAACGCTTGTGGGTAAGACGCTGATTCCAGCGCAGAATCTGCCTTCGGTGACATTTGATATCCACGTCAAAAGCAATCTTGTTTACGAGGAAGCCAAAGCGTTTTACGAGACGCTGCTGATGCAGCGGCAAATCGCCGTGGTGCCGCAGGGTGAGAAATTCGTGCAGGTCATTCCCTCTGCGGAGATTTCCAAAACCCCACCCAAATATTATCCGGTACTCACTGCCGCAGCACTGCCCGATAGCGAGTTGCCGGTTATGGGGCCGTTTCCGCTCAAACACATTGGCACGGCGGCGGCCATGGATTTACTGGGGACCATGGCCAAGGCCCCCAATGCTGTGACCACCGTGGAGGGCTCTAACGTGTTGATCCTGCGCGATTCAGCGAACAACGTGAAACGCATGCTCATCGTGTTGGCGGAGTTGGATGTGGAAGAGGAAATCAAAGAGGAATACGAGCTGGTCAAAATCCGCTATGCCCTTTCGGCGGATGTCGCGGCCGTGTTAAGCACCCTGACAACTACGCCGCTTACCGGTGCTACAGGATCCCCCAGTGGCCGAATTAACACCACCGGCACAAATCGCACCAATACCGGGGCCACTTCGCGTACCGGGACAACCAGCACCGGTAACACCGGTCCCAACCGTGGCCAGTTGGCTCAGCGATTGTCACAGATTCAAGGTGGCTCGGGAGTGACTGGAGTCGGTTTGCCGATTTTGGGAGACACCAAAGTGGTATCTTATGAGCGCGGCAACGAAGTGCTGTTGATCGGCACCCGTCGGCATCTTGATAAAGCCAAGGAGTTGATCGACAAGCTGGATACCATTCAACCGCAGGTGCTGATTGAGGCCATTATTATTGATGTGGCGTTGGGCGATGATAAATCATTTGGGATGTCTTTGCGTGAAGATCGCACCGAAGCGAATGCTCGATCCGGAGGGCTGCGTGGCGCATTGGCATCGGCATTGGGGCCAGCCGGGTTTACAGATACGTCGATATCTGGAGCGACATCCGGTTTTAATTATTGGGGTTTTCTGGGTTCCAACTGGGAGATTGCAGTGAAAGCTATCCAAAACGATTCCCGGGTAACCATGCATTCGCGACCCCGCATTCAGACTTCCCATGCGGAGTTGGCCGAGCTGTTCATTGGTGATACGCGCCCGGTGGTAACCGGCACGATCACGGATATTAGTGGTGGAACCAGTTCACAGTATCAAATGCAGAAGTTCGGCATCACACTGGAGGTCAGGCCGTTTATCAATGAGGAAGGCCTCGTGGTAATGGATTTAAACCAGCAGATTCAAGACATTGTCGGCTCGCAGACGATTAACGGCAACAGCGTGCCCATCACGACCGATCGATCCGCGAATGCCAAGGTGGCTGTGCGCGATGGGGAGATGATCGTATTGGGTGGGTTTATTAAAACCAAAACGACCACTTATGAAGACGGCGTGCCGGTGCTTCGAGATATCCCGTTGTTGGGAAAGATATTTGAGAGCACTCGGGATGTGGATGAGCGCAATGAGCTGATTGTGCTCATGCGGCCGACTGTTTTGAAGACGCCCGAAGCGGCTGCTGTAAAGGCGATGTCCGAGCAGGCCAACTTGCCGGGCATCGATTTGGCCAAGGACGAGGAAAAACGGCTGATGGAAAAATACCGCAGCCTAGTTGAGGAATTGCGCCGTAAGCAGGGGCTTGGCCCGAGCCCGGAAAAACCAGGACTCCCATTGCAGTTGCCGGATAGTGCTCCATTGGTGCCACAGCTTCCCTGATTAACGCCGGCCATCGTACCACCAGTTGCAGGCCTTGGGATCGTTCAAGGCTCGGCCGCCGGTGACGATGGTGGCGAGGAGCAGGCGCACCATGTCCCAGGGTGAATAAAGCGAAAGCTTCCGTGCTGAGGTGCTGAGTGGGTGGGCATTGATGATGTGCATTCGTTGCCGATGTATTCTTCCGTATTGCTTGAGGCGCTGGGCGAATTCCAATTCTTCAGAGGCATACAGGGTCTCGGAAAATCCTTTTAGATTTCGGAATGCCTCTGCCCGGCAGAAGAAATAGGAACCGGCCGGCCAATCCATCCAGCGACTGACGCGGTTCCAGAACTGGACCCAAAACGCGGCCCATAA
The DNA here is from genome assembly GCA_038145765.1 of Verrucomicrobiales bacterium. GTDB lineage: Bacteria > Verrucomicrobiota > Verrucomicrobiia > Limisphaerales > UBA1100 > UBA1100. Next base: position 14,881 of record JAYQQG010000010.1, read on the forward strand.
TGGGATTCTTCCCATGCTCAAGATGGCTCCTCCCCCAAGGATGTCTGGTTGCTGCATCGCTTTAATCGTAGCTGAGAACAGTTCGGGACTAGGTTGGGAATCGGCATCGATAAACAGGATCCATTCTCCGGCTGCGGCATGGCCGGCGGCATTGCGGGCGCGGGCGATTTGGTTTTGCGCTTCGAACACCACGCGCGCACCGGCGTTCTCGGCGATGGTTCCAGTCTGATCGGTGGAATTATTATTGCATACCACCAACTCCCAATCCCACCCATTAGCTTTGAACACAGTGGCGGATAGATGGATAGCCTCCAGTGTGGCCGGCAGCAATTTCTCCTCGTTGAAGGCAGGAATGGCGATGGTGAGATGCACGGGGGGAACGTCACCCGATTCGCGGTGACAGGCAAGTGGGCAATATGCTAGGGTGCGGCCGGTCAAAGACGTGGTGCAGCCTTATTCCATTGAGCCTCTCACTGAGAAAGAAGCCGGTCCTAAGTGGCGTTGGAAACGCTTGTTGGTGGGCGGCTTGGCGGCGTTGATACTATTGCCCTTGGTGGCGTGGCAAGTTGTGGAGAGCGAATGGTTTTTGCGCCGTTATGTGTTGCCCAAGGTGAACGATTCGATTCATGGCGTGATCCACTTCGATTCGGCTGATTGGTCGCTCGGCAATTCTCTGGAATTAAACGGACTGTCCCTGCACGCAGAAGGCCAGCCAACCTGCCTTAAAGTGAAACGACTCCAAGTGCGGTATGAGCTGGGTGAACTGCTCGATGGCCGAATGCGGTTTCGTGAAATAATTGTGAATGAACCGGAAGTGACGGTGCTTCACGGGGCTGATGGGCGCACCAATCTCGATCCATTTTTCCAACCCAAGTCATCGGCAAGTCAACCAGCTGCCGTGGAGTTGGACCGGGTTCAGGTCGAGGGAGCCCTGATTCAGTATGTTCGCGAATTGGCGGATAACCAGAAGCAGGTTGTTCGAATCAGTCAGATGGATTTGAACGCAGAGCAGGTGGGCAATGGCAAATCCAAAAGCAGGGTTCATTTAGAATCCGGTTGGGCTCAGGAATGGCTGCAGGAGGGGACGGTTCGCGATCACTTGCTAGGGACACTTTCCTTCGATGCGCAAATGGATTTAAACGCGCAATGGCAACCTGAACGGTTGGAACCGAAAGGCAAGCTGATGGTGATGAACGCCAGCGAACGCTTGGTTGAATCTAAAGGATTGGTCGCCGATTTCTCCGGTGCGTTTGCAATCGGGCAACTCAAGCAATTGGCGTTAGCCTTTAGCCGCCGGCCGGACGAGATTAGTCGGCCCGTCAATTTAGGGAGTCTCAGGATCGCCGGGCCGATGGATTGGTCATCCGGCGATGCCTCATTGGAGGTGGCTGTATTGGATGTCGATCAGAGTGTCCTCAATCTCCTCGGCCAATCGCAACAGCTTGCCTTTCATCAAACCCGCTTAAGTGCCACCAATCAATTGAATGTGACGGGCTTTGGGCAGAGCCTGCAGTTGCAAGGCAAAATAAAGGCGGCTCCACTGCAGGTGACTCATCGGCGCATCAAGCTTCCCTCACTGGATTCGTTCAGTGCACATTATGATTTCACCTATCAGCCCAAAGCACGCCACATTGCCGTTCACTCCTTTGGGTTAGAGTCCAACCATCAGGGCGACCCATTTCTGTACGGCACACTCAAACAACCCCTTACGTTGAGTTGGGATCAAGGCAGTGTGCCGAATGCGCCGGATTCTGAAATCGAATTCCGAATTTACCCCACGGATCTTGCTGATTGGCAGCCTTGGCTCGGCCAGTATGTCCGTGAAGGAGAATTGAGCGGTGTGCTGACGGCGGCTGTGCAGCAAGCGGGTCGGCATATTGATTTCGGCGGCTCGACAAAGGTGGAAGGGATGGCCGTTCCGTACAAGGATACCACGCGCCCTTTAGGGACGGGGCAATTTGAATGGGCTGGAACGATCAGTCAGCTCAAGGCCTTGAAGTTTACAAGGTGCAGACTGACTGCGGGGACCCCGTTGCAAACCTACTTTTCCTATGAAGGCACACCGCAGATGGATTTGCAGGCGAGGACCTTTAGCGAACCCATCTGCAAAGTGACTGCGCATTTGCCCACGTTGTTGCAGTGGTTTCCGGTCAAGGCTATGGACAGTTCTTCAGGGGAGCTCGTTTATAACGGGGCCATTCATGGAGGCATCAAGGAATCATCTCCGATCGATTGGGCTGGAACGTTGGATTGGAACGATGTCACCGGCCGTATTCAGGATCGGCCGGTCACCCATTTGGAGGGCTCGGTGCAGATGAATTGCGTGTTGAACAATCGGCACGCGTTGGAGATCCAGCGATTGGAACTGGATGCCCAGTTGGATGACAAACCCTTGATGGCCAAGTTGGATTTAAAAGGGCAATGGGATTTCCGCACGGGCCACTTGACTTTGAACCAAGCAGGACTGCAACAAGGCGATCTGGCGTTGATGCAGGCACTGGTGCCCTGGAAAGGAGTCCACTCCGGCATGGTGAACGCCAACTTGAAAGTGGATCATAAACCGGGCGAATCTACCCGGATACAAGGGGGCATGGCGCTGGCCAAGGGACATGTCGGCCACTGGCCTCAGTGGATTTATGCGCAGGCCGGTGAACTGGATACCACCTTGCATTGGCAGAAAGATGGGAGTGTTCGCGGTGATGTGCGGAGTGTGCAAGTGAAAGCATTTGACCCAAGCCAGCCGGATCAAGTTACAGGGCGGCTGAGTGCAGCCGGAGCGGTTGATTCAGCCAAGGGCGAATGGAAATTCACGTTGGCTCCATCCATTCTAAGCCACACCTTATTGGCTCCTCTGGTAAACCGAACCAACTGGCTGGCACCAGCCACCTTGCAGGCCGGTGAATTGAGCAATCCGAAACCGTTGCAACTGCAATGGAATACCAAAGGGGATGTGGCTGTGAACGGGCCACTAAATCTTTCAGGAATTCGTCTGGCTGATCCTGCGGGGCGGCTGCCTCGTGAAACACTGGGAGCGCAAGTGAATGTTCATCTTAGTTCCAAAAAACATGCCACCGGTCGATCTTGGAAGAGCCCGGCAAATTCCAATCGGGCTGTGTTTACGGTGGCGGGGCAACCGGCGGGCGGGGTGGATTGGTCTGTCGATTATGCCGCCACAAACCGGATGGGGCAGTTTTTATTTGAGGTGACCGGAGTGGATCATCGAATATTTCAGTTGGTGCCCGAGCCCTTGCGGGGCGGGGTAAAACTGAAAAGTGGGCGGGTTGATAAACTAACCGCCCAATGTCAAATCGATGAGGGTGAATACCAGTTTGATGCAAGTGTGAAACTAAATCAGGTGCACTTAACCGAGCGCACAGGATTATGGCCCAATGTGCCGGTGGACTTGGTGCAGGAATTGCGCGGGTCATGGAGGCCTGGGGATCAATTGCATTTGGAGGTTGACCGAAACCAAGGGACGGTGAAGCAAGGGGCTGAAGAATTGGGCAGTTACGATTTAGCTGCCAAGATTACAAAAGGTGGTTATGAGTGGAATTTAAAGTCGCTGAGTTTGGGGCCAGCGTTTACTCGGCGCGCCATGGATTATTGGCTGCCGGGTCATCCGGTGAACGCCGGATGGCTGAAACTGGATAAAATCGACATCAACCTGCCGCAGCAAGGTGTGGGTGAAGTGAAAGGCCGGTTTACTGCCAAAGGCTTTACGTTGCCAGCACCGGAGGCAAACGGGCGCCTTCAGTCCTTGGACACGCAGTTGGAAATTCAGGCAGCGGGCACCAATAAGGTTCTCCAGATTCAAAATTTCAACTTGGCCTTGCCGTCCACCGCGAATGCCGCAAACCGGATAAAAATTGGCGGCACACTGAACTTAAAGGATTTGTTGGCTCCATCGGCGAACTTACGCCTTGCCAGTGATGTAGTGGACATCACGCCACTCATAGCATTGTTACAGAAGAAGGAGCAGCCTGAAGTGGGGGAAAGTGCTGCGGAGAATCCAGCTGCAAAACGCAAATTTGCCTTAAAAGATTTCCGAGTAAACTTGGATCTTAAACGGCTGGTATGGCGCGATCTGATGGCAACTAATCTCACCGGCAATGTGGTGATGGATGGAGCGAAATACACATTTGATCCATTGCAGTTTCATTTGCTAGGAGCGCCTAGCATGTTAGAAGGGCAGGTTCAATCGGTTAATGGCCAGACACAAATGGCTTTAAACATCAATGTGGAGCAGTTGCCATTGGATCCTGTGATACGACATTTCGCGCCAAACCATAAAATTCAGTGGGGCAAGTTGACCGCTACTGGATTCCTTCAGGTGCTCGGATGGTCCGGCGAAAGCTTTCGGAATAGTTTTATCGTGAGGGGAATTGAACCGAAATCACCGGCGCATCTAAAAATCAAAGGTGCTCATTGGGGCTTCAAAAAAGGTGGTTTTTTGGTGGGGATCATTGCGGAAGTACTGAGGTTGCCTGAACTGTTAGACTCTCACTTTAATTCGGCAAAACTTACGTTAACGGTTCAATCCGGAACGGCGAAATTCGAAGAACTGGCAGCAGGCGGCCCTTTGTTGCGGCTGGGAATAAAAGAAGGCGTGGGGCAACTGGGGGAACAGTTTTTGGATACCACGGTTAAAAAACAGGATCTCTCCATTGAATTGGCTCCACAATTGGCAGAGGAATTTCGACCTATTGGCATTTTGTTTCCGCAGGAAGGATTCAAGGAAATGCCAACGTTCCTATCCTTGGAAGGCACAATTCGGAAACCCATAGTTAAGGTGGATAAACCAATTGTTCTAGGTCAAATACTCGCGCTGGGTATAAGCGGACGTCCCGGGAGTTTGTTGCGGGAGTTCAATCCACTAAAAGGTAAGCCGGATGGGGAGGGGAAAGAACTCAAGCTCAATCCGATCGACATCCTCCGCTTTATTGTGCCGGGTGGCGAATAAAGCATTCGTTCGTTGGCATACCTCCACAGCTTGCGTAAACTGGCCGCGCATGCATGTGGTGTTGGATTATTTGAAGGCTAACGGAAGCCGCTTTGAAGAGGAACTTTGCGACTATCTTCGGCTGCCCAGTATTTCGGCGCAGAGCCATCACGATGCGGATACAAGGGCCACGGCGGATTGGTTGGTGAACCATTGCCGTTCCATCGGACTCAAGGCTCGCAAACATGCTACTGATTTTCATCCCATCGTTACGGCCACCACACCCCAGAGTAAAGCCAAGGGCAAGCGGCCACACTATCTCGTATATGGCCATTATGATGTACAGCCGCCTGAACCTTTGGAGGAGTGGCACACACCGCCGTTTGAACCCACGATCCGTAATGGTGCGGTGTATGCGCGCGGGGCAACCGATAATAAGGGGCAACATTTTGCGCACCTCAAGGCCGTGGAGGCTTATTTGCAAACGGGCACGGAGTTGCCATGCGACCTGACTTTTGTGATCGAGGGAGAAGAAGAGGTCGGCAGTGAAAGTCTCGTGACGTTTTTGCACCAAAAGAAAAAGGAATTGAAGTGTGATGCCGTCGTGGTCTCAGACACCGGCATGCCCTCGAAGAAACATCCTGCGCTTACTTATTCCTTGCGGGGGGTGACGGCGCTGGAGGTAAGGGTGCGTGGGCCGAAAGCAGATTTGCATTCCGGCATCTACGGCGGATCGGTGGATAATCCGGCTATGGTGCTATGCCAAATGCTGGCGGCATTACGGGATCATCGTGGCCGAATTGCGGTGCCGGGATTTTATGAGCGCGTGCAAAAGCTCACGAGTTATGAGCGCGAGCAGATGAAACGCCTGCCCATGAGTGCCGCCCAATTTAGAAAGCTACTCGGTGTGCCGGGGTTATACGGTGAAGCAGGGTACACGCATCATGAACTGCGCAGTGCCCGGCCCACACTGGAAATCAACGGGTTGACCAGCGGTTATCAGGGGGAGGGCAGTAAAACCATTGTTCCTGCTTGGGCGAGTGCCAAACTGACTTGCCGGTTGGTGCCGGATCAGAACCCTCGCGAGATCAATCGCTTGCTCAAACGGCAGCTTAAAAAGTTGTGCCCGCCTTCAGTGAAACTGGAGATTGAGGATGGGCACGGGGCGGAGGCGTATCATGTGCCGCCCACAGGGCCTCAGGCGCAGGCGGCCTTGGCGGCGTTACGTGAGGCGTTCGGGCATGAGCCGGTGATTCTTCGGGAAGGCGGTTCGATTCCGATTATCAATGAGTTCAAGAAAGTGCTTGGGGCCGATTCCTTGTTGTTGGGGTTGGCATTACCGGATGATAATTTGCATTCGCCAAATGAGAAGTTTGACCTCGATTGTTTTCATAACGGTGCGGCGATGAGTGCACGTTTATGGCCCAAACTAGCGGCTCTTTAATTCCGTGAAGAAAAATAAGACGACTCAAAAGGAGGCCGCCGTGGACGAGTTGTCCGTGGGATTGCGGCGGTACCTTTATTTCACAGCCGCGTGTACGGGGGCTTGTATTTTGGTGGTGGAAATATTGGGGGCCAAGATGTTGTCGCCCTTTTTGGGGACATCCCATTTCGTGTGGACGGCACAAATCGCAGTGACACTTGTGGCGCTCTCAGCGGGTTATTATGCCGGTGGCTGGTTGGTGGATCAGTCGCCTAAGTTGAGTCGTTTGTACTATGGGATTCTCTCTGCTGCGGTGTATCTTGCCGCTACTGTCCCAACGGTGAAACCATTGTGCCTAAAGCTGATGAATCTGCCATTGGCATGGGCGACCTTGTTGGCGGCATTATTTTTATTCCTTGTACCCTTGGCGTTGCTGGCGATGACGGGGCCGTTTCTGGTGCGGTTGCTCACGCAGTCCGTGCAACATGTTGGGCTGAATGTTGGACGTCTTTCAGCTATTAGCACTTTGGGGAGTGTGGCGGGCACGGTGTTGATCGGATATGTGTTGGTGCCGCGTTTGCCCAATTCGGTTACCATGTTGATCACCACCGGCATCTTGATTGCCTTGGCCGCAGTTTACTTTATCGTCTGGGGGCGTGGAGCTGGGGGCAATGGGCTGCTGTTGGCGGTGGGGTTTTCGGTGGTATTTGGTTACAGTGGGTTGCGCGGGCAGTTCGGGAAAACGATGCAATATAGCGGAGTCAATTGGGATGTGCTTTATCGCGCGAACTCCAATTACGGGGAATTGCAGGTGATCGAGTACCGGAACGGGGCCGTCGTGGAGCGGCGTTATCTAAACGATCAATTGGTTCAAAACACCTACGATCCGGTCACCCGCCAAAGCCGTTCGCTTTTTACGGGGGCGTTGCGCTGGCTGGCACATGCTTACACCCCCAAGCTCGATCGCGTGCTCTGTATTGGCATGGGGGCCGGGGTTGTGCCCATGCAGTTTGCCGATGCAGCGATTGAAACGGATGTGGTTGAGATCAACGGGGCTAGTATTTCTATGGCCGAGGATTTTTTTGATTTTGATTCGGCTAAAGTCCAATTGACCGTGGGCGATGGACGGCAATTCTTGAATCAAACAGACCGTACCTACGACGCCATTCTACTGGATGCGTTTCTTGGAGATTCGTCCCCCAGCCATCTCATGACCCATGAAGCTTTTGAGGAAATGCGGGCGCACTTAAATGAACATGGCACATTGGTGATCAATAGCTTTGGAGAATCCGACGAGAAGCGGCAGTTTTTCTCGGCTTCATTAGACAAGACGCTGCGATCGGTATTTGGCAATGAGCGAGTGGTGGTTCATGCCTCGGGGTATGGGAATGTTTTTTTTGTCGCCACCAAAGCGCCCCAACTCAAGGTGCATCATTCCCCGGAGCCGGATGCCGCGGCAGGCAAACGCCTTCGCGCGGCGAAGACGGATCGGGAAGCGATTGCGGAATGGAACCAGTGGTATGCGGATGCGAATGGCACGGGGCCGTTTTTTTCTGAGCATTCGCAAGTGCAATCGGAGATGGCCCTGATGTGGAAGGGGCGGCGGGAGTTCGATTCAAAGCGTGGTCAATTGTTGATGGATGATTTTAATCCGGTTGAATTCTATGACGCCCGGAACCGGGAAGAGAATCGGCGCGGGCTGATTCATCAAATCAATCCCGGTAATGGCTGAGACGGCATCCAACCCTTCTGCCAAACCGCCGGTGGCGTTATATGCGTTGACGGTGTTTTGGGGTGCGTTCCTGTTATTTCTCGTTCAGCCGCTCATCGGCAAGTATATCCTGCCGTGGTTTGGTGGGACCCCGGGGGTGTGGACGACCTGCCTGTTGTTTTTCCAATGTCTTCTGCTGGCCGGGTATGCCTATGCCCATTGCCTTAACCAGTTTTTGTCACCCTCACGCCAAGTTTGGGTGCATGGAGGATTGCTGTTGCTGGCCATCTGCACTCTGCCGATTACTCCCAGTGAGGCGTTGAAGCCGGATGGTTTAGGGTCGCCGGTCTGGGCGATTCTCAAGCTGTTAGGGGTGAGCTTGGGCCTGCCGTATCTGATCCTTTCCTCCACCGGGCCGTTGGTGCAGGCGTGGTTTGCCAGGGCATATCCGGGGGTATCGCCTTATCGGCTTTATGCGTTGTCCAACGTCGGCTCGCTCCTGGCGCTGATGGCTTATCCGTTCGTGGTGGAGCCTTTGAGTTCGCGAACCGAACAAGTGAATGGCTGGTCCTGGGGTATGGCATTATACGCCGTTTTTTGTGGTTTACTCGTATGGCAAATGCGGTCCGTGTCTCCTTCGGGATCGCAGGCCGGTGGGGCGGCCCATTACACAACGGCGGAGACACGTTGGCGACGTATTGGAGTGTGGTTGTGTTGGTTGGCGTTGCCAGCCTGCGGGACGGCTTTGTTAATGGCGACCACTAACAAGTTATGCCAGGACGTTGCCGTAGTGCCATTCCTCTGGGTGCTGCCGTTGGCGCTTTATCTGATCTCCTTTATCATTAGCTTCGACAGTCCACGCTGGTATGTCCGGGAAATCTATGTGCCGCTGTTGGTGGCGAGTTGGGTTGGAGTGTTGTGGGGCATGAAGCAGGGGGTGGATTTGGAAATCATCAAGCAGGTGGCACTTTATAGTTCGGCTTTATTTGTGAGTTGCATGGTATGCCACGGCGAATTGTATCGACTGCGGCCGGAGCCAGCCCGATTGACCCACTATTTTTTGGGGATCGCCGGGGGCGGGGCATTGGGCGGGGTGGGGGTGGGGGTTCTGGCCCCTCGCTGGTTCAATGGATATTGGGAATACCACATTGCCTTATGGGGGCCGGGAATGTTGTATTTGCTGGTACAATCCGTGAATCGCGAATCGTGGACGATTGGGAAATGGCATGTACGCGGTTTGTTGGGGCTCTGCTGGACCGTTGTCTGCGTGGTTTTGTTAAGGTCGATGGATTTTGGATGGTTGACGAAATTTATCATCATTTGGCTGCCGATGTTGGCTGCTTGGGGGTTGGCCGGAGTGATTTTGCGTGAATGGTGGTATGGACGTGAACCTTCCGAGGCCAATGATTTCAAAGCTGCGCTGGTCGGGGTGGTGCTGGTGATTTTATTATTGGGATCCACCCTGACGATCTACGACCGTTGGCAGGGCTGGAAGCTTGGGATTTGGGTGATGCCGGTGCTGATGCTCTTGAACCTGTTTGTCTGGATGAGCATCCGGCGCTGGAACGGGGTGAAAATAGCTTGGGGATGGCAATGGCTTGGGTTGGGGCCGGTGTTGGTGGTTGTGTTTGTGGGGTTGCTCAAAGACGTTAAGAAATCGGGTGAGGATGCGTTTTATGTGCAACGCAATTTTTATGGAACATTGAAGATTTCCCGTTACTCGGATTTGGGGGGGGATGTGTATCGGCTGTTGTTGAACGGCCACATTACGCACGGGTTTCAGTATGAGCGTGTGGATTTGTGTAACCGAATTACCACCTATTATACCTACGGCAGTGGGGTAGAACTGGCGATGCGGTATACGCCGGAAGCCAACAAGCACGTTGGCGTAGTGGGCTTGGGGGTGGGCACGATAGCGGGATTCGCGAAGGCGGGTGATCGGTATTGGTTTTATGACATCAATCCGGCTGTCGTCCATCTGTCAGCGGACGACGTGGGCCAGTTTACCTATTGTATTAATGCGCGTGATCGCGGGGCTCAGGTGGCCATCGTGCCGGGTGATGCGCGGTTGGCGATGGAACACGAGTTGCGCACCGGGCAAAACCGGCAGTTGGATGTCTTGGTTCTGGATGCCTTTAGTAGCGACTCTATTCCGGTGCATTTGCTTACTTTGGAATCGCTCAAATTGTACGATCAACATTTGAAGCCGGATGGGGTCATGGCGATTCATGTTTCCAACCGGTATCTCAACCTGGAACCGGTGGTGCGACGCCTGGCCGCAGAGCTTGGGTTTGAAATGATCCAGGTGGATAGTCTGGGCGGTGAGGATTACGGGCAGGATTGGGTTTATGCAGCCCACTGGGTGTTGCTATCGCGTAATGAACAGTTTCTCCATGACGTGGAAGCCAATGCGTGGCTGCGTACGGATCTGAGTGAGGCTAAACAACTGCTGCTTTGGACGGATGATTACGCGAGTATTTTTCGGATCATGAACAAACCCCATTGGTGGCCCGGTTGGCTAGGAGGCAATGATGGCTGAGATGGCATGGGCGGATTTGTTTGCTGAGCAGCCATTTGCCTTTCGCTTTGGTGCGCGGCCTGGGGATCCTCGTCGATTTTTTAACCCCTCGGCGGATCATGCGGTGCGGATAAGATTGAGGCAGTCAATCCTAGCCGAGACCTCAGCCCGGCATTTGTTTCAAGAGAGCCATTCGACGGCGGCAGTTTCCGAATTAGTGAGTTGGGCTGGTTTGGAATCCGGAGGATGCCGCGAGTTGGCGCAACATTGGGAGCAGGATTTCATGGTGTTACTACCTAATGTGGCCGGGCAGGAGGTGTTTGTGGCCGGAGCGGTTTGTTTTCCCTCCTCTTGGGCTCCGGAAGAGAAGCTGGGGTTGCCGGTGCACGCCATCCACGAGCCTGTGCCGACCCTGAACGAACAGCTTGGCACGCGTATCGGGAAATTTATGGCCGGCATTCAGCCGGGCAAGGCATGGGAGCGCGTGAACTGGGGCCTGAGCGGGTCGCCGGATTTAAATCAACATCCCGCCCACCCCATTTCGCCTTTGGCACCACCGTTTGATTTAGAAGCGGTGTGGGTGCGGCGCGAGGATCAGGTCTTGTTTCGGTTGCCGAAAACGGGTGCTCTCATTTTCGGGATTAACGTGGTGAACATATCCGTGGCAGCCATCGCTGTCGATCCGGCAGGTCGGTCAGGCTTGCTGCAGGCGTTGGAAACGATGCCGGTTCAGATTGCTCAATATAAAAATCTATTGGCTGCCCGTGAGGAATTAGTGAGGGCATTGCGGTCAGCCGGTTGATTATCGGTGATGTCGGCTCAGGCGTTCGAGTTTTTCGCCCCATAATTTTTGCGCCATCTCGCGTGCGGGCACAAAGGGGCACTTGGGCTTGGGGTTTGAGTGCGTGGCGTCCTGATGTTGTAGGGCGTATTGGGCACCGGTGAGTACGGTGTTGTTGCCCCATTGCTTCTCGAGTTGTTGCAAGGCGGTATCCAGCGCGCCCCAGCGCTCGGCATCGGTGGTGCCCCAAAGAGTGGGCTGGGTATTGAGCGGTTTGAGGTTGTTGAACCCAAGCCGGATTTGCCGCACCGGTTGGGCGTGGCCGGCCATCACTTCATCAAAGAGTTGCTCGAGGACCGCGTTGATAATGGAGTTGCGAAATTGCGGGTGCTTGAAGCGATGCATGGCACCGTTCTCAGTAAAATCGGTAAAACGTACCGCGAGGCTCAATTCGCGTGGCTGCAGGCCTTCGCGGCGCAGCTGGCCAATCATCCGTGTGCTTTCGCTTAAGGCGAATACCAGTGCGGCGGCGTAATCCGGTTCATCGTAAGGTAGCGTGGTGTTGCTGGAAATGGTGGTGCGATCTTGAACCTCCAGCAACAGGGGTTCGTTCCAGCGCCCATTAGCGAACAGCCATAGTTGTTGGCCCCAGATGCCAAAGCGCTGTTTCATCGCCGTGGAAGGCAGGCGCGTCACGTCTCCAAAGGTGAGGGCGCCCAGCGCGGCAAGAGAACGTTCGCGCCGTTTGCCTACGCCGGCGAGTTCGCTAACGGGGCGGTCGGCGAGGAATTCCTTTTCGCGATCGGGGGGTACCTCTACAAAACCTGGTTTGGCCGCGCTGGTGGCCAGCTTAGCCATCCAAGTGCTGCGCCCCAAACCGGCAGAGACGGGGAGGCGCAGTTTCGTTTGAATACGATCACGCAAGCCGTTTACATAATCGGTGGCGGTAATATGCCGCCAGAGGTGGCGGTCCATGCTGGTCAAATCAAGAAACCCTTCGTCGATGGACATGGGGACCAGCGTGGGGGTGTATGCCTCCATAATCTGAAACATCTCTTTGGAGAGACGCCGGTATTCGTCGTACTGCGGTTTGGCCAGCACGCCGTGGGGGCAAACTCGTTTGGCTTCGAAACATGCCATGCCGGTGTGAATGCCAAACCGCTTGGCCTCCCGATTGGCAGCAATCACAATGCCGTCTCCGCGCCGCCCGCCGCCAACCCAGACCGGTCGGCCGGACAACGAGGCATCCAGCGCCACCTCGCAACTCGCAAAAAAGGTGTCGCCATCCACATGCAGAATACGGCTGGGCTGCCTCGAAACCATCGGGAATCACGTCCATTCTCGGCGCAAAAGTGCGCGTCGTCAACGTGACATCGGTTGTGGGACAAACGTTGTCTAGGCGTTGGGTTTATTCCGAGATGTCCTCAGTCAGAGGTTCGCCATGGCGTTCCTCGGGGCGAGTGTTGCGCTGGGTGAGGAGGATGAGGCTGGGGACGGCCATGAGGGCGAATGAGGCCCAGGCCAGATGGTGGATCCGGAAGATTTCAATGAGATAAAAACCCAGGAACGGGGCAATGCAGCCACGAACACCGGTGAAAAAGGTGTGCACACTCATGTAATCGGCTACTCGATCGGCCGGTGCAAATTTCGTGACCCACAAGCTCCAGGCCACCTCACCACCGGAGGTGGCGATGCCGAAAAAAACCGCGCCGATGATAATACCGGTGAGTGTGCCGGTGGCAAAAAAGGCCACGGTGGCCACGCCAAAGCATAGGTTCAGGATCACCCGCAGATCAAAAAAGTTCATTCCATCAAAGAGCCGACCCCAGAACGGGCTGAGTACCAGCCGCACGAGACTGGGGATGGTGACCGTGAGCAGGGCCACGCGTTCGGGGGTGTAGTTCATGCCGTATCCTTCCAGTCCACCGCTGCGTGCAAGATAATCGACCCGCAAGGGGAACATCATGAGATTGGCAATGCCAAACCCCATCCAACAGGCGAGGGTGAAGCGGAAGAGTTTGTCTTCGCGCACGAAGCGCAGGGACCGAAACGGATGCGTGCCACCTGAGACCGTAAGCGGCCGGGAAGGGCATTGGGAAAAACAAAACGCCGCAAAGGCGAATGCGGCTGCAAAGATGAAGATTAACCATTGTGGAAAGAGAGTGAGCAGGCCATCAGCGTCGGCGTTTAACGCGCTGCCGGCCAAGTAGCTAAACACAGCTACGCTGGTGATCCGGATCATGGCTGTGCGTGAGAACAATTGGCCGCGTTTGGCTTGCGGGTAGTTTTCCTGATAGATTTGGGTGGCCAATGGGATGGCTCCTGCCGAGAGTGCGGCAACCAACATGGCGCCAATCATGAACACCGTGGCGTTTTGTGCCAGAGCCATGATGAGGTAACAGCCGCTACCCAGGCCCGCCAGTACCGCCGCGGCGTGTGAGGTGTGCCAGCGCCGATTTTCCACGAGCGAGACAATGAGTGGTCCCGCCAACAGGCCGAGGCTGCCGCCCATCGCGATCAAGGCCTTGGCGGTGGCATCGAATTCAAACCACTTGACCGCGATCAACAGTAGAAAACTGGTGCCGGCCGTCTCTAGAATGCCGGCGGCAATCGCGCGCAGGCGTTCGTAGCGGTATGTGAGGGCCGTCCGGTCCAAGGGACGGGGAGGTTAGGCGGTGGAGGCGGTGGAGGCGAGTTCCTCTTCGCAGTCGACGATTTGCTGGATTTGGGTGAGGAACCAGCGGTCGATCTTGGTGAGGTCGAAAATCTCGTCCACCGTCATGCCGGCGCGGAGGGCGTGGCGGAGGTAAAAGATGCGTTCGGCGTTGGGGGAGGTGAGCTTTTGCACGATGAGATCGCGCGGGAAAATATCGCGGTCGCCGTAGACGGTGTCGCCGACGCGCCAGCCTTTTCCGTCGCCGCCGAGGCCGGCGCGACCGATCTCCATGGAGCGGAGGCATTTTTGCAGGCTCTCCTTGAAGGTGCGGCCGATGGCCATGGCTTCGCCGACGCTTTTCATCTGGGTGTTGAGCGTGGGGTCGGCCTGCTGAAATTTCTCGAAGGCAAAGCGCGGGATCTTGGTGACAACGTAGTCGATGGTGGGCTCGAAGCTGGCGGGCGTCTCGCGCGTGATGTCGTTGGGGATCTCGTCGAGCGTGTAGCCGACGGCGAGCTTGGCGGCGATCTTCGCAATCGGGAACCCGGTGGCCTTGGAGGCGAGGGCGGAGCTGCGGCTCACGCGCGGGTTCATCTCGATGACGATCATGCGGCCGTTGTCGGGGTTCACCGAAAACTGAATGTTCGAGCCGCCGGTCTCCACGCCCACGGCGCGGATGATGGCGAAGCTCGCGTCACGCATGATTTGGAATTCCTTGTCGGTGAGCGTTTGGGTGGGCGCGACGGTGATGCTGTCGCCGGTGTGCACGCCCATGGGGTCGAAGTTTTCGATGGAACAAATGATCACGCAGTTGTCGGCCTTGTCGCGCATGACCTCCATCTCGTATTCCTTCCAGCCGATGAGCGATTCTTCGACGAGAATTTCATCGACCGGCGAAAGCCCGATGCCTTTCTTGGCCAGCTCCTCAAACTCGTCGCGGTTGTAGGCGATGCCGCCGCCGGTGCCGCCGAGCGTGTAGGCCGGCCGGATGATGAGCGGATATTTTCCGATGCGATCGGCGATGGCCCAGGCGTCGTCCATGTTATGGGCGATGCCGCTTACGGGGACGTCCAGGCCGATCTCGAGCATCAGTTCCTTGAACCGCTCGCGATCCTCGCCGCGTTCGATGGCGTCCGCCTTGGCGCCGATCATCTCCACACCGTGTTTCTCGAGCACGCCGGTGCGGAAAAGCTCCATCGCTGTGTTGAGGCCCGTCTGGCCGCCGAGGGTGGGTAGCAGCACGAGCTTGCCGTCGGTACCGATTTGTTTCAGTTCCTCCAGTTCGCGGACGATGATTTTCTCAACCGCCTCGGGCGTGACCGGCTCGATGTACGTGCGGTCAGCAAACTCCGGGTCGGTCATGATGGTGGCGGGATTGGAATTCACCAGCACCACGCGGTAGCCCTCCTCCTTGAGCGCCTTGCACGCCTGAGTGCCCGAATAATCAAACTCGCACGCCTGCCCAATGATAATCGGACCGGCGCCGATGATGAGTACCGAATGAATGTCGTCCCGTCGCGGCATGAACCGCGGAGACTTAACGGCAAACCGGCGCCGTTGTCATGGGTTTTCTGGAAAAACCGGCCGAATGTTGTTCGCAAAAAGAATAATCCTCACGCGGAGCCGCGGAGGCGCAGAGAAACCAAAATTCCCGCCTCTACAGCTATGCGTGAAGATGAAATAGGGACAAAGTGGAATTTATCCTTCCCATTTC
Organism: Verrucomicrobiales bacterium; assembly: GCA_038145765.1. Classification (GTDB taxonomy): domain Bacteria; phylum Verrucomicrobiota; class Verrucomicrobiia; order Limisphaerales; family UBA1100; genus UBA1100. Next base: position 30,623 of record JAYQQG010000010.1, read on the forward strand.
GCCCCGAATCAGACCAGCCAAACTGGTATTTCTAACGCAGGAACGGGTCGCGAATAAGAAGTGAAAATGAGAATACGATGGGAGACTTTGTATGTATGAAAAAAGGCGGGGAATTTTTTGTGTGGGTTTGATATCAGGAATAGTTTTTTCAATCAGGTATAAGGTGTTTGGGGTCGATAGGGATTTCATAAACACCATCTTGGTTATTTTATTCTTTACTTCAATAGGTTGCTATTTATGGGTCACAAGGCATGAGGAAGATGATGGAGGAGGAGGTGGTGGTGATGGCGGGTTTTAATTGACTAATCGTTGATGGGTCAAATCCAATTACAATTGGGTGATGTCCTTTGGATTCGATCGGCTGAATTCCTTGCGCAGACTTTCTAAAGCGATAAATATAACCGATAATCCGTCCAGCTTGCGAACGAAGGATTTTTCTGCCTGTGGGCTAACCAAAAAATTTCGTCCTATGGGATAATTGTCACGAAATGCCTTCAGCCCTCGTGTTTCAAAACTATCCGTAGACCATTTGCACTCAATGGCATCGACAATGCCGCGGCCACGTGGAATGATAAAGTCCACCTCGCGTTGTTGCTTGTCGCGCCAAAAATGAATCTTTCCGATCGGTAACGAGAGCAATGTATCCAGCACCAAATGCTCCCAAAGCTGTCCACAATCTTCGGGGCGCACCTCATTCCAGCCTCGTGCATAACAGACAAACCCTGTGTCAAACCCATATACCTTCGGCTGAGCCACGAGTTCCCGACGCCCCCCTTCAGAGTAAGGTCTTAACAACCGGGCTACTTGCGTGATTTGAAAAACATCCAGCCAGTTCATCACTGTGGGTCGTGTAGCGCCGCAATGCTTGGCCATTGAAGTTACCTCCATCAAGCCACCACTTTGTCGCAATACGAGTTCAAGTAACTTTAAAAAATTGGCACGCTTGCCAACGCCAAATAACTCCTGCACATCACGTGCAAAATAGGAGTCGAACCATTCGCCGTAAAATTCAGGCTCGAGAGTCTCCGCGAGCAGAGCCGGTGGCAGTCCGCCTCGCAACAGTCGATCGCGCAAATCAGTGATGCCAAATGCAGGCAACTCTTCCGCCAGCACGGGCGTCAACACCACCTCCCGCTTGCGGCCCGTGAGGCTGTCGCGGAATTTTTTGGTGGCTTGCAGGGTGGAAGAACCCGTGGCTAGCACTTTCAATTTGGGAAACGCATCCGCCGCAATCTTCAACAACCGGCTGGGATCGGGCAACTGGTGCACTTCATCCAGGACCACCACTTCTTTTTTCACCGAACGAAAAAACTCCTCGGGATCTTGCAACCGCTCTTCGCTGCTGGGCAGGTCACAGTTCAAAAACTCCGCGTCACCAATCGATTGCGCTAACACGGTCTTGCCCACGCGCCGTACGCCTGCCAGCCACGCCACCGGTGCCTTCCGCCATGCTTGTTGCAAACGATCCTGCCAATGCGGGCGCTCAATCATGAAAGTTAACTTTACATATAGGCGTCCATTTGTAAAGTCTGTTTTCCTCTTAAGTCAGTCCAAGACACTAATTTCCACTGGTTTACAGGAGGGTCTATTGTTGTCCGCTGCCCGGCTTCAGCCCCAGCCGTTGGTGGCCCAGCTCGGTGGCCGTCCGGCCTTGAGGGGTGCGTTGGAGGTAGCCTTCCATGATGAGGAAGGGCTCGTAGACTTCCTCCAGCGTGTCGGCTTCCTCGCCGACGGCGGCGGCGATGGAGTTGACGCCCACGGGGCCGCCGCCGAATTTCACAATGATGGTCTCGAGGATGCGCTTGTCCATTTCGTCGAGGCCGTGGCTGTCGATCTCCAGCATGGCCAGCGCGGCGTCGGCGATGGCGTTGGTGATGGTGCCGTTGCCCTTCACCTGGGCGTAATCGCGCACCCGGCGCAGGAGGTTGTTGGCAATGCGCGGGGTGCCGCGGCTGCGTCGGGCGATCTCGGCCGCGCCCTGTTCATCGATGCTGACCTCGAGCAAGCCGGCCGAGCGCGTGACAATGTGCGTCATGTGATCGGCCGAATAATAATCGAGCCGCTCGCGAATGGGGAAGCGCGTGAGCAGCGGCGCGGTGAGCAGGCCGCTGCGGGTGGTGGCGCCGATCAGCGTGAAGCGCGGCAGGTTCAGCCGCACGCTGCGAGCGTTGGGGCCCTGATCGATGATAATGTCCAGTTGGTAATCCTCCATCGCGGGGTAGAGATATTCCTCCACGGTCTTTTGCATGCGATGGATTTCATCGATGAACAGCACATCGCCTTCCTCGAGATTGGTGAGCAAACCGGCGAGATCGGCGGCCTTTTCAATGGTCGGCCCGCTGGTGGCGCGCAAATTGCCGCCCATCGCCTTGGCGATGATGTTGGCCAGCGTCGTCTTGCCCAGCCCGGGCGGGCCGGAGAGCAGCAGGTGATCAATCGGCTCTTGGCGCTGTTGCGCAGCGGTAACGGCAATCTCTAGCCGCTCGCGCACCTTCTCCTGTCCGCCGAATTCAGCAAAGGCCACCGGTCGCAGCGACGTTTCAAACGCGGCATCGGGGGTTCCCAGTTCATCGGTGATCCTTGAGGACATCGCGCGAGAGTGGGGGAGGGGGCTTGGAGCGACAAGGGGATTCCATTAACAGGCACGGCTCGGTATGCTCGCCGCGTGAGCGACAAGCCGGACAACGCGGATAGTGCCGAGAACGAATTCGAGGATCATCAGGACGATGACTTCGTGGAGTTCGATTACACGCCGAATTACACGGCGGTGCCGGAGGCGTTTCATTCGTTCACGGAGGAGGGGCCGTTTTCCAAATGCACCCTGTGCGAGGGCGAACTGCTGGAGGACGGCACGCCGTATTTGATCCACAAGGCCTTTCATCGCGGTGAAGTGATTTTTGAGTACGCCATGTGCCTGCCGTGCCGCGCGAAGATGCAGGAGGAACTTTCCGCCGAATCGCTCGAGCGCATCAATGCCTATATGGACCGGTACCACATCGAGGATCGCGGGGAGGCGTTGCTCGAGGAACACGGCACGGAGGTTGCCCCGTGGATTTCCCATTGCCTGATCAGCGGCAAACCGATTGAGGGCGAGGACGAGTATCATTACTACGCTTTCTGTGACGGGCCGGATTTGGTCTTCAACGGCCTGCCAATGGCGCTCGCCGGCGGGGTGGATGAGGAGCTCAACGAGCTGCTCTCCAAGCAAACCCGCGATCGGCTGGACGGTTTTGTGGACGAGCAATTCGGTCTACCGCCGGAATTACGCAAACCGATCAAGGGCCGCCCGATATTGATTTAATTATCAATGATCAATTCCTTGGGCTTTGGTTTTTAAAAAATGGTCATTCCCTCATCTCTTTTCCTTGAACAAACCCACCCATTCCCCCAGTCTAATCGCCGGAATGTTGGAGTTTCTTGGGCAACCCACCCGCCATTGTGACGGTCAGACGCGCCGGAGTTTTCTGCGCGCAGGCGCGTTGGGCGTGGGCGGTTTTACACTGGCCGATCTGCTCCGTGCGGAAAACGGCAAAGGCTCCTCGACCAAGGCGGTGATCAACATCCATCTCGACGGCGGCCCGCCGCAAATGGACATGATCGATCCCAAGCCGGAAGCGCCCGCTGAATTGCGCGGTGAATTCTCCGGCATCCGATCCAAACTGCCCGGCGTGCATCTCACCGAGCTGATGCCGCGCATGGCGGCGGCGGCGGATAGATTTGTTTTCCTGCGCTCCCTCGTCGGCTCGGCCGGCCGGCATGATGGGTTCCAGTGCCAGAGCGGATATCACATCAAGGAACTCGCCGGCATCGGCGGCCGTCCGGCGCTCGGTTGCGTGGTGGATCGTCTGCTCGGATCCAGCGGCAACGCGCCGGCGTTTGTTGACCTCATGCAAGGTCGGCCCTTGGCGCGTAACAGTGCCCGCCCCGGATTTCTGGGCCCGGCGTACAAGCCCTTCCGCCCGGACATCTCGCACCTGTTCAAGCGCGAGCTGGAAACCGGCATGAAAGGCGAGCTGTCGAGGCTCGGCGAGGACCATCAGGTAAACCTCAAGCTCATCGCCGGCCTGAATGCCGAGCGGCTGGATGATCGGGTGGGCTTGCTGCAGCAGTTTGACGGCATCCGCCGCGCCTCGGATAAGAGCGGCATGATGCGCGCGATGGACCGCTTCAATCAGCAGGCCGTCGGCATCCTCACCTCCGGCAAGTTTGCCGATGCATTGGATCTCGCGAAAGAAGATCCGAAAATGCTCGAGCAATACACGCCCAAGATCAAGTTGGGCGGCGAACAGTTTTACACGGCCGAAGGGCCGGGCTCCTCGCGCAAGCTGTTGATGGCGCGGCGGCTGGTGGAGGCCGGTGTGCGCGTGGTGAGCGTGAGCATCAGCGACTTTGACACGCACTCCAAAAATTTCCCCCGCATGCGCAATCTCGTGCCCATCGTGGACCATGCCTTGGCCACGCTGGAGGCAGACCTGCGATCGCGCGGGTTGCTCGATGAAGTGCTGGTGGTGGCGTGGGGCGAATTTGGCCGCACTCCCAAGGTGAACAGCAAGGGCGGGCGCGACCACTGGCCGCGCGTGTCCCCGGCCATCATGTTCGGCGGCGGCATCCGCACCGGCCAGGTGATCGGGGCCACGGACAGGATCGCCGGCGAATGCACCGAACGTCCGATTCATTATCAGGACGTCATCGCCACCATGTATCAGCACCTTGGGTTGAATCCCAACGCTGTGACAGTCGAAGACACCACCGGCCGTCCGCAATATCTATGCGACACAGGCCGGCCGATTCGGGAACTGCTCTAAACGCGGCTCCCGGATTATGGCCAAAATCCATTAACAAAATGGGCGGTCCATGGGAGGGCGAGGCTCCCGCCGAGCCGGGAGGTATCTTAGGACAGTTGATGGGGCATTTTTCAGCGGCTCGGCAGGAGCCTCGCCCTCCCGGCGACTAAATGTGAAAGTCGCTGGCTTTCTTTTTTTCCTGCTTATCCAGCACGCGCATGTCGAGGCCGTCGTAGATGACGAGGGAATGCGGCTTCACGCTGTCCATAATGAACACGTTGCCGCCGATGGTGCTGTGAGTGCCGATGACCGTTTGGCCGCCGAGGATCGTGGCGCCGGGATAAATGGTGACGTGATCCTCAATGGTCGGATGCCGCTTGGTGCCGGCGAGTTGTTGGCCGCCGGAGGTGGAGCGGGCGCCGAGCGTTACGCCGTGGTACAGCTTCACGTGGTTGCCGATTTCGCACGTTTCGCCGATCACCGTGCCCGTGCCGTGATCGATAAAAAAGTGATGGCCGATGGCCGCGCCGGGATGCAGGTCCATACCGGTGCGTTCGTGGGCCCACTCGGTCATGATACGCGGCAGCAGCGCTACGCCGTCACGATATAGCACGTGCGCCATGCGTTGGACGGAGATGGCTTCGACAAACGGATAACTGACGATGATTTCCTCCTCGCTCTTGGCGGCGGGATCACCGTCGAAGGCGGCCTCGACGTCCGTGGCGAGAATCTCGCGCACCTTCGGTAGTTGACTGAGGAACTGAATGGCCATCTCCTTGGCAGCTGCGCGTGGGTTGGCTTGGGCGGCGTCATTGGGCGGCGAATGCGCGAAGCATTTCACCAGCTCATCCTCCAGTCGACCGGCCACCGAGTCCATCAGCAGCGCCGTCTCCATCTTGATCTCGGAGGAATGCGTGACTTTGTTGTCGAAAAATCCCGGGAAGAGCAGCTGCAACAGGTCGTTGGTGAGGCCCACAATGCCGCTCTTGGAAGGCAGGTTGGTGCCGTCCAAATGATTGATGCCCCCCACGCTGGCGTAGGAGGCGATCAATTGATCGGTGAGCTCAGTGATCTTCACGCGCCGAGTAAACCGCAGGCGCGGGGTGAAGGCAAGCGTGCCGCAGGAAGGTTAAGGGTTGCGATCGAGTACGCGTTCCACAGCAGCGATGGCTTCGGCCGGTTTGATTTCCTTTAGGCAACGAAAGTCAATGGGGCAATTGCGGAGAAAGCAGGGCGAGCAGTCAGCGGTTGTGCGGAGAAGTTCGTGTGGCGAATTAGAGGACTCGGGCAGTCCCGGGCCGGTGAGGTCGGGGCTGGTGCTTCCAAAAGGAACAACTACCGGGGTGCCCACAGCAGCCGCGACATGCATGGGGCCTGTGTCGTTAGTGAGCACCATATCGCAAGCGGCGAGCGCGCTGACTAATTCAGGCAGCGTTGTTCGGCCAGTTAAATTGGTATGATGTTTCTCGGGGAGTTTGGCGGCGATTTCTTTGGCAGTATTCTGATCAGCCATTCCCCCAATGAGGAGCATATGAGCCTTACGTTGCTTGATCAGCTGCTTGGCGGTCTCAATGAAATGTTCGGTGGGCCAGCGTTTGGCAGGGCCGTATTCGGCTCCGGCAATGAGTCCAATATAAGGGCGCGGTTTTTCTGTGTGGGCGAACTTCGGCGCATTCGGCGTACGATCCAAACGGGGAGGTAGCGGTTCGTCACTGGCTCCAATCTGTTGTGCCAAGTGTAGGTACTGGTAAATGTGATGGGCGGCGGAAGGAAAGGTTTGAGGTCCAAGCTTATTGATCAGGCGGTATTCAACATCAATGGCCACGCGTTTTTGCATGGGAATCGCTTCGGGCCTTGGGGCAACAGCTTGCGTGAGCAGCGGGCTGCGCCAATTTCCGGCATGTCCAATGCGGTGAGGAATGTCGGCGTGCCAACACTCGAGGGCCGTGCGTAAGGAATTTGGGAGGATGAGTGCGGTGTCAAAAGATTTTGTCTTCAATCGTTTGCCGATGACAAAGGGAGATTCGCCTTGGGCGAAGGTGAGTATGTGATTGAAATGCGCGGTATGTTCCCAGAGGCCGGCGAGTTTTTCGTGGGTTAACAATGTGAACTGGGCCTGAGGAAACGCCTCGTGGAGACGAGCGAGGGCGGGCAGGGTCATGATGGCATCCCCCAACCAGTTGACGCCGCGGATGAGGATGTTTTGAGGCGTATGGGTCATGGTTTTTTGGGGCGGGGTTTCCATCGGTTGTGTACCCAAAACCAATTGGCGGGATCACGCCGGATGGTTTCTTCCTGAGCCGCGATGATATCCCGGGTGATCGCTTCAGTGGAGCGGCGTTTGCCGTTTTCTCTAACAGGAATTTCCTCGCCCAGCTCAATGGTCCAACGGCCGGGTGAGGTGCGGAAACAGGCGGAAGGAAAAATCCGGCAGCCATATCGCTTGGCGAATACTGCCGGGGCGAGGTTCACGGAAGTTGTTCGGCCGAAAACGGGTAGGGGAAGGCCTTGATCACCACTGTTTTGATCGGCCAATAGACCCAGCACCAATCGGGGGGTCGCCATTGCTGCTTTCAGTTTTTCTCCGTCGGTACGACGCTCAAAAAACCAGCAGCCTGATGGATTACGAAGTTCCAGTAATAAATCATTTAGCCGAGGTTGTCGGAGGGCGCGGTAGGTGGTCGCGACTTGGGCGTTGGGGACGCAATTTGAAATCCAGGCGAAGAGCTCAAAATTTCCGTAATGGCCAATGCTTAAGATGATTCGAGCATTGGGGTTTTCTTCAAAAATCGATTCAAGTTGGTCATATCCTTTGAATGTGAGGACCTTATTGATTTGTTCGGCGTTCATACCGCCGGTTTGAAGGATGCAGGCGTAGGTTTCGCCGAGGCGTTGAAAATGGTGACGAGCCAGTTGGGTGACATCGTGTTGCGATTTTTCAGGAAACGCGGCGGCGAGGTTTTTCCGGGCGACAGTCTGGTGGCGTTTATCCAGAATCCAAGCCAAACCGCCAAGCCGCCGACCGACCCAAGCCAGCGCGCGAAGGGGGAGACAACGGGCGATGGCGACGATGGTGCGGGCGAGGTAGTAAAGAAACGTTTCCATCAGCGAAAACATATTTTGCGGACACAATCATCAAAGTCCTTGGCGCCACTGAGGATTTTGATTTCCACACGCATGTAATAGATGGGCAGGTCGCGTCGGTCGAGTTTGGGAAAGCGCACGGCATCTTTTTGTGTAGTGAGGATGACTTCGGCGCGGCGTTTCTTGGCGCGGTTGATGGTGTTCAGGATTTCCTGTTGATTGAACCGGTGATGATCGGCAAATCGTTTGGCATAGACGAGTTCAGCACCTTGTTTCACTAGGCTTTGCTCAAAACTCTCAGGCTGGGCAATGCCACTGAGTGTGGCGACTTTTTTGCCTTTGAGCCAGCCGATCTGCTCACGTTGATCGGGGTTGAAAACATCCTGAAAATAAAGCGGCCAGTGAATGCATTCAATGATTCCCGCATTGAGGTTGTGTTTGCGGATGCGCGCTCGCAGTCCGGCGGTGTCTCCATCGCTTTTGGTAATGAAGATGGTGTCGGCGCGCCGAATATGTTCGGGGGGCTCCCGTAACGTTCCGCGCGGGAGGAGGTGCTCATTGCCGAAGGGTTGTTGGGCATCGACCAGTACAATGTCGTGTCTGCGTCCGGCAAGTTTCCAATACTGAAATCCATCGTCCAACAGCAGGGTGTCGCAGCCGAATTGTTCGATGGCATAGCGTCCGGATTTTACCCGGTCCTTGTCGGTCAGCACCACGACGTCTTTAAGGTTGGAGGCCAGCATATAGGGTTCATCACCGGCATCATCGGAGTTGAGCAGCAGGTTTTTGCCATCGGAAACCACGCGGGGCGGCACCACTTCTTCCTGCAGTAGTAGTTTGTTTTTCCAACGATGCGCCAAGGGCGGGGGCTTGGAGCGATAGCCTCGGGAAAGGATGGCGACCTTGCGGCCTTGGTCGGTAAGGACACGGGCGAATTTTTCAACCACCGGCGTCTTCCCTGTGCCTCCTACGGTTAGATTGCCAACGGTAATCACCTGCACGCCCAACGGGTGATCGCGGATGATTCGGGCTTCGTATAGCCAGCGGCGGCCTTTGACGATGATGAGGAATACCTTGGATAGACCGAAGAGAACTCCTCGCAACAGCGCGGCTTTTTTGCCCCGGCGTTCACCGAAGATGACTTCGAGGGCGAAGGTTTCGAATTGTTCCTGCCAGGCACGGAGGGACTCGCGCATTGGCTGGAGGATGCCAGAGGATTAGGCGTTCTTCAAGCCGGGGAACGAGCGACCGGATTGATCCACCTTGTCGGGATTAGATTCCGGTTTGGGTGAAACCGGTTTCTTTTGGAAGGGATGGGGCAAACCTTGGTGGGGCGGACCGTGGTGGGGCGGACGGCCGATGGGCCGCCCGGCTTCCTTGTTAAATCGGAAATGCGGCAGGTTGTCATAAGTGCGCACTTGATCGGGAGTCAAGACGTTGCGAATTTGTTGTTGCAACTCACGATGTTCTTCGTGGAGTTGGTCACGAAAAGGTTTGCCGAATTCAGAGATGCGTTTGTAGCTTTGCTTGGTGAGCTCTTGAATCTGGTCTTTTTGTTCTTCGCTTAATTGCAAGTGGCGGTCCAGATAACCGGATGAACGGAAAAACACGGGCCGTGCCGACCGGGTCGGACTAGGGTGGCTGGTTTGCGGTTGGAATTTCGGGCCGGGAGCTTGCGGCGTTACCGGTGTTTCGGGAGTCGGTTGGCGGGTCAATAAATGACCAGTACCCACACCGCTGCCAAAGATCATTAGGGTCGCAAGAATGGCCTTCCACTGTTCCATGAGTCGGACTCCTCTAGCGGTCGAATGAATCGAGGGCCGGTGTTTCAATGGCCAGCATCACGATGGCCTCCAATTCCTCATCGGGAGATTGGGCGTGAGCGGTTGTGAGTGCTGAAGGTGCCGATAGAGGTTTCGGGTTGTCAGCCTCCGGGCGGGATAAGACGGCGGCAAGGATCATCACTGCCATGCAGGGCACGACGGCGCGCCAGAGGGCATGGCTCCATTGTTCCCAGAAATTCAGCGCGGCTTGGGGCATGGTCTCAATATGGGCCATAATGCGCTTTTCAAAGGCGTAAGGCACGTGGTCAACCGGTATTTCGCGTGTTTCGGTCAACATTTTCCGCAGAATGTCTTCGGAATCCTTCATGTTCTTCTTTTCAGACGGTTTCAAATCTAGGTTCGTTACAGGTTTATAGATATTTTTCGAGGGTTAAACGGGCTACGGCTTTGCGCATTTTGTCTCGGGCTCGGTGGGCCTTGACCTTGACGTTGGATTCATTGAGCCCGGTTAAATCAGCAATTTCCCGGATGGATTTCCTTTCTAGTTCCAGCAGGGTGATAATATGCCGCTCCTCGGGCTTCAATCCATCCAACAATTTATCAACAAGCGCGCGGGCCGCCGCATGGTCGGTATGGGCAGAAGATTCTTCGCCCATGTTTTCAAACCAATCATTTTCTTCGTCCGAAAGGTCCGTGGCATTCCACTCGCGATTGCGCTGATGTTTACGGAGGAAATCGTAGCAGGTATATGTGGCCGTTCGCATCAGCCAATGTTCAAAGGGGGCCGTGCCTTTGTAACTGGAGAGCTTGCTGTAGGCCTTGAGAAAGACCGTTTGCACAATGTCCTCCACTTCATCCTCGCGCCGGGCATAGCGTCGGGCGAGGGCGAACACACGAGGCTGATACTTCACCACCAACGGCTCGAAGCTTGCCGTTTGGCCTTGAAGTACCGAGTTGATCAACTCCTGATCGGTCGGGTCAGCCACTTCGGAGAGGATTCTTTCTTAGGAATACTTTGGAAACAACCAAAAAAACCACCGGCGAATGA
>JAYQQG010000011.1:0-38942 GCA_038145765.1 Verrucomicrobiales bacterium
GTGTACGTAACAACGTGCCCGTGTCTAAACCGAATGAACAGTGACAAATATGAAACATAAAATTGCGATTCTTTTTCTCGTTCCTATGATGATCTTGGGCAGTGTGGGTTGTGCCGGCCCGGCCAATCATACCGAGCGTGGTGCAGCCACCGGAGCGGTATTGGGCGGATTGGCCGGAGCGATCATCGGCCATAACAAAGGTCGGCGCGGCGCGGAAGGAGCGGCGATTGGCGCGGTGGTGGGTGGCCTGCTGGGTGGGGCTGTGGGAAATCAGCAGGACAAGAACGCCGGCTACAAATAGATTCTCAAGTATTCTCTTGGTTGGTTCTCCAAACACCCCGTCGGCCTTCGGGTCGGCGGGTTTTTTCATGGCAAATGCGATTGACGCGGCGGCGGGGGTTTGCGGCAATGGGGCATGCGGATTTTTTCTCTTTTGATTGCCAGTGCCGTGGTGCTCAGTGCGGCAGATTTCAAACCCACGGCGCAGGACACGATCGTGCCCAAGAACGCCAAGGCGGAGCTGGTGTGGTCCGGCGGCAAGTTTACCGAGGGGCCCACGCTCGGGCCTAAGGGGGTCATCTTTTTTTCCGACATCGGCATGCGCACCATGCGGTTTGATCCGGCCAGCAGGAAGACGACGGTGTTTCGTGAGCCGAGCGGTAAGGCGAATGGGTTGATGATGGATCGGAAGGGTAACCTCATCGCCTGCGAAGGCGCCCATGGCGGTGGCCGTCGCGTGAGCCTCACCACAATGAAAGGCAAGACGCGCACGATAGTGGATCGCTGGCAGGGCAGACGATTTAATTCGCCCAATGACTTGGCGATCGATGCGGCAAACCGCATTTACTTTACCGACCCGCGTTATGGTGGCGGGGATGATCGCGAGCTGGATTTTGAAGGCATCTTTTTGATTGCCGGCAACAAGGTGAAGCTTGCCACCAAGGATATCTCACGGCCCAACGGCATTTTGGTTTCGCTTGATGGCAAGCATGTGTTCGCCGCGGATAATCACAGTGATGCGAAAGGCAATCATCACTTGGTTTCGTTCCTCATTCAAAAGGACGGCACGTTGGGCGATAAAAAGATCCTCTTCGATATTGGACCGGATCGCCGCGGCATTGACGGCATGACGCTGGACGAGCAAGGCAACATTTATGCGACAGCCGGTCGCGGTGAGCTTTCCGGCATCTATGTGTTTTCGCCGGCCGGCAAGCACTTGGCGTTCATTCCCACCGGCGACACGCCGACTAACTGCGTCTTCGGCGGCGGCAAGGAGAAGAGCACGCTTTATATTACGGCGCGAGGGCCAAAGCCGGAGGATCGCTGGGGGCTGTACCGCATCCCGCTCAAGATCAAGGGACACCACATCTACGAGTAATGGCCGGGCAAAAGTTCGACATCCTACCGGATATTTCCGCCGAGGAACGGAACCTTCGGTTTGTGCCGACTGAAAATGCCGCGCCCGCCTCGCTGGCGCCGGAGCAGATTGGGCACTTCAACGAGCAGGGGTACATCGCGCCCGTGCGCATTTTTGATGAAGCGGAAATCACCGGGCTGCGCAGTTACTTTGATGACCTCCTCGACCGCACCTTGGCCGCCGGCGGCAACAGTTATAGCATCAGCTCGGCGCATCTTGAGCACGGACGCGTGCACGATATTTTGTCCGAGCCGCGCATTGTTGCCGCGGTGAAGGATCTGCTCGGTGAGGATGTGGTTGGTTGGGGCTCACATTTCTTTTGCAAAATGCCCGGGGACGGCAAGGCGGTGGCCTGGCATCAGGACGCCAGTTACTGGCCGCTCACACCCAGCCGGACGGTGACCGTTTGGCTGGCGATCGATGATGCCGATACGGAGAACGCCTGCATGCGGTTCCTCGCCGGGTCGCATCATCACGGTTATCTCACCTGGCGCGAGAGCACGCCGGAGGAGCACAACGTGCTCAATCAAACCGTCGAGAATGCCGAACAATACGGCACGCCGGTGGACGACTGCCTGAGGGCCGGTGAAATCTCGATCCATAGCGATCTGCTCCTGCACGGCTCCAACGTCAACGACTCCGATCGCCGCCGTTGCGGCCTCACGCTACGCTACGCGCCCGCCTACGTGCGCGCCGCACAGGGCTGGAACGCCAAGGGCGTTCTCCTCAGTGGCGCCGACCCCGACAACCACTGGGGCAATCCGCCGCGGCCAGCACAGGATTAGTGGGATTGCCAAGATTGCCGGCTTTCGGCACAGTGCGCGCGAATTCCTCTCATGAAATTGATGCGTCTTTTCCTTTTGGGCTTGGTCGTGGCGTTCAACGCCACCGCGGAGCAGAAGCTGCCGAATATTCTCTGGATTACTTCCGAGGACAACGGGCCGCACTTGGGCTGTTACGGCGACAAGTACTCCAAGTCTCCCAATCTGGATGCGTTGGCTGCAAAAGGGATGATTTATCTGAACTGCTGGTCGACCGCGCCGGTGTGTGCGCCGGCCCGCACCACATTGATCAGCGGATTGTACCCGCCCAGCACGGGCGCCCAGCACATGCGCAGTAACACGCGCCTACCGGATCGATTCAAGATGTACCCCGCCTATCTGCGTCAGGCCGGTTATTATTGCACGAACAATTCCAAGGAAGACTACAACCTCGCAAAGGAAGGCGAGGTTTGGAACGAGAGCAGTCGCAAGGCGCACTGGAGCAACCGACAGAAAGGACAGCCGTTCTTTGCCATCTTCAACCACACCATCAGCCATGAGAGCCAGATCCGAAATAAGATAGATCCACAGTTTACCATCCATGATCCCAAGAAAGTGCGCGTACCGGCGTATCATCCGGACACGCCCGAGGTGCGTAAGGATTGGGCCCAATACTACGACCGTATCACCATGATGGATGCCCGTGCCGGGGCCAACCTCAAGGAACTGGCCGAGGCGGGTTTGGCGGAAGACACCATTATTTTCTATTACGGGGACCACGGCTCGGGCATGCCTCGCAGCAAACGTTGGCCGTACAACAGTGGGCTTAATGTGCCCCTCATTTTGTATGTGCCTGAGAAATGGAAGCACCTCGCGCCGGCCGATTACAAACCCGGCGGTCGGAGTGACCGGCTCGTGGGATTCATCGATTTCGCCCCCACGCTGTTGAGTCTGGCGGGCATCCAGCCGCCCAAGCACATGCAGGGCCATGCATTCATGGGCAAACACGCCGCGGCCGAGCAGCCCTACAACTACGGCTTTCGTGGCCGAATGGATGAACGCTACGATATGGTGCGCGTGGTCCGTGACAAGCGTTACCTCTACATCCGCAATTACATGCCGCATAAAATCTACGGCCAATACATCAGTTACATGTTTGCCACGCCCACCACGCGTACGTGGCATGACCTGTATCATGCCGGCAAACTGAACACCGCCCAAGGCCGGTTCTGGGAAACCAAGCCAGCCGAGGAACTCTATGATTTGCAGGCGGATCCCGATGAGGTAAACAACCTGACAGGATCCAAAAAACACGTCGACATTCTCAGGCGCCTCCGCGCCGCCCAACAGGCCAAGGCTCTGGAGATTCGCGACCTCGGATTTCTACCTGAAGGCGAGATTCACTCACGCGGCGGCGACCGTGCCCCGTATGACATGGGACAGGATCCGAAGACCTACCCGCTCGAGCGCATTCAGCAGGCCGCGGAAATTGCCGCCGGATTGAATCCGCAAGCGACCATGGATTTGGTGAAACTGTTGAGTGATTCCGACAGTGCGGTGCGTTACTGGGCTGCCATGGGTCTTTTGATGCGCGAGAAACGTGGCGTGGCGGCCGGACAAGCCGAGTTGCGCAAGGCGCTCAACGATCAATCCCCCGCTGTGGCCTGTATTGCCGCTGAGGCACTCGGGCGTTATGGAAAGAGCAAGGATGTGACATTGGCGGCGGAGACGTTGCTCAAGTACGGTGACGGATCAAAGAACGATGTTTTCACCGCCATGCTTGCCTTGAATGCGCTGGATTACATGGATGACCGCGCCGCGAAATATGCCGGCCAAATCAAGGTCCTGCCCAATAGCGCCACCGTGACTCCCGGCCGCATGGGGGCATACATTCGGAATCTTCTGGGCAAGATCAACTCCGACTTGGCCAAGTAATTAAGAGCAAGCCGCCTTCGTAGAAACCGTCAAGGCGGGTTCGGCGAGTGTGATCTCAAAAAAAAGAGGCAGGGATATATCCCTGCCTCTTTATGCTTTTTGGTCTGGACCGTTAAGAAATGTGCGCCCCTTTGGTTTCGACATAGACCGCGTAGAGCGATTGGCTGGCGGTCATGAAGAGGCGGTTGCGCTTGGTGCCGCCGAAGCAGACGTTGCTGCAGATTTCCGGCAGGAGGATTTGCCCAATGCGCTTGCCTTGCGTGGGCTCAAACACATGGACTCCGTCATAACCGTCGCCCACCCAGCCAGCGCTCGACCAGATGTTGCCGTCCTCGTCGGCGCGGATGCCATCGGCCATGCCGGCTTTGGTGACCTTTTGCACCTGACCGTTGGCATCGGTCTCCTCCATTTCGAGGTCCATGCTGGTAAAGGTTTTGCCGTTCTTAAGGCTGACGCCGTTGACGACGTCCCACACTCTGATTTCCTTTTTGGCATCGGCATAGTGCGAAGCGCCAGTGTCGGCGACGTAGAGTTTTTTGTAATCGGGGCTGAAGCAGAGACCGTTGGGTTTGAAAATATCCTCGGTCACCTTGGTAAGTTTGCCGGTCTTGGCATCGATGCGGTAGACGGCCTCCTTTTGGTTGGGCTGCACGCTTCCGGTGTTGAGCCGGTGCCCCTCATAATTCATTAGGCTGCCATAGCCGGGATCAGTAAACCAAATGGCGCCGTCCGGGTGGACCACGGCATCATTGGGGGCATTGAAGGGTTTGCCGCCATAACCGTCGGCCAGCACGGTGATCTTGCCATTATACTCATAGCGCACCACGCGGCGGTTGCCGTGTTCGCAGGAAATTTGTCGACCGGTCCAGTCGAAGGTGTTGCCGTTGCTGTTGCCGCTGGGGTGACGGAACGTGCTCACGTGACCATCCTCCTCCAGCCAGCGCAGTTGCACGTTGTTAGGGATATCACTCCACAGGAGGTAACGACCGACGCCATTCCAAGCCGGGCCCTCGGCCCAGAGCATATCGGGGTTTGTATACAGGCGGCGGATGGGCGTGTTGCCGAGTTTGTATTTGGCGAAGGCAGGGTCCAGCACCAGCACATCCGGTTCCGGATAACGGGTGGGGGTTTTGCCGGTCCAATCGCGCGGGGTGCCTTTGGCGGCATACAGCGCAGCGGCGGTGGCCGTGAGGGCCGTGGCGGTGGAGGCGAGAAAACCGCGCCGATCAAGCGCGCCGGATTTGGAGGAAACAGAATCGTGTGCCTTCATATAGATCAGGTTCGGTGCAAAGAATCTGCCGCCCGAGCCCGGCGTGCAAGAAAAAGCTGGTGAGGCGCGGCGGCTTGGCCTTGGATGACGGCGATGTCACTCTTGGATGTCCAGACCTTTCCCCGCATGTTCACCGTGCAGCAGGAGTTTCCACACCCGGCGCCGCTGGAGATTCCGGAGGTGGTGTCAGCGCAGGTGGAGCGGGTGCAAGATCGTTTGCCGGCTGGCGGGCGGGTTGCGGTGACGGTTGGAAGTCGTGGCATCGCCAATTTCCGGGAAATTGTCCGGGCCACACTGGATGCCCTGAAGGCGGCGGGTGTGCAGCCTTTTATTTTGCCGGCTATGGGCAGTCATGGCGGGGCGACACCGGAAGGGCAACGCCGGATTCTGGCTGATTACGGCATCACCGAAGAAACGATGGATGTCCCCATCGAGGCAGCGATGGCCACGCGCGAGGTGGGCCGTACGGCAGATGGCGTGCCCGCCTACACTAGTGCCGTGGCACTGGAGGCTGACGGTATTGTGGTACTCAACCGGGTGAAACCGCACACGGATTATTTCAGTCGCACGCTCGGCAGCGGGTTAATCAAGATGATGGTGGTCGGCATGGGTAAACACGAAGGGGCCGCGAATTTCCATCGGACGGCCGTCCATCGGGGTTATGAGGAAACACTGCGCCTGCTTGGACAAGTGGTGTTACGTGAGGCACCGATTCTTTTCGGGCTCGCGCTGGTGGAGCATCAACATCATGACACCGCCCGCATTGAGGCGGTGGTACCGGAAAACATTGAAGCGCGCGAGGCGGAGTTGTTTGCCGAAGCCGCGGCGCTGTTGCCCAAGTTGCCGGTTGCCGAGGCCGATTTGTTGGTGGTCGATCAAATTGGCAAAAACATCAGCGGCCCGGGTATGGATCCCAACGTGATCGGCCGGCATGCGCATCATTACAGCACGCTCCTGCAAAATGCGTTAAATGTCTCCCCATTTATCCGCCGGATTTATGTTCGCGGTCTGACCGCGGAAACCCACGGCAACGCCATCGGGGTGGGGTTGGCTGATGCTGTGCATGAACGCTTGGTCCGTGAGACGGATGCCGAGAGCACATTTGTAAATGTGCGCACCTCGCTCACGCTGCATAATGCAAAAATGCCCATGCATTTTCCGAATGACCGTGCGGCATTGGCAGCGTTGCTGGACAGCTTGGCATTGGAGGATCCACGCCAGGCCCGCGTGTTGCGCATTCGGAACACGCTGGATTTGGTTCGCCTGGAAATGTCCGAAGCCTTTGCAGCCGAAATGACCGCGCGGGAGGACGTCACCCTCCTTTCCGATCCGGCCGAATGGGATTTTGCCGGAGACGATTTGCCCGATCTCGCCTAGCCCTTAGGCTTCTCCGCCATTTTGCAGATGCGCAAGTGGCCGTCGTAATGGGCGGTGACGAAGTGGGTTTGGTCGGGGCCAAGGTGGAGGTCGCGACAGGTATCCTTCATCTTGAGTTTGTGAAACTCGTTTTTGCCGTCGGCTTTCCAGAAGTAAATTTGACCGCCGCTGGGGCCGCCGGCGGCACCGACCACGAGGCCGTTTTCATGCAGTCCCAAACCCCACGCCACGCCGCGGAAAGTCTCCTTGGCCAGGTGTTGGATAAGGTTTTTGCCGGTCTTCCAATCCATCATCACTACTGCCGGATTGCCCACGCAAGCGAAAGCATTGGTGACATTGGTGATGCCGCTGATGGCGAGTTGGCTGCCATCGGTGTTAAAGGTCATGGCCCGGGCGCCACCGATGTCCGCCTTAAAGGTCTTATCGTAGACATGCATTTTTTCGGCAGTGAATTGGCGGACAAGTTTGCCCTCCTGCACATCCCAATGAAACACGTTACCTTTCAGGTCGGCGGTGGCCAGCTGACGGTTGTCCGGATGAAACGCGGCATTGTACACCACCGATTCATGTCCCTTAAGCGTGTGCAGCAGTGTGCCATCGGTCACCTTCCAAATCTTCACCATCCGGTCGTTGCCGGTGGTGGCGGCCAACTGGTCGTTTGGGCTGGTGGCCACGCCCATGATCCAGCCGGGATGTGCCTGAACCGATCTGGAAGGCGTTTCACCTTCCACCGGCCACCACAGCAGCCGGCCATCATAGCCGCCGGTTAGCATGGTTTGGCTGTCCGGGGTAAAGGCGATTCCACGCACCCAAGCATCCGCACCCTTGAGCTGTACTTTCTTGCCGGTGGCCGGTTCCCAGCGCCAAATATGATAATCTTGGGCACCGGCAAAAATAAACCGCCCCTTGGGCTCGTACCGACAGGAGATCAACGGGCTGCCAATCTTCAGCTCCTGTGAAATATGAGTTTTGGTGGCATCGACCATGCGAAGAGTTTGGACTGCAGTGGCGTAGTGGCAATTCAATTCACCACAAAGGCATGCCTCTGTGGTGAAAAATGCCGTGCAAAAACCGGATGCCGCGTCCAAACTTTTCTGACTGAATCGCCGTGAGATTGTCGGTTTCAATATTTGCAGTTTTCCTCTGTGGCGGACTGTGCGCCGCAGAGAAAATCGATCTGGCCAAGGGGCGGGAGCATTGGGCGTTCCAGCCGGTGGGCCGGCCGGAGTTGCCGGCGGTAAAGGGCAAGGACTGGCCGAAAAACGGCATCGACCATTTCATTCTCGCCCGGCTTGAAAAGGCCGGCCTTCAACCGGCCTCGGCGGCGGCTCCACGGGATTTGCGGCGGCGGATTCATTATGCGCTGACCGGCTTGCCGCCAACTGGGAAATCCGAAATCCGAAATCCGAAATCCGAAATCGAACGGCTACTGGCCACGCCGCAGTACGGCGAGCGTTGGGCGCGGCATTGGCTGGATGTGGTGCGCTACGCGGACAGCAACGGGTTGGACGAAAACGCGGCGCACGCGAATGCATGGCGGTATCGCGATTACGTGGTGGCGGCGTTCAATGCCGACAAGCCGTACGACCAGTTTCTCATCGAGCAAATCGCCGGCGATCGAATGGAAGCCAAGGATGCGGCGCGGCGGGGGGAGTTGTTTATCGCCACGGGTTACCTGTCACTCGGGCCCAAAGTTTTGGCTGAGCCGGACAAGGTGAAGATGGAGATGGATATCATCGATGAGCAGATCGACACGCTCGGCAAATCGCTCCTTGGCCTGACGCTCGGCTGCGCGCGCTGTCACGATCACAAGTTTGATCCCATTCCCACGGCGGATTACTACGCGCTTGCGGGCATTTTCAAGAGCACCAAGACGATGGAAAGCCTGAAGACCATCGCCAAGTGGCACGAGAATCCAGTCGCCACGCCGGCCGAGAAACAGCTGCGCGCGAAACATGACGCGTTGGTGGCGGCGCAGAAAAAGGTGATCGGGGCATTTACCGAGAAGGCGAATGCGCAACTGCTCGTTTCACTGCAGGTGGAGAAACTGCCCGCCAAGCCGGAAGAAAAATATCCAAAGGCAACGAAAGATGAGCTGGCCAAACTGCGCGAGGCGTTGAAGCAGATTGAGGGCAACCCGCCGCTGCTGCCGAGTGCGATGGGCGTGATGGACGGTAATGCGACCGAGCTGCCGGTTTTTGTGCGCGGCGACCACAACACGCCGGCCTCAATGAAACAGCCCCGGCGTTTTCCGCAGGTGTTGTCCGATGGCAAGCCGCTGGCAGATGGAAGCAGTGGCCGGTTGGCCTTGGCGAAATGGATTGCCGATAAAAAGAATCCGCTCACTGCACGCGTGATGGTGAACCGCGTGTGGCGCTGGCATTTCGGGCGCGGACTGGTGGCCACCACGGACAATTTTGGGCTCCAAGGTGAACAGCCGTCTCATCCCGAGCTGCTTGACTGGTTGGCGGGGTGGTTTATGGATAACGGCTGGTCCATTAAAAAACTCAACACACTCATCCTCACCAGCGCCACGTACCAGATGGGCACCACCGCCTCACCCGCCGCATTGAAGGCGGATCCCAACAACGTTCTGCTTTCGCGGGCGCCATTGCGCCGGCTGGAAGCGGAGCCGCTGCGGGATTCGTTGCTGGAATTGGCCGGTCTGCTCGACAAAAAGGTGGGCGGTTATGTGTGGACGTTCGAGAATTACAAACTCGTCTTCAACCACACCTCCGAGGACGCCACCACTTACGAGAGCAACCGCCGCGCGTTGTACCTGCCGGTCATTCGCAATCATGTTTACGATCTCTTCGAGCTGTTCGATTTTCCCGATCCCGGCACGGTCAATGGCAGTCGTGCGGATTCCACCATCGCGCCGCAGGCGTTGTACCTGATGAACAGCCCGCTCGTCCTGCGCGCCACCGGGGCGATGGCGAAGGAATTGTTGAAGGAGAAAAAACTGACCAACGCCCAACGCGCCGAGCAGTTGTACGCGAAGATTTACAATCGCCCGCCAACAGCAACGGAATCCGAACGTGCGGTGGCTTTCATCAATAACTTTGCCCAGGATCGCTTGGCTAGTTGGCAGGCGCTGGCGCAGGCGTTGGTGGCGTCGAATGAATTTTTGTATATTAAATAGTTCTCGGTTCTCAGTGCCCGGTTCTCGGTTTATGATGGAGACGTGAGAATTGACCGGTTTGAAGAGATTGAGGGCTGGCAGATTGCGCGGCAATTGACGAAACGAATTTATCAGATGGCAAGGGAAAGTGAAATGAAACGGGATTTTGCGTTGCGTGACCAGATGACGCGTGCATCCGGCTCTATCATGCACAACATCGCCGAAGGATTTGATGGCGGCAGCAACGCGGAATTCTCGCGTTTTTTGCAATATGCAAAACGGTCGTGCAGCGAATTACAAAGCCAGCTTTACATTGCTTTGGACCAAAAATACTGCACGCAAGAAACATTCGATGAACTTTACGAAGACGCCCGACTGGCCCGCTCCAAGATTGGCGCTTTCATCAAGTACCTGAACAAAACAAAGGCACCGTGACCACCCAACCGAGAACCGAGCACCGAGCACCGAGAACCGGGTCAACTTCCCGCCGCGACATGCTCAAACAGTCCGCCCTCGGCTTCGGCTCGTTGGCGTTGACCTCGATGTTGCAGGCGGAGAATCCGCTGGCGGCTCGGCGTCCGCATTTCAGGCCGCGGGCCAAGCGCGTCATTTTCCTGTTCATGAAAGGCGGCCCGGCGCACATGGACACTTTTGAGTACAAGCCGCTGCTGCAGCGCGATCACGGCAAGCCGCTGCCGTTCGCCAAGCCGAAGGTCACTTTTGCCAAGACCGGCAACCTCCTCGCCTCGCCGTGGAAGTTCAAGCCGTACGGCCAAAGCGGGCACAAAGTCAGCGAGCTGTTCCCCCATGTCGCGCGGCATGTCGATGACATTTGTTTCATCCACGGCGCCCACGGCACCAACCCCGCCCATGGCGGCGCGCTCCTCAAGCTGCATACCGGCGCGGATAACTTCGTGCGACCGAGCATGGGCGCGTGGATCGGCTACGGGCTCGGCACGGAAAACGAAAACCTGCCGTCCTTCGTCACCATATGCCCCACACTCGCGCACGGCGGCCTCAACAACTGGGGCAGCGCTTTTCTGCCCGCGCACTACGGCGGCACGCCCATCGGCAACGCCAGCCTCAAGGCCAAGGATGCCAAGGTGCATCATATCAAAAACCCCAAGTGGACCGACGGCCAGCAACGCGCGCAGCTCGATTTCCTCAAGCAGCTCAATCAGGATCACCTCGCCGACACGCCCAACCCCGTGCTCGAGAGCCGCATCAATTCCTTTGAGCTCGCCTACCGCATGCAGACCTCGATGCCCGAGATTCAGGACATCACCGGCGAGACCGAGGCCACCCGCAAACTTTATGGTATGGACAACGCCGTCACCGAGGATTTCGGCCGGCAATGCCTGATGGCCCGCCGCTTTGCCGAGCGCGGCGTGCGTTTCGTGCAGGTTTCCCACAGCGACAGCAAGGTGCAATGGGACCAACACGGCAACCTCAAGGCCGGCCACACCGAGAAAGCCGCCGAGGTCGACAAGCCCATCGCCGGCCTGCTCACCGACCTCAAGGCGCGCGGACTGCTCGACGACACGCTCGTGCTGTGGAGCGGTGAATTCGGACGCACGCCCACCGTGCAGGGCGCCGGCATGGACGGGCGCGATCACAACCCGTGGGGCTTCACCATGTGGATGGCCGGCGCCGGCGTGAAAGGCGGCTTCGCCCACGGCGCCACCGACGACTACGGCTTCTACGCCGAGCGCGACAAGATGCACATCCACGACGTCCACGCCACGCTCCTGCATCTGCTTGGCATCGACCACGAAAAACTCACCTACCGCCACGCCGGCCGCGACTTCCGCCTCACCGACGTCTTCGGCCACGTGGCGAAGGAAATCCTAGCTTGAGGAATCAATCACTGTCGTGGGCGTGTGATGCCTTCATAGGAAGCGTCGCCGGTCGTGCCGCCACGGGATTGTTTGTGCCTGGCCAAGTGGTGTCGGAGACCCGCATTGGTTTCTTGCCTCGCACTTCCATCACAAAATACAACTTGGCCTTGGCTTTGGTTCAATCCAGCCATCACACGGCTGTTTGAAGATTGATCGGCTCCAATGAATTGTGCGTTGGGACTGTCGGCGTGCAGGCGGCGGCCAAACGGTACTTTGATCATTTTATCCCCACCTCCATACCATTTGACATTATATGGCAACGCATCATCGCCATCAATGTTCCGGGTCAGAGCCATGATGTTCCCGGGGCGTTGGGTATCGGCTCCCAAATGCAGGGCGTAGCTGAGGCCTTGGCGGGGTAGTTTAGGCCCTTGGGGGCTATAGGATCGCCAGTTTTCCTGAATTCTTTCATTGGTGACCGCGGCTTGTGGATCACAAGGAGAAACCAAAATCTTTGGCGTTTGAAGTTCACGTTTCATGGCCGGGCTTGTCCAAATGCGCTCAATATTAAGAGTCTGGGAACGATCGGCAAATCGATGATTTTTCAATTGAGTGGGCGTTAACTGCCAGGGCATGCGCTCGACGTTATCCTGAGCAAAACCAAAGTGGCTTCGGGATATTTGAGCCAGATTATTCACGCACTTGATCCGGTTGGCCTTGGCCTTGGCTTTGCCAAGGGCGGGAAGGAGCATGGCGGGCAGGGAGAGGCCGGCGACCACGACGGCCAGTTCGATGGCGGAGATGGCGGCGGGCTTGAAACAGCTGGTGCCGGTCCTGTTGCAACGATCGGGAATGGAAGAAGAAGGATTGAATTTTTTTAAATCCCTGGCCGATCAATTGCTCAATGAAGAAGGTGCCTCGGGCCATCTGGCGGTGTTAAAGCTGGATGCGGAGGGCTTATTGTTTGATGGCCGCGCCTCCGGTCGGGGCTATTCGGCGGCGGTGAAACAATCCGCGTTGATCCCGGTGACCATGATGGCTTCGGCCATGTTGGGCGGACAGGAAGTGGAGGAAAGTGCGCAGCCCGCCCGCTTTGCCACCATGCCAAGAACACAACTGCGGGAGCTGACGTTGGGTTTGAAATTGTATCTGGAAGATCACGGGGAGATGCCGGACTTGGCCAAGTGGGGAGATGCCATTTTGCCGGAAGTGGGCTTGAAGGGGGTCTTTGTGGAACCCGGTGCTCAAGGCAGCAGCTACGCGCTTAATGAAAACTTGAAAGGCTGGAAGGCGGAAGACATCGGGCCGGATACGGTGTTGATCTTCCAATCGGCAGGGCCGTTCAATCACAGCGGCGGATTGGCTGAGGCCAAGAATGCAGCGGCGGAAGAAGGCGGCATTCTCGTGGGTATGGGGGATGGCAATGTACGGCCGGTGGGGGCGGCGCAACTGGAAAGCTTGAACTGGTCCAAAAAGAAAACGCCGCCGGCAGCCGAAACCGAATAACGATTCGGGATTCACCTCCTAAACGGGATTGAGTCTCGTTAGCGATTGTCACCGATTTTTGCATGCGCAGGATTTTCTGTTGGCGGGGTTTGTGTTAGCGTGTCCGCATGTTGATCGGACAAAAGGTTAACGACGCGTTGAACGAACAGATCGGGTACGAGTTTTCGGCCTCGCTGCAGTACGTGGCGATTGCGGCCTACTTCGATACCGAGGGGCTCACGGAACTGGCGGATTTGTTTCATCAACAATCCACCGAGGAACGCGATCACGCGATGCGGTTTGTGAAGTATGTGACCGACGCGGGGGGCACATTGAAAATTCCGGCACTGCCCGCTCCGCGCGCGGAATTTACGGATGCCTGCGATGCGATTGGATTGTCACTGGAATCCGAACAGCGCGTCACCCAGCAGATCAACAGTCTGGTGAATCTGGCTATTTCCGAAGGGGATCATATTACTCAAAACATGCTGAACTGGTTTGTGGCCGAGCAGTTGGAGGAGGTGTCCAGCATGGAAACCCTGCTCACCGTGGCCAAGCGCGCCGGGGATAATCTGCTGTACGTCGAGGAATATGTGGCGCGGCACAAACAGGCGCTGCTCGGCAAGAGCGGTGGCGGGGAAGCGAATTAGCTTGAGCGAACGTCCGCTCTGCTGAAGATGGGCCCGTGGGAATATCCGCCCGCCAATTCGAGGAGATGCAGCAGCGTGTGGAAGGCCGTCAGCCGTCCTCGGCACCGGTCACTGGTTCCGAAGCCCTGACCCACACCATTCTGTTGGGTGTCGATCCCTCCCTGCGGGGGACCGGCTATGGCGTGGTGCAACTGGGTGGAAGCGTGCCGGCCACCCTGGAACAGGGCACCATCAAATGTCCGGCCAAATGGAGCCGCAGTGAATGTCTGGTGGCGATCACCCGCACTCTGCGGGAGGTGATTGGCCGACATACCCCGACCGTGTGCGCGATCGAGGGCCTGTTCTACGCGCAAAATGTGAAGACGGCGTTGATCATGGGTGAAGCGCGCGGCGCGGCCATGGCGGCAGTGGCCGAGGGTGGGTTGGAGATTTTCGAAATTGCCCCGCGCAAAGTGAAGCAATCGATCGTCGGCTACGGCAACGCTCAGAAACTGGCCGTGGCCAAAATGGTGCAGCGTATGCTTGCGCTGGAGGAACTGCCCGCGCCGGATGCGGCCGATGCGCTGGCTTTGGCTCTGACTTTTGCGCATCTCAACAAACGTTTTGCCATCGACCCCGCCCAAAAAATATAACGCCTGCGCATGATTGCTTTTCTTCGAGGTCAACTTGCCGAGGCACTGCCCACCCAGGTGGTCATCGACGTGAACGGCGTGGGCTATGAGGTGCTGATTCCATTGTCGTCCTTCGACAAGCTGCCTGCGCCGGGGGGGGAAGTTACCCTGCTGACACATCTGGCCATCCGCGATGATGCGCATGTGCTGTATGGGTTTAGCACTGAGACCGAGCGCGATTTGTTTCGGCAACTCATCCGGCATGTGAGTGGTATCGGCCCCAAGATTGCGCTGAACGTCCTGAGCGGCACCACGCCCGCCTCGTTCCGGGCGGCGGTGGCCCATGGCGACGTGAAGGCGCTCTCGGGCATCAACGGTGTCGGCAAAAAAACCGCCGAACGCATCGTGGTGGAGTTGAAGGACAAACTCGGCGACGAGGCCACACTGATTCCAGGCACGGAACCGGCCGCCGGTTCGGATGATCAAAAGGCAGCCGATGCCATTGCCGCGCTGGAAGCTCTGGGCAGTAAACCCAAGGATGCGCAGGAAGCCATCCGCGCGGCCATCGCCATGCTCGGGCCGGATAAGCCGGTGGATGAACTGGTGCGGGCGGCGTTGCAGAAAGGCAAATGAGCCCGTCCCCGCCAGAGCCCGGCGTGGTCGTCCCCCAAACGCTCCGATGGCACGGCCGCCTTGCGGCGGCGGCGGCGTATATCTGCCTGCGTTCCATGGCATGCACTTTGCGTTTGCGGCTGGAGGATCCCGAGCGACATTTGGCCATCGCTCAAAAACAAGGTCCGGTGATCCTTCTCTTTTGGCATAATCGTCTGGCCCTGGCGTTGCCGGCATATCGACAATTATTCATGCGCCCGCACCCGGCCCGAAGAGGGGCTGCTCTGATCAGTGCCAGCCAGGACGGTGCATTGCTGGCGCGGGTGGTGAATCATCACGGTGTGGAAGCGGTGCGCGGTTCCAGTAGCCGCCGTGGCGCACAGGCGATGCGCGAATTGGTGGGATACGCCCGGCGTGGCTACGATCTGGCCATCACGCCGGATGGACCACGGGGCCCCAAATACGAAATTCAGGAAGGTGCGCTGATGCTGGCGCAATTGACCGGGCTGCCGATTCTGCCGATGTCGGCTCGGATCAGCTCCAAAAAAGTCTTCCGCAGTTGGGATGCATTTCAGCTGCCGTTGCCGTTTGCCCGGTGCGACATCCGCGTGGCGGAGGCGATCCACGTGCCGCGTCATCTGGAACCGGATGCGCGGAAACGCCTACGGTTGCAGGTGCAGGAAAGCCTGATGGCAATCACGATCGATTGATCGATTAGTCCAGTCGGACCATGTCCCGATACTTTTCACGGCGGGCCTTGATGGCTGTGACATAATCCCGTGTGGAGGGAAACCCGATGGCCTCAATAAACGCCGTGCCATTGGTGTCGGCTTCATTCTTTTTCCATTTCAAAACGTTGGACCGCCCGGCGTTGTATTCGGCCAGACCGAAGGCCACCGGATCATCGGTCGCCCCATAACGGCCCATCGCTCGCTTAAGATACCAAGTGCCGGCGAGCACGTTGCTTTTGGCGTTAATTAAGTGGCCGTGATGGAAATTCTCGATTCCCTCAGCCTCGGCCCATTCGTTGGCCGCTGCATCCCGGATTTGCATCAAGCCCAGTTCACCGGCGGCCCCCCGGGCCTCGGGGTTAAACCGGCTTTCGCGCCAGATCACCGCCTTAATGAGCGCGGGATCCATGTCATATATCGAGGCGGCGGCGATGATCACCTCATCCTGACTGTGGTCCAGCTGATAAGCGCGCCACCACCACCAACCGAAGACATTAATCGCGGCAAACAGGGCGGCAATGAGCACGAACTTCAGCTTCACCAGCCCGTTTTAGGCGAATGCTGTGGAGGCGTCGAGGTCTGTTAATTCATTAGTCTTTCACCGGTGGACGGAGGCCGCGAGGGTGGGGCGTGGTTGCGCGTGTGACATTGGAGATCGCCCTGCGCCGGGAGTTTGATTACCTCATCCCGCCCGAATTGGAGGGTCGGGTGGAGGTGGGCACGCGCGTGAAGGTGCCTTTCGGCCGGCGACAGGTGCTCGGGTGCGTGACCGGATTGGCCGAGCGATCGGATCATGATTCGCTCAAGCCCATTGCCAAAATCATTGGCGCGCAGTCACTGGTGACGCCGCGGGTGCTCGAACTGGCGCGCTGGATTGCTGAGTATTATTGCTGCGCGCCGGAGACCGCCCTCAAGAGTGTCCTGCCCGATGCCGTGCGCAAAGAGCAGGAAGGCTGGCGCGAGCGGCTGCATGTGCGGCTATTGCCGGGCGATGACGGCGTGGATGAACTGACCAAGCGCCAGCTGGAGGTGTATCAGGTGATCGAGGAAAACCGCTCGCTGCCGTTGCAGGAGCTGTTGCAAATCACCGGCACCACAGCCCCGACCGTCCGTAAGCTTGAGGACAAGGGCCTAATCGAGATCGCCCCGCAGATTTCCGAGCGCGACCCCTATGCCAATGAGGAGATCGTGCCAACCCAACCCCTGACGCTCAACCCCGAACAGGCGGCGGCGTTGAAGGCGATTAACAGTGCTGCCGGCGCCCCGCCGGCAGACTCAAAGCGAACTCCCTACTTCAACCCCAAATCCAAAACCAACAAATTCACCGGCACGCTTCCGCACTGGCGGCAACCGGGCAAAACCTATTTCATCACTTTCCGTTTGGCTGATTCCATCGCGGAATCCGAAATCGAAAAATGGCGCGCTGCTCAAGCGGAGTGGAAAAGCCACCACCCCAAACCTTGGGACGAAAATACGGAAGCTGAATTCCGCCAGCACTTTTCAGAAAAATTGGAGTCCATGCTGGACGCTGGTCGTGGAGAGTGCCTCCTGCGACAACCGGCGGTTGCTCAAGTCCTCGAGGAGACTTTGCGAAAGTTCGATGGCGAACGATATCACCTCGCCGATTTCGTGATCATGCCAAATCACGTGCATGCGCTGTTGCAGCCTTTCGAAGGCCACGAGCTTTCAGCCATATTGCACTCGTGGAAATCGTTCACGGCTCATGCGATCAATCGTGAACTGAAACGGGATGGGCCGGTTTGGCGTGAGGAGTATTTTGATCACTTGGTTCGGGGTGAAAAATGGTTTGGGCATTATCGGGAGTATATTCAGGGGAACCCGGGGAAAGCGGGGATAACAGAGGGGTTTGTTTTGGGTGCGGGTGAATGGGAGCCGCTGGCCTGCCGGCGGGGCGCCGGCAGCACGACTTTTCTCCTACACGGTGTGACAGGCAGCGGGAAAACAGAGGTCTATTTGCAGGCGATTGCGGCGGCGTTGGAACAGGGCAAGGGGGCGATTGTGTTGGTTCCGGAAATCTCGCTGACGCCGCAGACGGTGGAGCGATTTAAGGCGCGGTTCAGTTCAGGGCCACTCAAGACGCTGGTGGCGGTGTTGCACAGTCATCTCTCGGCCGGCGAACGGCACGATGAATGGCACAAGATCCGGCAGGGCCGCGCGAAGATTGTGATCGGAGCGCGCTCGGCGATTTTTGCGCCGGTGGAGCCGCTGGGGTTGATCATTGTGGATGAGGAGCACGAGCATTCCTACAAGCAGGAGGAAGCGCCCCGCTACCACGCGCGCGATGTGGCTGTGGTGCGCGGCCAGCGCGAGGGCGCCACGGTGGTGCTCGGCTCGGCCACGCCCTCGATGGAGAGTTATCACAACGCCCAGCGCGGCCGGTATCAGTTGCTGGAAATGCCCTCGCGCGCGGATGACAAACAAATGCCGCTGGTGCGCGTGCAGGATATGCGCACGGAAAAATCCAAAGGCGATCAAGGGCCGCCGATTTTTTCGCAGCGGCTCAAGGAGGCGATCCACAACCGGCTGGAGCAGGGCGAGCAGACGATCCTGTTCCTGAATCGGCGCGGGTTTGCCACCTCGATGCAGTGCCCCGATTGCGGGTTTGTGGCTGAGTGCCCGAACTGCAGCCTGTCGCTCACCTATCATCGGCGCGAACAATTTTTGCGCTGTCACGTGTGCGGGCATGGCACTGCGGCCCCGCGCCGATGCCCGGGCGAACGCTGCGGCTCGCCGAAGATCCGCTTTCACGGCCTAGGGACGGAGAAGGTGGAGGACGTGCTGCGTAAACTTTTCCCGCGCGCGAATGTGACCCGCATGGATTCGGATGCGCTTAAGCGCAAGGATGATTACCGGCGTATCCTCGGCGACTTTCGGCGCGGCAAAATCGACATCCTCGTGGGCACTCAAATGATCGCCAAAGGCCTGCACTTTCCGCGTGTGACCCTGGTCGGCATCGTGTATGCGGATACCGGTTTGCATCTCGCGGATTTCCGTGCGGGCGAACGCACCTTTCAGCTGCTCACCCAGGTGGCCGGTCGCGCGGGTCGCGGTGAAGTGGAGGGTGAGGTGGTGGTGCAGACTTTTTCACCGGTGCATCCGGCGATCCAGTTTTCGCGCCGGCACGATTATGAAGGCTACTTCGAGGCCGAGATGGAGTTTCGCGAGCAACTGCGGTATCCGCCCTTCACTCGGGCCGCCATGTTGACCTTGCGCGGGCGCAGTGAGGAGAAAGTGGCATTCTCCGCCGAGCACGTGAAAAAACAAATCGAGCCGCTCACCCAAACACTGGAGGATTTGCAGCTTGCCGGTCCGGCTCCGGCTCCGTTGTTGCGCGCCGAAACCTTTTACCGATATCAACTCATGCTGCGCACCGGGCGCATGAGCGAATTGAGCCGGCACCTGGCCGTCATTGCCGCTGGCTTGAGCTTTCCGGATGACGTGACCTTGACCATCGACATCGACCCCGTGAACCTCTACTGATGCGATTGCCTAATATGAAAAGCATGGGCCAACCGTGCTGCCGGCGCCCCGCCGGCAGACCTTGCGTTTACTCCCATGCGACATGTGAAACTATACACAGAGGGCACGGAGGGGGTTTTTTAAGCGTCCTCCGCATTGGAGTACAACCCACATCTGCCGGCGAGGCGCCGGCAGCACTTTGAACTGATGGCCGACGCGCAAGCCCAACCCAGTGTGCTGCTGCTGATCCCCGCCTACAATGAGGAGGAACGCATCGGGCCCGTGCTGCGCGATTACGTTCAATACTTCCGGAAACATTACGAGGGCGACTTCCGCGCGGTGGTGGTGCTCAACGGTTGCCGCGACAACACGTTGGGTGTTGTTGAGAAAGTGGCTAAGGAATTTCCCGAAATCGAGCCGCTCAATTTCGAGGCACCCATCGGCAAGGGCGGTGCCTTGATCGAGGGGTTCAAAAAGGCGACGGAAGCCGAAGCGGTATTGACCGGATACGTGGATGCCGATGGGGCCACGCCCGCCAAGGCGTTTCATGAATTGATCAAGCACTGCGCGGCCGGCGAGGCCGATTGTGTGATCGGTTCGCGCTGGCTACCCGGCTCCGTGCTGCACCAGAGCCAGACCAAACTGCGGCGTGTGTTCAGCCGCGGCTTTCACACCATTGTCGAGCTGCTCTTCTGGCTGGGCATCGCCGATACCCAATGCCCCGCCAAGCTCGTGCGGCGCGAGGCGTTGGAGGAAATTCTTGAGAGCCTGCGCATCGCGGATCTGGCGTTTGACGTCAACCTGCTCGTGTCACTCAAGCAACGGGGCTACACCATCAAGGAAGTGCCCATCGAATGGACTGACCAGCTGGGCTCCAAAGTGACCGCCAACTTGTGGCGCGTGTCGCTGGTGATGTTTCTCTCCGTGGTGCGCCTGCGGTTGGTGCACTCGCCATTCTACAACTGGCTGCGGCCCTTGCGTCCGCTGGAAACCTGGTTGTACCTCCGCCTCAACGCGCCTCCGCCTCGTCCGGCGAAGGATTCTCAGCCGCTTGCGCCTGCGCCTGACGAAGCTGCTCCTCCTGATTGACCACCCATGAGAGGATTACCGTGGAAGACAGGAAACAAAGGTTGACCACGCCGATGATCCCCACCAGCGACACATGCGCGTGTACGTTAAAGCCACCGGATGTTTGCTCGGCGATTTGCGGTACAGCGTAGCTCAATAGGCCGGTATAAATGATCGGCACACCCAGCAGCAGGTACACGGAATTCGTCGTACATCGTGCGAGGATGTTGTTCACCAGTACCGCGGCAAGGGCTAGCGGTGCCATGGCCCCGATAAACCATGGTATTAACGGGGTGACTTTCAGGAAAGAATCATCGTACACCAGCCGCAGGGGTAGATCCGGTACCAGCACCCCCAGTGCGAGGGCCGCGCCGCACAGGCCGGCAGTGAGGAGCAGGGTGAATCGCAGCACGTCAGTGGGTTTTTGTTCCGCCTGACTTTTCACGAGCTTGGGAAACATTACTGCCACCATTGGGCCCACAAAAAAAATCAGTGCCCGGCCGATCATGCCCGCCGCGGCGTACAGTCCAGTTTGATCTTTCTCAAAATATCGCTGCACAAAAATCATGTCCACGCTCATCATGAAAATCACCGTGCCGCCGCCGACCGATAAGGGCAGGAAGCGCCTGGCCAAATCACGCCAGTCGATGCGCGTCACCGAGGGCACCCATTCGGCCGGTTCCAATCGCGGCAGTTTGGCTGTGCAGACCGCGATGCCGAATGCCAGCACATAACCGCCGGCCACGGCGATCATGCCGTTGATGGCGGTTTCGTCCTGCAGCCGGATCAAACCCGCCATGGCCGCCAACCGCAAAACGCCCAATGACAACAGTGCCCAGCCCAGCCACAGAAAGTTTTGCCGTCCCTGCAGCACACCGAACATCATCGGCATCAGCAATGCGAATACGCCGGCACCCAGCGTGAGTGCCAGCACCCACCAGGAGGGGAGGCTCAGGGCGGTGACCAGCGAGTCGCCTTTCAATCGGGCTACGATAAACACCACCAGCGCCAGCACCAGTACCACCACGGTGATGGCCCATTGTTCGCGTGCCATGCGAAAGTCATCGGCCTCGGTTTTGCGTTGGGCCGCTTTCACCGCGAACACCGCCTGCAGGCCGATGGCCGGGATGGCGATGAGGTTGAGCAACTGCAGCATCGCCGTGAAGCCGCCGTATTCCTCCTTCGGCATGTCCTTGGCGAAAATGTGGGCGGCAAACGAAGCTGCGCCACCGACGGCGGTGGCGATGGCCATCCAGCCGCTTTGGCGCAGAAAACTGGCTTTGCTGTCCTCGCTCATGGCTGGGCGCGGAGGAAGCGCGTAACAATGGCGGTGGCCTGGTCGAGTTGCTTCAGGTCGAGCCACTCGTCGGCGGTGTGGGCCTGGGCGATGTTGCCGGGACCAAACACGATGGCCGGGGTGCCGCCACTGGCAATGGGGGCGGCGTCCGTGAAGTAATGCACGCCGAGCGTCTTGCGCCGGCGCGAGGCTTGGAGAAACTCCTGCACCAAGGGCAGATTGGGGTCCGTCTCGAGCGCGGGGCTGTCCACGCCTTTAAGGTCGGTGTAATCCACCTTGATTCCGTGTCGCTTCATCAAAGTGCGAATCTCGCGCCAGATGCCGGAGCCGGTTTCGCCGGGCAACGTGCGGCGGTCAATATCGATCCAAGCGCTTTCGGGGACGATATTGGGCTGCGTGCCGCCGCGCATCACGCCAACATTACAGGTGGGACTGCCGAGCAGAGGATGCGATCGCTGGCGCAGCTGCTCGGCGTATTCAGTTTTGAGCACATCCACCACGCGGGCCATGGTGTGCACGGCGTTCTTGCCGAGATGCGGGGTGGCCCCGTGCGCAGCCTTGCCTTGCGCATGCAGCCGCCACCACAGGTCGCCCTTGTGGGCGGTGACCGTTTGCAGCAGCGTGGGTTCGCCCGCGATGGCCAGATCGCCTTGGGGTCCGGCCAGAGCGAATTTGCGCGAACCTGCCTGATTGCATTCCTCATCCACGAGACCGACAAACAAGATTTCCGTGTGCTGCGGCCGCGGGCCACTTTTGGCCACATCACAAAGTGATTGGAAAAACGCGGACATGCTGCCCTTGGTATCGCACGCGCCTCGCCCGTGCAGACGGCCGTTTTTGATGACCGGTTTGAACTGTTTCGCCTCGGCAGGGACCACATCCATGTGCGGCGCGAGGATGATGCGGCGCTGAACCGTGCCGGTGGGGGACAAGCGAACGAGCAGGTTTTTGCGCCCGGGCAAAACAGGTTGGCGGCGAATGTCGAGGCCGGCCTTGCGGGCGCGATCGATCAGCAGCTCAGCCACGCGTTCCTCACCGCTGACGGCGGGGTCATCGACAAACGCGGGATTGATGCTGGGACGGGCAACCAGTTCGCGGAGCAGTTTGGTAACAGCGTTCATTCGGGTTTGCGGCCAATGAGGTTGGTGTAACGGCGGCCTGGATGGCGGGCGATGAGATCGGCGTCATCAGTCAACTCCGCCAGCGAACCGTCCGGCCGCAGTTCAAACAGCGTGAGGCCGAGCTCGCGGAGTGTCTGCAAAAACTCATTCGCATTCCCGCCCGCCTCGGCAATGCCCTGTGGCCAGAATTCGGTGAGCAATGTGAGGTTGGGGGAGGCGGTGATGGTTTTGCTCAAACCGGCAATCACCTTGGGCTCGTAACCTTGCACATCGATTTTGATCAGGTCGACGGAGTTGATTTTGTGTTCGCTTAGCAACGCGTCCAACGGCCGGGCTTCCACTTCAACTTTTGGTCGATCTTCACTGGAGGCATAGAGGCGATTATCACCGCGGTTGTCGGCCGAGATATAAAGCGGCAGCGTGGCCGGCGCATCCGAGGCGGCGACGGCAAAGGATTGGACGTTGCCGACCGCATTGGCAGCGATGGTTTGCTCGAGGTACCGGTAACTGTCCGGATCCGGCTCAATGGCGACCACTCGGCCATTGGGACC
This sequence comes from Verrucomicrobiales bacterium, assembly GCA_038145765.1. Classification (GTDB taxonomy): domain Bacteria; phylum Verrucomicrobiota; class Verrucomicrobiia; order Limisphaerales; family UBA1100; genus UBA1100. The sequence continues at coordinate 23,326 of JAYQQG010000011.1, forward strand.
GACCGCGCGCGCGGCCAGGGCGGTGTAGTAGCCGATATTCGCGCCCACATCGAGAAAGGTCATGCCATCGCGACAGGCCGTTTCGAAAAAACGGGTCTCGGCTTTTTCATACACGCCAAAATGCAGTGCGCCACTGACCACGGGATCATGGGGATTGAGCACCACAGTCGCCTCACCAAACTGCAGTTCCTTGGGCAAGAGCTGGCGAATGGTCCAGTTCGTAATCTGCCGCAACGGCCACGGGCGCAGCAGGTAACAATAAACGAACTCGGCGAGCATGTTAGGGGTTTTGTTGGCGGAACCACTCGACGAAACGCGGGATGCCGTCCTCAATTTTGGTTTGCGGATCGTACCCGAGCAGACGGCGCGCCTTGTCGATGTTGGCGTAGGTGATCGGCACATCGCCGGGCTGAAGCGGTTGACGATCAATCTGCGCCTCGATCCCGAGGGCACTTTCGAGTAGCTCGATCAATCGGCTGAGTTTAACAGTTTGCGATTCGCCGAGGTTGATGACCTCATAACCGAATTCTCGGTCCATGCAGGCAAGGATGCCGTCGACGGTATCATCCACATAGGTGTAATCGCGCGAGGTGCTGCCGTCGCCAAACACCGTGATCGCCTGGCCGGCGTGCATCAGTTTGGCAAACTTGTGAATCGCCAGATCCGGCCGCTGGCGCGGGCCGTATACGGTGAAAAAACGCAGCATGCAGACATCCATGCCATACACGTGATGATACACATGCCCGAGCGCTTCGCAGGCGAGTTTGCTGGCGGCATAAGGCGAGATGGCGCTGAAGATGGGGTCCGTTTCACTGAACGGCACGTTGGAGTTCACCCCATAAACCGATGATGAAGAGGCGATGGTGATTTTTTTGATGCCACGGGCGTGTGCCGCCTCCAAGAGATTGACCGTGCCCTCGACATTGACTCGCTGGTACAAGGCCGGTTGCTCGAGGCTGGGCCGGACACCTGCCCGGGCGGCAAGATGAATGATCTGATCAAAAGGCATACTCCCCAGCACCTCATCGAGTTCGGCGCGCTGGGTGATATCCGCATGCACAAAGGCAAACGATTGGGCGCGCGCCTGGAGTTCTCGCAGGGTGTTTTGCTTGATGGCCGGATCGTAAAAATCGTCCAGGTCATCCAAGGCACATACCGTGTGGCCGTCATCTAGCAGGCGTTCGCAGACATGCGAGCCGATGAATCCCACTCCGCCGGTAACCAGAACATTCAAGGCGTGAGCTTAACGGACCGTTGGAGTGCTGTCGAGAATGCCGATAACGCGTGAATGACTTGTGAATTACCTCCACTTGCGGCAGGCGCGTTCGTGCGGATACTCCCGCGCATGCCCGATAACGAGTTGCTGGAACTGGAAATCCCCCAATTTGAAAAGGTCAAGAGCGGCAAGGTCCGCGAGGTATTCGACATGGGCGAAAGCTACCTGTTTGTTGCCTCGGACCGCGTCAGCGCGTTTGATGTGGTGCTGCCCAACGGCATCCCGCGCAAGGGCGAGGTGCTCACACAGATCTCGCACTTTTGGTTCGACCGCTTTGAGGATTTGGTGCCGAACCATCGCATCAAGGACGGTTTGCCCGAGGATTTGGCGCATCTCTCCCCGCGCAGTATGGTGGTGAAAAAGGCCAAGCCGCTTGCCATCGAGTGCATCGTGCGCGGCTACATCACCGGCAGCGGTTGGAAGGAGTACCTGAAGCAGGGCACCGTGTGTGACATCCCGCTGCCCGAGGGCCTGCTGGAATCCGCCGAGCTGGAGGAGCCGCTGTTCACGCCGAGCACCAAGGCCGACGAGGGACATGACGAAAACATTTCGTTCGAAAAAGCCGTGGAGATTGTCGGCCAGGAAACCGCCGAGAAGGTGCGCGACCTGAGCCTCAAAATTTACACCGAGGCCCGCAACTACGCCCGCGAACGCGGCATCATCATTGCCGACACCAAATTCGAATTCGGCGAATTGGATGGCGAATTGATCCTGATCGACGAAGTGCTTACACCGGACAGCTCCCGCTTCTGGCCGCTGGACGAGTACGAGCCCGGCCGGGGGCAATTCTCCTTCGACAAGCAATACGTCCGCGATTACCTCGAGACCTTGGACTGGGACAAAACCCCGCCGGGACCGGCCTTGCCGGATGATCTGGTGGAACGCTCCCAGGCCCGTTATCTCGAGGCCTACGAGCGGCTCACCGGCCAGGCGCTGTGAACGCCGCGGTAGACGATTTCCTGCAGCACATCCGCCTCGAAAAGGGGCAGTCCGCCCAGACGCAAAAGACTTATGCGGCCCTGTTGGGTCGGTTTGTGGACTGGGCAGAAGGGCAGGGAATCGCCGACTGGGAAAGCGTGCAGCGCAAACATCTCACGGAGTTTCTCAAGCACGAACGCCATCGGGCGCCCCAAGGACAAGGCGAGCAGTCTGAGCAGCTCAGTCCGGAATCGGTTTATCTGCAAATCGCAGCCCTGCGCGCGTTTTACAAGTACGCCGCCGGCGAGCAAATCGTTCGCGCCAATATCGCCGAAAACCTGTCTCTGCCCCGCCGCTGGAAACGGCTGCCCAAGGCCTTGTCTGATCTCGATATTGAAAAGCTCCTGACACCGCCCGTCGAAATCACACCCACCGAGCTATGCACCACGGCCATTTTGGAACTCGCTTATGCTTCCGGCTTGCGTTTGAGTGAACTGCGCAACCTCCGTCTTGAGCAACTGCATTTGGAGGACGGTTTTGTCACGGTCATTGGCAAAGGGGACAAGGAACGGGTCGTGCCGTTGGGCCAGCCAGCCGTCGCGGCAATGGAGCAATACCTTGAATCCGGCCGCCCCACATTGGTGAAGCCGCGCTCGCCGGCCAATGTATTTCTCACCCAACGGGGCACGGCCTTCGCCGCCAGCACCTTGTGGGGGCGCATCAAGTCTCGGGTCACTCGATCCGGTATCAGCCGAAATGTTACCCCGCACATGCTCCGGCACAGTTTTGCCACCCACCTGCTCGAACGAGGTGCAGATCTGCGTGTAATTCAGGAACTTTTAGGCCATTCCAGCATCAGCACGACCGAGATTTACACCCACGTTGCCGGCAAACGCCTGCGCGAGGTGCATGACCAGTTCCATCCACGCGCCTAATGCGCGAGCGAACGGCTGATTAGGCTTCTTTTTTCTTTGCCGGTTTTTTCCGCTCGAGCGCTTTAGATTTCACATTAATCGTGTGTGCCTCCACTTTGGTGTCCGAGATACGTTTGGCGCGCCCGCCGATGTACATGTCCGGTTTGATTGCTGCAAGCTGGGCTTTCTCGCCGTCCAACGTCAACTTGGCGCCTTCAACGAGGGTAAATACCCGATCAGGTTTTCCTTTTGCCGCAGCAATGAAATAAAACCAATTTCCCCCTCCTTTAACACCATTCTCTAGGTTGATCTTTTCTTCCAAATTCGTTCGCGTAGCATTCGCCTCGGGTGACGGTGGATGAGTTCCTTCCATGCGGGGGGGTATCATAATTTGCAATTATTGCATATTGTAATTCTGTTGAATTTTTATAATAGGCTTCAACTTCAGCCGTCCGGCAGCAAGCTCGCGACGTTGATCTTGATGCGGCACGATGAGCGCGGAACCGTTCCGCCCTGGGTGGTGAGGAACGGGCTACTTCTTAAACTTCGCCCGCACGCGATCGTACTCGGGGTTGACGCATTTGTTGCCCCAGCGTTTTAGGGTGGCGAGGAGGCCGGCGTTGCTCTCGGGTTGTTGGCCCTGGTCGCCTGTTTGTTTGATCCAATCGGCCAATAGCTTCCGGTGTTGCTCGAGGGCTTTACGGTGCTTGGGGTCGTTGGCGAGGTTATGGATCTCGTGCGGATCGTTGGCGAGGTCGTACAGTTCCTCAGGGGCTTTCTTGGGGCCGAAGAAAATGAGCTGCGTTTCGTTCATCTCGCCGTTGGCCATCATTTTTCGGAAAGCTTGGGATACGGGCCACGGATCCTTGTAGCTGGGCTGCATGAAAGGGCGGTCGGTGAGGTAGTTGCGCAGGTACTTGTAGCGCGGGGTGACGACGGCGCGGATGCGTTCGATGGTGTAATCGCAGCGATCCCGCGCGGCGGTGACGTATTGGCGGGGCTGATAATCCTTGGCCAAAAAATCAGCGCCCTCCATGTGCTTGGGAATGGCCATGCCGGCGGCAGCAAGACTGGCGGGGGCAATGTCGATGCCGCTGATCAAATCCTTGCGCACTTGGCCTGCTTTGATGCCGGGGCCGGCGACGATCATCGGCATGCGGATGCCGCCTTCGTAGAGGAATTGTTTGTGGCGATGCAGTTTGTAGCCGTGATCGCTTAAACAGAAAATGAGTGTGGACTCCGTGAGGCCGTCTTTTTCCAGCTCGGCGAGGATGTCGCCGATTTGTTCGTCGGTCTTGAGCAGGCAATCGTAGTGATGGGCGATTTCCTCGCGCACGAGCGGGATGTCTGGGTAATATGGCGGCACGGGCACCTTGGCGCGGTCGATCTTCTTGGGCGCGCGCCCCCCGAGCTTGCCGCCGCGCAACTGGATCTGCCCAAAGAACGGCTGGCCTGGCTTGCGGTTGCGCCAGAGGTTTGCCCGGCTGTTGGGGCTGTACAACTCCTCGTGGCTCCACTTGAAATTGTAATCATCCTTGCCGGATTGGTTGAAGGTGAAATAACCGGCCTTTTTCATCATCACCGGCACCGGCTCCACGCCTTTCGGTAATCGGATGTCATCAAACTCCTTGCCCATGCTTTTGCCGCGAAAGGTCGGCCGGCCGCTGCGATGATTGTGGATCCCGAAGGTCGTCTGCATCGCGCCGACAATGATGCTCGAGCGCGTGGCGGAGCACACCCCGGCCGGCGTGTAAAAGCGGTCGAACCGAATGCCGCGCGCGGCGAGCTTGTCGATGTTCGGCGTCTCGATGAGTTTTTCGCCGTAGCAACTGAACCACCCGCTGACGTCCTCGAGATAAATCCAGAGAATGTTTGGGCGTTGCGTCGGTTCCGCCGCCTGCGCGGGCACGCCGAGCAGGCAAATCATCAGTGCCAAGATGCGTTTCATGGTGCAGCGAGATTCGCACAGGTCAGTCGATGCGGCAAGCTGTGCTCTGTTTTCATCCCACGCAGAGACGCGGAGGCGCGGAGAAACCGATTTAATATTCTCCGCGTCTCTACGGCTCCGCGTGAGGATTTCGGGCAAGGTGGAACTTGCCCCTCCCGCAGTTTGCCGCTTACATCGCCTCATGCGTTTGTTTGCTGTTTTGTTGCTGTGTCTCAACTGGGCTCATGCCAAGCCGCCGAATGTGCTGGTGATCATGGCCGATGACTTGGGGTACTCGGATCTGGGCTGTTACGGCGGAGAGATCGCGACGCCGCATTTGGATGGGCTGGCAAAGAACGGTCTGCGGTACACACAGTTTTACAACACGGCGCGTTGTTGGACGACGCGGGCGGCGATGTTGACCGGCTACTACGCGCAGCAGGTGCGGCGCGATCATTCGGGCGGTAAGCGGCGGGCCAATCGGCCGGAGTGGGCGCGGCTGTTGCCGGCGATGCTCAAGCCGGCCGGATACCGCTCCTATCACTCCGGCAAATGGCACGTGGACGGCATGCCGTTGGCCAACGGGTTTGATCGCTCGTACTACATTAACAACCACGGGTTCTTTCGGCTGAAATTTCATTTCCTCGATGACCAACGCCAGCCGGCCACGCCGATCAGTCCGGACTTTTACGCCACCGACGCCATTGCCGATCACGCGGTCACCGTGCTCAAGGAGCATCAGCAAAAGCATCGTGATAAACCATTCTTCCATTTTCTGGCTTTCACAGCGCCGCATTTTCCGCTGCACGCTTTGCCGAAGGATATCGAGCGATACCGCGCGCGGTATCGGCAGGGTTGGGATAAAATTCGCGCCGCCCGGTGGGAGCGCCAAAAGAAACTCGGCCTCGTGCAGGGCGCGTTGCCGCCGGTGGAAGGCAAGGTCGGACCGCCGTATCATTTTCCGGACGCCTATAAAATTCTCGGCCCGGGCGAGGTGCGGTATCCGGATCCGTGGGCCAAGCTCACCCAGGAACAACAAAACTTTCAGGCCGACAAAATGGCCGTGCATGCCGCGATGGTCGACTCGATGGACCGCGCCATCGGCCGTGTGCTGGATCAGTTGGGCGCGATGAAGGTATTCGACGACACGTTGATCCTGTTTATGTCCGACAACGGCGCGAGCGCGGAGGTGATGGTGCGCGGTGACGGGCATGATCCCAAGGAACCGCTGGGCTCGGCTTTCACCTACCTGTGCCTCGGTGCCGGTTGGTCCACCGCGAGCAACACCCCCTTTCGCATGCACAAAACGTGGGTGCATGAGGGTGGCGCGTGCACGCCGCTGGTGGCGCACTGGCCCAAGGGCATCCAGGCCCGCGGCGAGATGCGCCAAAGCCAGGGCCACGTGATCGATGTGGTGCCCACCGTGCTGGAATTGGCGGGCCTGCCCAAGGCGTATCCCGGCCCGGGCGCTCCGGCCGGTCCGGGCCGCAGTCTCGTGTCCACCTTCGCCAAGGATGTGACGGTGAAGCGCGATTATCTGTGGTGGGCGCACGAGGGCCACCGCGCCGTGCGGGTGGCGGACTGGAAACTGGTGGCGACCAAGGATCAACCGTGGGAGTTGTTCGATCTCTCCAAGGACCGCGCCGAGGCGAATAATCTGGCCGAGCGGTTCCCCGGCAAGGTCAAGGAACTGGAGCGTTTGTGGCAAAGCAAGGATGAGCAATTCATCCGTGACGCCGGCTGGAAGCAGAAATAGGGGAGGAAGGAGTTCCACCCCGTCCGTTTGTGGCCAATACTGGGGCAAGGTGGAACTTGCCCCTCCCAGCGTTTGCCTGTTCAATCGGGCCGATCCATGCGTAAGTTCATTCTTTCCCTGTGCGCGTTGTTGCTGATTGCCGGCGATGCGCTGGCGGCCAAGCGGCCGAACTTTGTGTTCCTCGTGTCCGAGGATAACTCGATCCATTACCTGAAGCTCTATGGCTACGGCGCCAGCACGCCGAATATTGCGGCGCTGGCCAAGGACGGGCTGACATTTAACCACGCGTTTTCGAACAGCCCGGTGTGCTCGGTAGCCCGGTCCACATTGGCCACCTCGCTGCTGGCGCCGCGCGCGGGGTTTCAGTACCACCGCAAATCGGCCATGGCGAATCTGCCCAAGGGTTACCTGCCGTGGAGCGCCATGCTGCGTCAGGCGGGCTATTACACGGCGAACAATTCCAAGACGGATTACAATTTCGTGCACAACATGAAACAGTTGTGGAACGAATCCTCGCGCAACGCGAGTTGGCGCAAACGCGCGGATGGGCAGCCCTTCTTTTACATGCAGTCCATCGGTCAATCGCACGAGAGCTCGCTGCATTTTTCGCGGCAGGTGTTTGAGAACGAAAAGACGAAGCACGATCCGGCCAAGGTGAAGCTCGCGCCGTATCACCCGGACACGCCGCTGTTCCGCTACACGCACGCGCGGTATCTCGACCGCATCCAGATCATCGACGGTTTGCTGGGCAATGTCGTGAAACGGCTGGCGGACGATGGTTTGCTCGAGGACACGTTCATTTTTTACTTTGGCGACCACGGCGGCGTGCTGCCGCGCGGCAAGGGGTATGCGTACGAGAGCGGTCTGCATGTGCCGTTGGTAGTGCGTATCCCGAAAAATTTCGCGCACCTCGTCGATCACCAACGCGGCACGCGTACGGATGGCTTCGTGAGTTTCATCGATTTTGGCCCGACGGTATTAAACCTCGCCGGCCTCAAGCCACACGCACTCGCCGATGGTCGCGCGTTTCTCGGTAAAGACGTGAGCGCGAAGGACTTGGCCGCGCGCGATGAGGTGTTCGGCTACGCCGATCGGTTTGATGAAAAGTACGACCTCGTGCGCACGCTGCGAAAGGGGAAGTACACTTACATTCGCAATCTGCAGGGCTTTTATCCGGATGCGTTGCAGAACAATTACCGTTACAAGATGCTCGCCTTCACTGAGTGGCGCGAGCTAGCCAAGGTGGGCAAACTGAACGCCGCGCAGATGCAATTTCATCAACGCCGCCCCGCCGAGCAGCTTTTCGACGTGGGGGCGGATCCGCATGAGGTGAACAATCTCGCCGCTGATCCCCGGCACGCCGAGGTGTTGGCCGATCTGCGGGCGCGCATGCAAAAGAAGCTGCGCGACATTCACGACCTCAGTTTCTTCCCGGAAAATTTTATGGTGCAACACGCACTGAAAGACGGCGTGGCTTTTGGCCGGTTTAATCACAAGGAAATCAATCGCCTTGCGGATATCGCCGACCTCACGCTGTTGCCGTTCGCCAAAGCCCGCAAGCCGCTCGCCACCGCGCTCCAGGCCAAGCCGCCGATGGAGCTGTACTGGGCCTGCACCACCGCGAGCGTGATCGGTGAAGAAGCGCGTCCGCTCGTGCCGCTGGTCAAAAAACTGCTGACCCACGAAAACAAAATGGTCCGCATGCGCGCCGCGGAGTTTCTCGGCAGCATCAAGGCTGCCGACCCCATGCCCACGCTGCTCGGCGTCCTCAACACCGCCAAGACCGAGCAGGAACTCATGCTCACCTTCAACGCCGTCGTCTATTTGCGCGATTACAAAGGCTACAAATTCGATCCCGCCCAACTGGACCTCAAATTCAAAGGCGGCGAAGTCGTCCGCCGCACCAGCTATCTCGAAGGTGCCCCTCGTCGTCCTGACCGCAAAAAGCCAAAGAAATAGCGATTTTCAGGGGTGATTCAACCGGAATGGGGTGGGACAGGTTTTGTCCTGAATTATGTGCTATAGTGTCCGTTCGCTGGCTGAAGTTGGTCGGCGGTTTAACCTCAAACAAAAGGACACAATGAGTTGGAGCAGTAACGAAAACAAGGAACACAAAAACCGGGATCATTGGGAATTCCCGTTCACGGTTTCCGAGGTGGTGGTCGGTGTGAGCAAGAGAATTGAGCATCACCAATCCCGCCTGGCTTGGTGGGAAAGTGAGTTGGAGCAGGCCGAAGCCGGATTGAAAGATAAGGGATTCCAATACCGCGAACGCCGAAACAGTATGAATCGCGAATTGGTAGTCGTGGGTGATGCCGATTTGGCCAATCGAGCCAAACAGTGCAACGACTCCGTGGGGCGTCATCGGCTGAAAATTGAAGAATTCAAGACTTGGAAACGAGTCCTGAGCGCCCAACAACGCCACGACGACTCAGCCCAGCTTCCGTTGAAGTATGGCGACATCGAGTACTTCGGTCTGTAATTGACCCGTTTGCCGTTTCGCTGTTTGATCGGGGCGTTCCGATGAAAAAGATTCTACTTCCTGTATTGTTGGCGTTTGCCTTTGTGAATCCCCTGCTGGCAGCGAAACGGCCGAACGTGGTGCTGGTTATCACCGATGACCAGGGCTATGGCGATTTGTCCTGTCACGGCAACCCGATCCTCAAGACGCCGCACCTCGACAGGCTGCATGCGGACAGTGTGCGGCTCACGGATTACCACGTGGCGCCGACGTGTTCGCCGACGCGGGCGGCGCTGATCACAGGGCACTGGACCAATCGCACCGGCGTGTGGCACACGATTATGGGGCGGTCGATGCTGCGCCATAACGAGGTGACCATCGGCAAGATTCTCGGCGATGGCGGCTATCACACCGGCATGTTCGGCAAATGGCATCTGGGCGACAACTATCCGTACCGCCCGGAGGATCGCGGTTTTCAGGAGGTGCTGCGCCATGGCGGCGGCGGCGTGGGGCAGACGCCTGATTTTTGGGACAACGCCTATTTCGACGGCTCCTATTTTCACAACGGCAAAGCCGTGCCGGCCAAGGGCTTTTGCACCGATGTGTTTTTTGATTATGCCAAGCGCTTCATCACCAAGGTGAAGGACAGCGACAAGCCGTTTTTTGTCTACCTCTGCACCAATGCCCCGCACGGCCCGATGCATGCGCCGGAAAAGTACGCCAAGCCGTATGCGAAACAGGGTGTCAACGTCGCCAACTTCCTCGGCATGATCGCCAACATCGACGACAATGTCGGCGCCATGCGCGCGTTCCTTAAAAAGGAAGGCCTTGCTGAGAACACCATTTTCATTTTCACCACGGACAACGGCACCTCCAGCGGCGCGAACATTCACAACAACGGCATGCGCGGCCGCAAGGGCAGCGAGTATGACGGAGGCCATCGTGTGCCGTTCTTCATCCATTGGCCCAAGGGCGGCCTCACCGGTGGTCGCGACGTGGACACCATCACCTCGTATGTTGATGTCGTGCCCACGCTCATTGACTACTGCAAAGTCCCCGCGCCGAAGGGCGTGAAGTTTGATGGCGTGAACATCCGTCCGCTCATTGAAAATGAAGTGACGAACTGGCCTGATCGCATTCTCGTGACCGACAGCCAGCGCGTGCGCGATCCCATCAAGTGGCGCAAGAGCGCGGTGATGACCGATCAATGGCGGCTGGTGAACGGCAAGGAGCTGTACGACATCAAGGCCGATCCCGGCCAAAAGAAAAACATTGCCGCCGACAACCCCAAGGTCGTCGCGCGCCTCACCAAATTCTACGACGCATGGTGGGAGGAAATCGTGCCCACCTTTGGCCAACCCACTGCCATTTACCTTGGCGCCAACGCGCCGCTCGCCAACCCCGTCACGCTCACCTGCCACGACTGGATCGCCAACGGCAGTACCCCGTGGAACCAACGCCACATCCGCAACGCCGAAAAGAAACCCAGCAACACCGGCTTTTGGGCGGTGGACGTGAAGACCGCCGGCGAATACACCGTCGAACTGCGCCGCTGGCCCAAGGAAGCCGACGAGGCGATTGGCGCTTCATTGCCCGCCGGCGCGGATGTGCCCGGAGTGACCCCCTTCCGCGCGGTGCCGGGCAAACCCTTCGCCGCCGTCAAAGCCCACCTTAAGCTTGGCGGCCAGGAACTCACGTTGCCTTTGAAACCCAATGCCAAGAGCATCACCTTCAAGCTCAAGCTCAAGCCCGGCCGCGACGAACTCTGGGCCAAATTCACCGATGCCGAAGGAACGCCCATGGGCGCGTTTTATGCGTATGTCACTAAACTTGAGTAACATCGCCCACGTATAACGCTCTAAAGAGCTTAATTAATATCTCCCCCGAACAATAATCGGATGAGATATTACAGCCTCACCTTGAGCATTTTTCAATGATACCCTTAAAATTATTCTCACCGATTTCCCTATTAATTGCTCTGATAAGTAACGGGTGCCTCAATGATCAGTCATTTGATATTCCAAAAAATCATGAAGAACTAGGATACTACTATAGTCGTGACAAAGAATTTGTTTACTACAGAGGAAAGAGAATCGATTTAACTATACCTCATGACATTGACTTTCTAAGGAAACACCTTGATCGAAATCTAACAATCCCAACGGATGTTGACAGTGTGAGTTTCAGGCCATTAAGTGATCAATATAGTAGGGACAAAAACAAAGTATACTACAAATGGATAAGAGGCGGGAAACAGTTCTGGGTCGTAGAAATTGATGGAGCCGATTCCGAAAGTTTTGAAGTTCTTGGCTTCTCCCTAGCAAAAGATAAAAATCATGTTTGGCAAAGGGACTCAAAGGTACAAGAAGCTGATCCCCTTACAACCGAAGTTTTTACTAGTCGAGTTTGGAAAGATGCAAACAATGTGTGGTTCTCTGGTCATATTATTAAAGCTGCCGATCCAGAAACTTTTGAGCCAATCGGAGACGGCTATCATTACCGTGATTCCAACAAAGTGTATTGGATATTTAATATAGTTAAAGTGTTGGAAAACGCTGATCCCAAAAAATTTACACCCCCTCAAAGAAAATGATCTTTAAGTCCCTCTTAAAAACTGATGCGTCGGACGTCTAAATTGAGGAATTTACCAAAAGCTTAAATAACAAAACGCCATGAATCCAAATATGAAAACGATAATCACGGCTTTGCCGACCATTTGTATTTGTATGGTATTGCTGGCATGCTCCACGGTGACAAAAAAGAAGTTTTTTGAAACTAAGGCAAAGGCAGAAAAGGGAGATATAGTTGCGCAATATAACCTTGGGTCGATGTACTGGAGTGGTGAAGGGGTGCTGATAGACCACAAGCAAGCAGTGAAATGGTATCGCAAAGCTGCGGAACAAGGGAACGCAAATGCGCAGTACAACATTGGGGGTATGTACGAAGTAGGCCATGGGGTGCCAGAAGATCTTGTGACTGCTTATGCTTGGGCTAAAATTGCTTATGCCAATGGGAATCTAGGTGCTGCAAAATTCAAATTGCTTCTTGAAAAGGAAATGACTCCAAATCAAATCACCAAAGGCGAGACACTCTCAAAAGAGATGATCAAAAAAAATCCAAAGTTGATCAGCAAGCAGCAGAACTGAAAGTCCAATTTGATCCCGCTTTAAAATGGGTATATCGCAGGCCTGAAGAGGCTGATCTGTTTACGCACTGAAGAGGGCGGCCTCCAGAAATCCCGATATGAGAGCCAAAAAACAACCCCTCTCGTTCGTGGGTAAAAATACGTCAGTAAATTGAAATAGCCTTTGCGGGATTGCGTCGAATTTGGTTCATGAAACATGTGGGGATTTTTTTCGTTGCAGTTTGGTTGGGCTTTTCGGCAAGCGCCGGGGACTGGCCCAATTGGCGGGGGCCTAAATACAACGGCATCTCCGCGGAGACGCTTCCGCGGGACTTGCCCAAGGCATTGCCGGTTGCGTGGACAACGGAAGTGGGCATTGGGTTTTGCACGGTTTCTGTGGTAGGCGATCGGGTGGTGACGATGGGGAACGCGAAGGGGAAGGACACGGTTTGGTGCCTGAACGCGGCCGATGGGCGGGTGCTTTGGAAGCGCACCTATGATTGTCCGCTCGATCCGCTTTACTACGAAGGCGGGCCGGGGAGTACGCCGACGATTTTTGATGGATCGGTTTACACGCTGAGCAAAAAGGGGCATGCGTTTCGGCTCGACCTCGAAACGGGCAAGGTGATTTGGGGCCAAGACTTGGTTAAAGACCACGATTTCAAACTGCCGGAATGGAGCTTTGCAGGATCGCCGTTTATTTATCGGGACACGGTGATCCTCAGTGTGGGGCGGCAAGGCGTTGCGTTGAATCAAAAGGATGGGGCAACCCGGTGGATGCCGTCCAAGGAAACGGCCGGGTATGCGACGATGGTTCCGTTCAAGGGCGATGAGCATTTGTTTTTTTCGGCCAAATCGTTGATGGGAGTTTCCCTGAAAAATGGCGCCGCGAAATGGGCTTACCCGTGGAGGACCAGCCGCGATGTGAATGCCGCCGATCCGATTGCGTTGGGTAATAATCAACTGCTCGTTTCCTCCAGCATCGGCACGAGACTGCTGGATCTTTCATCCGGCAAACCCGTGGAGCGATGGCGGCAGCGGAACTTGAGATGGTATTTCAATCCCGGCGTGGTCATCGGCCAGCATGTGTATTCGATCCACGGCACCACGCACCGGCCGACGGAACTGGTCTGCACCGAAATAAAAACCGGCAAAACCCTCTGGAGCGAGGAAGGCTACGGCAGCGGCGGACTGGTTGCTGCGGGGAACGAGGTCATCGTCTTTGACAAAGGCATCCTAACGATTTTCGAGGCATCCCCTGAAAAGTTCAAACTCCGCCTGCGCCAAACGGTGATGAAAGGCAAATGCTGGACCAGCCCGGTGATCGCCAACGGCCGGATCTATTGCCGCAACGCGACGGGGACGCTGACTTGTTTAAAAATAGGCCAACAATAATCGATTCTATGATGCGCACATTTTTATTTTTCCTTTGTGCAACATTGGCGGTCAATGCCGCCGAGCGGCCGAACTTCGTGATCTTTTATGTCGATGATCTGGGCTGGGCGGATACGTCGGTGCGGATGATGGAGCGTGATCCAAATTCGGCGAGTGATTTTCATCAGACCCCGCATCTGGCGGCGTTGGCCAGGCGCGGCATGAAGTTTTCCAATGCCTACGCGCCGGCACCCACCTGCACGCCATCGCGCAAGAGCATTCAGTTCGGCAAAACGCCCGGGCGGCTGGGGTACACGTTTGTGCATGATGTGCTGGCGTTGCAGCGCAAGCTGGAGTGGAAGGATGAAACCTCGCTGGCCGACGTGGTGAAAGCGGCGGATCCGAACTATATCACCGCGCATTTCGGCAAGGGCATGGGCAATGAGCGGATGGAAACGATCGGCTACGACGTCACCGATGAGCTCGAAAAACATTCTGACAACGGAAATTATCATGGCGATTTTATCAGCCTGAAAAACCGCACGAAACTGCCGCCGGATAACCCCAAGCGCATGGCTTCGCTCCGGAAAAGCTCGGTAGATTTTGTGAACGCGCACAGCGGCAAACGGCCGTTCCTGATGATGGTGTCGCACTACGCGGTGCACGTGCCGCATGCGGCGCGGGCGGATCTCATCGAGAAATATCGCAAGCTGCCGCGCGGGAAATATTTGACCGACTCTGATTATCTGCCGGTTGATGAAATGCCCAAAGGCAAGGTGATCAGCTCCTGGCGTCTGCAGTACGCGGCGATGCTCGAGGAATGCGACGAAGGCTTGGGCGCGATTGTGGCGGCGTTGAAAAGGACGGGGCAGCTCGACAACACGATTATCATTTTCACCTCGGACAACGGCGGCGGCCTCGGGCCCAACGGCACGTTGCGCGGCGGCAAAGCCAATCTATACGAGGGCGGCCTGCGTGTGCCCTTCGTGGTGGCCGGCCCGGGCGTGAAGGCGGGGGCGCAGTGTGATGTGCCGGTGTCGCAATGGGATCTGCTGCCGACGCTGCATGATTACGGGCGGAGCGCGAAGCCACTGCCGAAGAATCTCGACGGCGCGAGCCTGCGGGGCCTGTTCGAAAAGGGCAACGCCGGCAAGATCCAGAGGCCGGTGGAGGGCTTTGTGTTTCATTATCCCTGCTACTTTGCGCCGCCGTTGACGGTGATCCGGCTGGGCGATTACAAGTTCATGGAGCATCACCTGAGCGGTGAGCAGAAGCTGTTTAACGTGAAAACGGATTACGCGGAGAAGACGAATCTCATCGAGTCCATGCCCGAGAAGGCGTCGGAACTGCGCACGGTAATGTCGCGCTACCTCGACTCCATTAACGCGGAGGATGTGCAGGATGTGTACAAGGCGCGGTTTGCCGAGCTGGACCGTTTCGAGGCGATGGCGCGGCAGAATCATGCGAAGTCCATCAAACGTGCCAATGGCGATCAGAAACAGATTGCCGCGGCGGATGCCCGGTTGAAGGAACAGTTGGAACGCTTCGCGCGCAACCGCAAGGAATGCCGCGCCAACATGCAGGGCCGGACGTTTTGATGCGCCAAAGCAAGTCCCGTCAGTGACGGCTGAATTTAGCCCAGCACTTCAGTGCTGGGAAATCAGCGGGTCTAAACGAAGTCCCGGAGGGACGGCTGAATGATTGCAGACGATTCCAGTCGTCCCTCCGGGACTTTCCCGTTTGCCGGATGCGACACCCAGCACTGAAGTGCTGGGCTATTTTCGGTTGGCCCTCCGGGCCAATTAAGAAGATCTCCGCGCCTCCGCGCCTCCGCGTGCGTTATGATTCTCACGCGGAGGCACTGAGG